>JAKEER010000468.1 GCA_022616615.1 Acidobacteriota bacterium
GAAGGCTTCGCCTTCTTTTCCCCCCTTTTTTAAGGGGGGATTTTCAGAGAAAGCTAGCAAGCGGATCCGCACCGAATTCACATTCCTGCTCGGCCCTCTTGACAGTCCCTAGGCCAGCGCATATCCTGAGTCTGCCATTGTTGCTAAGACGGTGATCTGTCTTCATTTATCCTAGTTTATTGAAGCCTCAGGGGAGTTTCCATGTCACATCATTTGTTCAACAGTTTGCAGACTTTTTCAGCGGAAGGCGGACGCTTTGGGCAGTTCTATTCCCTGCCCCAACTTGAAAAGGAGGGTGTCGGGCCGATCTCCAGGCTGCCGGTCAGCATTCGCATCGTGCTGGAGTCTGTACTGAGAAACTTTGATGGCAAGAGGATTCGCGAAGCCGACATTCGCAGCCTGGCGAACTGGAAACCTAACACGGTCCGCACCGAAGAGATTCCATTTGTGGTAGCGCGAATCGTGCTGCAGGACTTCACCGGAGTGCCGCTGCTGGTCGATCTGGCCGCCATGCGCTCAGCTGTTGCCCGGCTGGGCAAGAATGTGAAGTTGATTGAGCCGCTCGTGCCCGTCGATCTGGTGGTCGATCATTCAGTGCAGGTGGATTACGCTGGCACTGGCGAAGCTTTTCAACTCAACATGCAGACGGAGTTTAAGCGCAACCGGGCGCGCTATCAGTTTTTAAAATGGGGAATGCAGGCGTTCGAAAGCTTCAAAGTGGTGCCGCCCGGCATCGGCATTGTGCATCAGGTGAACCTCGAGTATCTCGCGAAGGGAGTCTTGGAGAACCGCAGGGTTTATTATCCTGATACGCTGGTCGGAACGGACTCACACACGACGATGATCAACGGCTTGGGAATCGTGGGCTGGGGCGTCGGTGGAATTGAGGCGGAAGCCGGTATGCTGGGCCAGCCGGTTTACTTTCTCACTCCCGACGTTGTCGGAGTGCATCTGACAGGCGCGTTGCGCGAAGGTGTGACTGCAACCGACCTCGTGCTGCACTGCACGGAGATGCTGCGCAAAGCAAAGGTGGTCGGCAAGTTTGTGGAGTATTTCGGCGAAGGCGCAGCCGCCCTGCCGGTCACCGACCGGGCAACTATCGGCAATATGGCCCCGGAGTACGGCGCCACGATGGGTTTCTTCCCGATTGATGAGGAGACCTGCAAATACTTGCTCTCCACGGGACGGACGGAAGAGCAAGTGGACATGTTCCGCAGTTACTTCAAGGCGCAAGGTCTGTTCGGAATTCCACGGAAGGGCGAGTGCGACTACAGCGCCGTGCTGGAACTGGACCTGAGAGACATTCAGCCTGCGGTGGCCGGGCCGAAGCGTCCACAGGACCGCATTGAACTTCCCCGGTTGAAGGAGAAGTTTGTGGAGCTGTTCCAGAAACCCGTAAGCGAGAACGGTTACAACAAGCCCAAGGAGGCTTTGTCGCAGCGGTTCACCTTGCCCAATGGCAGCCGGCCATCCGGCGATGTTGGCCACGGGGATGTTTTGATCGCGGCCATTACGTCGTGCACGAACACTTCAAATCCCAGTGTGATGCTGGCAGCCGGACTCCTTGCCCGAAAGGCTGTGGAGAAAGGCTTAACCGTGCGGCCGACGGTGAAGTCGTCGCTGGCGCCAGGCTCGCGTGTGGTTACCGACTATCTGGCCAAGACGGGGCTGCAGCCCTACCTGGACCGGCTAGGTTTCCAGCTCGTCGGTTATGGTTGCACTACCTGTATTGGAAACTCCGGGCCGCTGGAAGCGCGCATTGAGGAAGTCGTCACGAAGAACGATCTGATTGCCGCCAGCGTGCTGAGCGGCAACCGCAACTTCGAAGCGCGCGTTCATCAGAACATCAAGGCCAATTTCCTGATGAGCCCGCCGCTGGTGGTGGCTTTCGCACTCGCAGGGCGCGTCGATATCAACTTGGCTGAAGATCCGCTGGGCAAAGCCAAGGATGGGCAAGGCGTCTATCTCAGAGATATTTGGCCCAGCTTGCAGGAAGTGCGCGAGCTGATGGCGTCGGCTTTCGACCCTGCAACTTTCCGCAGGCTGTACCAGGACTTCGCCGCTCAGAATCCGATGTGGAACGAAATTCCCAGCAGCACGGGCGATGTCTACGCTTGGGACCCGGAATCGACCTATATTCAGGAGCCTCCGTTCTTTGAAGATTTCAGCCTGGAGCCTGGGACCATTGCCAGCATCAAGGGCGCGCGGCCTCTGGCCATCTTTGGAGACTCTGTCACAACCGACCACATCAGTCCTGCGGGCGCCATCAAGAAAACCTCACCGGCCGGACTTTACCTGCAGGAACGGGGAGTAGCGCTGGAAGACTTCAACAGTTATGGTTCACGCCGTGGCAACGACCGGGTGATGACTCGCGGTACCTTTGCCAACGTCCGGATCAAGAACCTGATGGCGCCCGGCGTCGAGGGTGGTGTGACCGTTCATCAGCCTTCGGGTGAACAAATGAGCATCTATGATGCTTCAATGAAGTATCAGGAGGCCCATATTCCACTCATGGTCTTCGCTGGGCAGGAATACGGCACCGGAAGTTCGCGCGACTGGGCAGCGAAGGGGACCTGCCTGCTTGGGGTGAAGGCTGTCATCGCGCAAAGCTTTGAACGCATTCATCGCAGCAACCTGGTCGGGATGGGAGTGTTGCCGTGCCAGTTTAAGGAAGGGGTGAATGCGCAGTCTCTAAAACTGGAGGGTAGGGACACTTTTGATCTTGCCGGCCTTGACGGTCCAGTTCAGCCCCAACAGGATGTCACACTCGTGATCCATCGGAAGGACGGAAGCCAGAAAGAAGTCCGCCTGACGCTGCGAATCGACACGCCGATTGAGATCGATTACTACCAGCACGGCGGGATCTTGCCATACGTGTTGAGGCAGTTGATTCAGGCGTAGTTGGTTGTCAGTTGTTATTGAGGATTACGCATCATACTGACGCTTCTCGTGCTTTGTCTGATGCGGTCACAGTCGGTAGAATCGGCTCCCCTCTCCCCAACGCGGGAGAGGGGAGCTGTGAAAAAATTCGGTTGGGCGCACAAATCTGATCCGGTAGGGACGCGGTGCTCCGCGTCCGTGTTGGGTTTACCGTCGTGGACGCGCAGCAGCGCGTCCCTACCCTTGAATTTTTGCACAGCTCCAGGGGCCGGGGGGTGAGGGATCCCTGTCGGCTGAGTCAGTTTCCGAAACCCAGTGCTGGATGAGGGTCTTGGAACACTTGCCAGAACAGTCCACCGTGTGCTCGCCCCCTCACCCACCCCTAGCCCCTCTCCCGCGTTGGGGAGAGGGGAACCGAAGCCTGTTTCGTTTGTGGGGGACGAAGGGTCTCGTCACTATTTTTTCGCTCATGATTCCGAAAGCCTACCGAATAATCGTTTGAATCATGGAAAGAAATTTCTTGGCGGTGAACGGCTTGGTCAGGAAGGCAATGGCGCCAGAACGGAATCCTTGGCTCATGGCACTCCGCTCGGTGCTGGCTGTCACCATAACGATCGGCGTCGTCTTGTGCGCTTCCAGCTTCTTGATCTGCTGGGCCGTTTCGTAGCCGTCCATGCGCGGCATCATCACATCCAATACAATCCCATCGTAGCGCCCCGCCTGCAGCTTCTCCAGACCCTCAACACCGTCTGATGCGGTTTCGACCGCAAATCCGCCCTGCACGAGAATGGTTCTCTCCAGCACAAGCATCTTGGGGTCGTCGTCGATTACGAGAATCTTTTTGGACATACAGAGAGAAGTGGTGACCGCCTACCGGGAACTCAACGGCTTGATCTTTTGAACACCGCTGGGAACATTCAGCTTGAAGATCTTGTCTGAGAGCTTCGGGTTGAGCTTGATGTTTTCCAGCTGGAACGTCAAATAATCTCCGCTCGATTCGGTAAGCCTGGTTTGGATGGGCAGTCCCAACGCAGGATCGATCCAGAGCCAAATCTGCGAGAACATCGACGAAACTTTGTCTGACTTCGGCTTCAGCTCAAGCAGCGACGTTTTCGTTCCATTGACGGTCTCTTCTTTGAGAAATTTGACGTCATAAGTCTTCGTCAAGTTTGCGCTCGATTGGCCGACTCCCGTTAGCAGAAACTCTGCCTGCGCTCGATTCTTGCCCAGATCGATCTCCTGCAGCCGCTTGATTTTGGGCTCGTAGATCAGCACCTTGCCCTTGTCGATCAAGAGCGTTTTCACTTCAGGCTTCTCATACTCCAGCTTTGTGCGGTTGCCGTTCTTCAGGCGTTTTAAAAAAAGCTTTCCGGTTTCCGTCGATGTGTCGTTGACGACAAGCGTGACTTTGGTTTGCTTGATGTTCGCCGTGAGGTCAGTCAAATTTTTGCCCGCCTGGTCGATGCGCGCCAGAACCCGCCGCGTTTCCGGTGTCACTGCATCCTGACATAAAGCACGCCCGGACATCCCGCAGGCGCAAAGAAATAGGGCGGCTGAGAATCGTCCCAGGCGCATCATTCGTTGTTTCATAGGTTCAACACTCCGCTTCGCAGATTTATTTGGCAGCCTCCGACTGACGGCGGCCTTGCAGAAGCTTCTCATTCAGATGCTTGATTTGGGCTAAAAGGTAGATGAATTTTCCCGTCGAAGCCAGATCGAGTAGCCAATGGTTTCGCCATTCTCACCCAAGATGGGTTTGATGGCGGCAATTGAAACTGGCTTGTTGAGGGTTTTCTGAAGCTGAGTGAGAACCGCATTCTTGACCGCGGAGGCATCCTGGCTTGCCGGGACAAGCTGTGCGCTGATGTTGAAAACCGGGTTTCCGTGCTGATCAAAGGTGTTAACGATCTGCTCTCCGAAGGCAAACTGGTGCGGGTTGCTGATCACCGTCCAGTCTTGAAAGAACTGGCGCGGTGTCACAAGGATAAATATCAGGATCAAAGCACAAAAGATGTCGTACTGCAGCGTGCCTCGTGCGTAGCTCCAAAAAATGATCTTGCTTATCCCAGCCATAACTTCAACTTCTGAATATGATTGCTTTGATCAAGGCATTTCACAACCTGTCATTTTGTCATCGCTCTCGCTGGTACTCCGAACTCCCGCAAGCCTTCGGACGGCTTATGAGGTTGTTGCGATCTATATATAGATAGTGTCTTCCTTGGGATTGAAGCTGACGTCGTGTTCGTGAGGGACAATGCATCCATCACGCATCTCGACTAAGCGGTTGCCCACTGCCGCCGCTTCCGGGTTATGGGTAATCATGATGATCGACTGATTGAACGTGCGGTTGAGCTCCTGCAACATCGCCAAGACAACCTGCGAGTTCTCCGTGTCGAGATTGCCCGTCGGCTCGTCCGCGAGCAGGATCGCCGGTTTGTTGATCACGGCACGGGCAATCGCCACGCGCTGCTGCTCACCGCCCGACATTTCAGCAGGCTTGTGCTTGACTTTTCTTTCGAGCCCGAGGAGCCGGAGAACGTTCTGAACGTGATTCTCGTCTCGCTTTCCATTGCCAAAGATCTGGCGCGCGATCTCCAGATTGCCCTCGGCGCTCAGGGTCGGAAGCAGGTTGTATCTTTGAAAGACAAACCCGATCTTGCGCCGGCGTATGTCCGTGCGGGCGCCGTCTTTTACCGAAGAGATTTCCTCACCGTCAATGATGACTTTGCCAGCGGTCGGCCTGGCTAGCCCGCCCAGGATGTGCAGCAGGGTGGACTTGCCGCAGCCAGACGGGCCCATGATGGAGATGAACTCTCCTTCCCGCATCCTGATGGAAACGCCTCGAAGGGCAGCAACTTCAATCTTTCCAACCTTGTAAGTTTTCTTAACATCGATGGCTTCAAGTATGTTTTTCATCAAGGAAAACGGACTAAATAACGCAATTTGAAGGCGGGATTATAGCGTAAAGATGTGCTTGCCGGTGAATATTTGTCCTGAAGCTACAGTCAGTTGGGCGCGGTACCGACTAAGGGCAACGCCAAAGTCCCTCTTAGCAAAGGGGACAGCGGTTTCGCAGAAACCACGCGGGGTTGTCGCACCTTGTACGAATCAATCCTCCAAGACAACCCCCAAGGCCTGCGGCCTTTGCCCCCTTTGGTAAGGGGGACTTGTTCAACAACCTGCTCTGCAGTTGGCACATCACTTTCACGGAGCTGCGGTCCGGACTCTCGAACGTCAAAAACGGACAACTACTCATACGCAAGTGCATCAATGGGGTCCTGGCGGGCAGCACGCAGTGCTGGGTACAGCCCGCCCAATCCGGCACTTGTCAAAGCGATCAGGCCGGCCTTGACGATCCAGTTGGAGCCAAGCTCAACTTGCAGGTTTGGCAGGAGCCTGGCCAGCAGCCACTGTCCGGCAAACGAAAGCGCAATGCCCGCCAGCAAGCCCATGCCGCACAGCAAAAGCGATTCCTTCACGAACACCGACAGCACGAAGGTCTTGGAGGCTCCGAGAGACTTCAGAATTCCAATCTCGCGTGTGCGTTCAGTAATGGCCGTGTACATGGCCAGAAAAATGGCAAAGAAGCCGGCCACGGTAGCGATAAAGATGACCGTGTTAAGAAAGTATCGCAGCGCAACCAGATTGTTGCTCGCTGAAGAAACCTGCGAGACAAAGTCGTCCATTGGCAGGACGGTGTAGCCTTTCAGCTTCTCTCGCAGCCGCTGCGCCACGGCCGCGATTTCCTCTCGTGAGGTGCATTTGATAAACATCAGAGACACCTTGCCCGGTGTGCCCGTGAGATCCTGAACGGTTCGGAGCGGCAGGAACACGCGCGAGCCTTTTCCATGCTCAAAAACGCCGCTAACCCGGAAGTTATGGTTCAGAAACTCGGTCTCCTGGCCAACCTGCAGTTTCTTGGATCTGGCGTGGATGTCGTCGACAACAACCTCATACGGATCTTCAAACGCTCTCCCTTGCAGGAACGTGAATCCCCGCGTGACCCGGTTGAAGCTTTCCAGCTCGATCCCGTAAATGAGGCCGATGCCACCCTGTGTGTTCAATTGCACCATGACCGGCGATACCGCGCTGACGCCCTCAACGTTTGTAAGCACTTCAGCCACTTTCTCCGGCATGGCCGCAGTGCTTGAGGCCAGCAGGAATGAAGACCCGGGCGGCTGCAGAACGATGTCGGCGCCGATGCCTTCGAGACGTTTGGCATTTTCATTCACCATGCCGCGCGTCAACCCCACCACCAGCAGGATCAGCACAACCTCCATCGCAATCGCCAGGACTGTTGCCAGCGTCCGCATCGGGCGGTAGAAGAGATTGGCCGCAACAATTGAGCTCATATCACTGAGAGGTTCTGGCGAGGTCGACCAACTCAGTCCCGGTTGGCTGCTCCAGAACGAACTGCTCGTCGCGCAGCGTTTCGTTGATGCTGGCCTTGCTGATGCGAAGGCGCAGCGAGTAGTCTTCTTGAGGCCGGCTGAAGTCGATCAAGGAGGGATAGCTTCCACCATCGAAATCCTTGAAGTCACGATAGGAGATATCAGAAGCCAAACGTCCACCTTCAAAAAGCTTCTGGCGCACCAATCGCAAGTCGAACCGGTCGATCCAAATCTTCCGCCGCAGGGCGCCAATTCCGTCGCTCACCTGTCCTATTGTGACGAGCACATAGTACTTGTGCTTGCCCTCTTGATCCTCCTCTAAGACCAGCACGTGGCGGCCTTTTTCAATGCTCAGCGGATCGATGAGGAGGGCTTGGAAGATGTGTTGCGGGCGCAGGTTGATGGGAACGTCCTGGCGGCCCTTGATTTCCTGATCGTTGCGGCCATGAATGAACTTGTTCTTGGGCGGGACATGAATTCGAAATTCCTTCCCGTCAGAAACCATGTCGAAGACTTTAACCTTGAAGGCCAGGCCAATGAGGCGAATCCAGCCGGGCTTTCTGGCCAGAACGAAGCCGTCTGTCTCTCGATAGTTGGAGATTTCTCCCGTGTTGATGGATCCACCGGTCAATTGGTAGATAACAGTCAGTTTCAGAGCCTTAATCCTCTGGGCTAGCTGGTTAACGAGCTGAACCAGCTCTTCTAAGCTGGCTGTTTTGGCCGGCAGTGCCTGCTCGCTAATGGGAATTCGATGCGTCTGCTTGACACGAAACCAACTGCAATGTGAGGAAGCAAGAAGAATAAAAAGGACAAAAAGGCAGGCTGTCGTTCGCGGTTTCAAATGTCTACGAATTCTCAAGTCCAAATTCAAGGCGTCTAACCGTAGCAAACCGGCCTCATCGCGTCAACTGTTTAGTGGGCGCTTTGGGCCCTCTTCGGCGGCGGCTTCGCGCTTCGATTGCGGCGGTAGAGAAAGACAGCGAGAGCTCCGATCCCGATCACCAAAACTGCGCCCAGCGCAATGTAGGGGTAGTTCTGGTGCATGTATTCTTTGGCCTGTTCACCATACTTGACTGCCAGAAAACCTTCCAGAAAATAGCGGAACCCACGGCCCGCGGTGATTGCAAAAACAAATTTCCCCACACTGATCCGGAAGGCGCCGGCAAATAACACGAAAATCTTGAAGGGAGTGGGCGGAGGGAGGATGGAAGGAATCATGACTGCAAAGACCCCATATTTGGCATACCAGCGTGCAACCTTGAGGATGTGCTCGTCGGCAAACTTCTTCCGCAAAAGAACTTGGCCGCCCTTTCGTCCAACGGTAAACAGAACCAGGCACCCCAAGATCGACCCGAGAGTCGTCATGGTGCAGTAGTACAGCATCTTTTCCGGATTCTTGATGGAGAGCGTAATAATAAGGATGTCGTTGACTTCGGGTAGTGAGAGAAACGAAGAGTCGAACAGTGCGATCAGCAACAACGCCCATCCTCCCAGCGGACCAGTCAGCGCCAGGAAATAGCTTTGAATTTTTAGCGCAATGGCTTTCAAGAAAGGCTCCCCGAAAAATCCGCTCCCGGGAGGGGTGGCGCGTTAGCGCCGGGGTGGGTCCCGACCCATTGGTGTCAACTTAAGGCGGTTTCGTCCAAGATTGACGCAGAAAGGGCGTCAATCGTGGCTACCGAGACGACTGACTGGCATGGGTAGCCACGATTGGCGTGCTTTTCGTCAATCGTGGGTCCGGCCTGCCTTAAGTTGACATCAATGGTCCCGCCCGGACCCCCTGCCGCAAAATGCGCGGCGTCCCCCTTGCCAAGGTTGCCAAGGTTGCCAAGGGGGACAAAGCTCAGAAGTGCCATTTTCATCGGCGGTAGTGCCGCCTGCCGGCATGGGCAGCTCCCCCGCCAAAGTCTCAGAATCGGAACTGCTCCGATACGACCTTCAAATTCCTGTCGAGCAAGATAGTGCAGAGAAAACCTTGCCGCAGCCTGCTGGCGAAGTCGAAGCGCAAGTCTCGAGCTGTGACCTGATATCCTTCGGGAGCAGGACTGACCTGAAATAGCGGATAGCGCGCAAAATCCATGAAGATCCTGGCTTGGGCCCCTTGTGTTGCGGAATCGACAATCTCGCCCTGGCTGGGCTTGTGTAGTGTCTTCACTCTTCGCCGCTCGAAGTCGCTCTGAAGAATGCTGAAGCCAGAGAACGTAAGATGATACGCGCTTTCCGTTTCCACAACGCCGTGCCAGCCCAGCGGATTCAGTAACTGCGGAAACGCGCCGACGCGAACAGCGCTACCTGTGTTGTACGATCGCTGCCACAACTCGTCAAGAGCGTTTTCGTGGCCGACGCACTTACACGCCCAGAAGACCGCCACCAAGCTTAGCGAAACGAAAGCGCTGCTTCGATAGCCGCCTGTCCTGGCGCCAATTTCCTGATAAATCAAGCGGAACAGAAACGGGAGAGCCAGACCAACCGTTAGGATAGCTATTATCCAAGGATCAATGATAAAAACCAGATCGGCAGCGAACCAGCGGCCATCGAATGGCAGAAAGGGACGGATGCCGTAGCTGTTGGTATAATCCAGAAGCAAGTGGCTACCAACCCCGGCCAGCGACATGAGGAAAAGCATCCAAAAGCTGGCGGGTGGTGTGGTTTTCGAACGGGCCTGGTGCACCAGCAGCAGAATTGCAGCCAGCAAAGCAGCCTCGCAGAACAATCCTGCTAGCGAATGAGTGATGCCACGATGATGCTTGAGATAGCTGATCTGGCCGCCGAACGAGGCAACGAGGTCGATGTCGGGGAGATTAGCTCCAACCAAGAGGGCCACGGTGGCTCTGGGAGTGCTGCGCTCCAGCCCGGTCTTGGCAAGCGCCAGGCCGAAAAGCGTGTGGGTGAGATTGTCCATGAAGCGTGGCTGGTCCTGAACGATGCGCGATCGCCTGCCGATATTAATAGGTGCAGAAGTAGCCGGACACTGTGCGGGGCCCTAATCAGCGCCCCTCACCC
>JAKEER010000469.1 GCA_022616615.1 Acidobacteriota bacterium
CTCTTCACCCCTTCACCCCTTCACCCCTTCACCCCTTCACCCGCGCCTCCAGACTCCCCTTAGAAATCTGTAGTTTGACTGTCAAGATTTCCAGGGCAAGTACGATAAGTATAGGGGGATCAAAGCAGCAAGAGTTTTCTTGCGCCGATCCAGTAGTATCCTGCTGAACCGATTTCATGAACTTACCCAAGCTGCTCAAACAAGCCGAAAAACTGGTTTCCTACGGAAAGACAACCGAAGCCATCGAAGTCTATCAGGAAATCTTGTCCGAGGATTTTCAGAACAACCAAATACACAGCCTGATCGCGGACCTCTACATTGAAAAGCGGGACATGCAGCGGGCTAGCCGGCACCTCTTCAAGATTGCCTCTGATTGGGCGGCCCAGGGCAATTCCGTCGAAGCGGCCGCCAGCTATCGCAAGATCCTCAAGATTCTTCCCAAAAACACGCTGGCGCGAGAGAAGCTGTTGGAAATCTTCACCAAGAATGGCGCCAAGAATGAAGTCATCAACCTGATGATGGAACTGTGTGCCGTCGCTGAGAGCGAAGGCAACGTGCCAAAAACCATTGAGTATTTGGAGAAGTTGATTTCCCTCGATCCGGCCAACCGGAGCCTCTCCACAAAGCTGGCGCTTTTCTTGAATGATCGGGGCCTGAAAGAGAAGTCAATTGAGATCTTCTATCAACTGGCCCGTGATTATTTCCGTGATGAGCACTACGAAGACACGCTGGGGGCGCTGGAGAAAATTCGCGCGATTGATCCCAAAGACCGCAACCTTCCGATCCGCGTTAGCGAAGTCTACGAAAAACAGGGGAAGATTGAGAAGGGGATCGAAACGCTTCTGACGTCGCTCGCGGAGGATCCAGCCCAGCCGAACACGATGGCGTTTCTGGCCCGGCTCTGCATCAAGGCAGGCAAGATCGAAGAGGCGGAGCGTATCTACGAGAAGCTGGTTAAGATCAACAAGAGCTACCTGGCTCAGACGTTCCCCTTCATCGAGGTGCTGCTGGCCGAGCGGAAGCTCGACCGCGCGCTCGCGCATATTGAAAGACTGCAAAAGGAAGTTCCCGATGGGCCAACACGCCAGAAGTGTGTCGAACTGCTGGAGGAGATACTCAAGCTCGATCCCCAGAAGCTCGATGCCTACCGGCTGCTGGAATCGCTCTACGGAACGGCCTTTCAGTATGACCAGCTCGCGCTGACGTTGCTGTCGCACGCCGACGCTTACATCGCCAAGTGCGAGTATGCCAAGGCACTGGACCTGGCGCGGCAGTTGATTGATCTCGAGCCCTACAATGAGGAGTACCGCAGGAAGCACCAAGTCATTGAAAAGCTGCTGTCAGGCGGCAGCCGGGCAAAAGCGCTCGGGAAACCCGCGCCGGCAGCCTCGTCGGAAGAAGACGATGAGGAAGCGCCGTACGTAGCAGCCAAAGTCGATTCCCACTTCGACCCAACAGTGTCGATTGTCACCGACGAAGACGTGGACAACTTCATTGTCGACATTGAGCTGTTGGAGAAGTTCGGGCAGCACGCCAGCGCCATTGGACGCCTCGAGCATGTGTTGAAACAGTATCCGCAAGAGATCAAGCTGCGGCAGAAGCTCAAGATCCTTTATTTTGACCGTAAAATGCCCAAGCGGGCAGCTCAGGAATGCCTGGAGATTGCTAAAATTCTCCAGCATCAGGATCAAAAGGAAGAAGCTAATAAGTACTTGCGCGAAGCGCAGCGGCTGAATCCCGTGCTTTCCAGCGCCCGCCGTGATGCGGCGCCTGCCACCGTAAAGGCAGCGCCTGCGACCGCAGCGGCCGCGGCTAGCTATGCAGCGCTGAAAGGCGACCTGTCCGAAATTGGCTTGCTCGATGTGATCCAGATGCTCGACAACTGCCAGAAGACTGGCAAGCTCCTCATCAGCTCGGAAAGGCAGGCCGGAACGATTTTTTTCAATGCCGGGCGAATCGTGAACGCCATCTATCAGGAGAAGGCCGGCGATGAAGCCATGTATGCGCTTGTGGCTGTGAAGGGTGGAACGTTCGAGTACCAGCCTTCGGCCACAGCCTTCGACGTGGTCATTCACAACAGCAACACCAATTTGCTGTTGGAAGGACTTCGGCTGTTGGACGAAGCCAACCGCGACATGAACGAGGCCGAAGCTCTTCCCTACGAGCAGACCGAAGCGCTTTTGCAAACAGCATCTCACGAACCGCTAGAGAGCCGGCCCCAGCCTGTAACTTCCGTCAACCCGTCTTTGGCGGGTGTCCCGGTTCTGCAATCCATCGACGAACAAAACCCTTTGGAAGAAATCTGACTCCCGGTTGGTTCTCCCGGCGCGATCGTGGCTGCCGTGGCGCGCCTGGAAGGCAGCGCCTGCGTCATTCACTTTCGCGGAAACTTGTCCCGGAAGAAACTTGACAAAGATTTCCCTCTCGCCGATCATACCCGCGGTTGTGTTATAGAATTATAGCTTTCTAGAGTTGCAAGAAAGTCGACTGGACGACCGCCTGAAAGGCTCTGGCGGTCTGCCAGCTGAGGTCTTCTCTGCACATTTTCTGACGCCATGATTACTTCACTGATCTCAATGAAAGGTGGCACGGCCAAGACCACCACGGCCGTCAATCTCGCCGCCTACCTGGCTTTGGGAGGTCTAAGAGTGCTGCTGCTGGATCTGGACCCCCAGAACTTTGCAACCCTGTGCCTCGGACTGGATCCCCAGAAGGTCAAGTGCAGCCTGGCCGATGTCCTCCTTGAAGAGCGCTCGATGCAAGACGCCGTAATGTCCACAGGAGTTCCAAACTTGGACATCGTGCCGTCCGACCGGCGCCTAGCCAGCAGCGATGTCTTGCTGGCCGACGTGCCTGGAAGGGAGAAAATTCTCAAGGGCCGAATCGAGAAGCTCCGTCATCGCTATGACCACATCCTGATTGATAATCCGCCCTCGCTGAGCCTGCTGACAATCAACGCTCTGATCGCTTCAGACAACTACGTCATCACCGTTTCCCCTTCCTTCCTGTCGCTGGTTGGATTGCAATCTCTGCTGGAAACGGTGGATGTGATCAAGAAGAACATGCATTCCAGAGTCGAACTGCTGGGAATCCTGCCCACGATGGTGGATTTGCGTCTGAAAATTACGACCGAAATCATCGACCTGCTGCGCTTGCACTTCAAAGAAAAGGTGTTCAAGACCGTCATCCGGCACAACGTCAAGCTGCTGGAAGCACCGTCTCACGGCAAAACGATCTTCGAGTACGACAGCGGAAGCATGGGTGCGCTATGTTATATCTATTTTGGAAAGGAATTTCTGTCGCGATGTCGAAGCTAGGCAAGAAAGATCTCTTTTCCTCCACACTGGAAAAGCCGGTCCCAGCCGGCCCGCGCAGAAGCGGTTTTCCAGAACAAGGGGACGTGGAAAAAGTCATGGTGATGCTATCGCCACGGCAGGTTCAAGCATTGGACAAGATCTGCCTCGAGATTCGCCAGACCACCGGCGTCAAGTTTAAGCGGTCCATGTTGATCCGCTCACTCATTGATGGTTTTCTGGAAGCACGGCCGCATTACGATAACGCCCAAAGCCCTGCCGACGTGCAGCGCATCATCTCCCAAGCCGTTCACTCGCGCTGAGTCTGGCAGCGGTGGAACGTTGCATCTTGCTGGACACTCTGCGTTCCGTCAAGTCAGGCGCCAGGAGCCCTTTACGCCCGATTTTTCCATAGCATCGCGTCGGCGGCTCATGCTATAAACTCAAACTCCTTACACGGGAGAGGTGCCGGAGTGGCCGAACGGGGCTGCCTGCTAAGCAGTTGCACGGGCTAAAACCTGTGCCGAGGGTTCGAATCCCTCCCTCTCCGCCA
>JAKEER010000470.1 GCA_022616615.1 Acidobacteriota bacterium
GCATGTTCGCTGCGGCAGCACAATGGATTCGGCTCCCCTCGCCCCAGCGCGGGAGAGGGGTTGGGGGTGAGGGGGAATCCGATAGAGTGGATCAGCACGCAGCAGCAAGCGCTGGATGCGGGTTTGAATGTCGTCGAGCAGGCGGATCAGGATGGCGAGGATTCGGGCGCGCTCAGATGGGACCCGAGCGCAGGCGCCTGTACATCACCCCTTGGCAAGATGGAGTAAGCATTGGAGAGAGTAATTGGCGCGCCGTCACGAGCGGTGAATTCTCGGACGACAAGCCGCGGCTTTCTCCCGCGGGCAATTTCCTTTATTTCACTTCCAATCGAGACGGGTTCGTCTGCCTCTGGGCGCAACGCCGGGACCCAGCCACAAAACGGCCCTTGGGGCCGGCCTTCGCTGTCCATCATTTCCATAGCGCGCATCTTTCAATGGTGACCTCCGACGTAGGCTACCTGGAGATTCCTCATCGGCCTTCCGCATCCACGGTTCCGACAGCAACTTCTGGTCATCGGGCATGAAACCCACCCGCGCCTGTTCCTACAGCGTCGGCTGCCGGTAGTGCGGTTCAATCATCGCTTCCCTGCCTTTCGTCCAAACTCTCGGCCCAGGCCTCGGGCCCGCTTCAAACTCGCCAGGTAGCGCTGGCCCGCTTCCCGCATCAACTCCTGCAACTGCCGCCCCTGCTCGACCGCCTGCTGGACCTCGGGCGCCACGGCCTGAGGCACATACACAGAAAACCGCTGCCGCCCCTGCCGGCCCGACAGGGCCCAGCTGGCATGCCCCTCCCCCGAGGCGCAGGCCGAGCAATGTTCGCGCATGCACCGCCCCCGCCGCAACGACACCGACCCCAAGGCCAGCGGCCAGAGCCGCTCGGCCTCCCTGAGGAACCAGCGCTTCACGTCTTCGGTTTTCTCGTTCTTTCGTTTCATGATGTGTATCTATTATTATACACATATACAGATTCCTGTCAAGAACTTTTTGCAGTTTCGGCCCGAACCAAATACGATTTGCCACGAGCCTCAACAACCCGAAGCCATTCCATGCGGGTTTCAACCGGGATTTTTGCACCGAGAATTAGCTAGCAAAGACGCCTCCAAGAATTATAGCCCGATAGGCAGAGGAGATTGCCATGATAGAGAAAGAACAAAGTGTGAACCACGGAATGAGCCGAAGAAGCTTTGTTCGACTGTTAGCTGTTGGTGGCTCCAGCGCTTTGCTCGCTCAAGCCAACATGGCTTTGCCCGGAAAGATGGCAAGGTTTGAGACCCGGGGAGATGCGTACTCGCGCGGCAAACAGCAGGGTGAGGCCTTTCGGGAGAAGTTCCAGCCGTGGATGTCGCGAAACTCCTTAAGATCGGGTATCCACGATTGATGCGTTTTATCATCAATCGTGGGTCGATGGTGGAGGAGCGCCACCGCCGGCGCTTGGCGTGCAGGTCTTCGCCGGGAACAGCTGACCACGATAAATGCAAACAGCGCGTTTATCGTGGCTACCACTTACCAAAACCACCGCAGAGCGAGTTTCGCTGCAGAAACTAGTTAACAGCAGAGGTGTCCGTTGCTTGTTGAGGCTCGGGAATGCTCCGCTAGTTCTCGATCCGCAGACGGGCATACTCAGCGGCACACCCAAGGAAAAAGACGCCGGTGAATACCAGGTTGATATCGAGGTGGAAATTGATGGAAAAGGTGCGTACGTCCAGAGTTTTCCGCTTCAGGTCAAGCCTCGTGGAGTACCGCTGCTTCTTGAGCGCAAAGACTAGCCTGGCAGTGATGGAAAGTTCTTTGAGTTCAAACTAACCAAGGGCCCCTCAATATCCCTGGTGATCCCCTGAGGGCATGTGAACAAAGGAGAATAATGTGTTGCATTTCTCATTCCCATTCCTAAAAGAGTCCAAAAAGAAAGGGATACTGTTTCTAAGTGTTCTGTTGGCCACGAGTACTATCGTGCGAGCACATGACCCAAAGGCCGAGCGGTCCTTCACTCACCTAAACAAGGTCATCGACAAGCTTGAGCGTGGTCTGTTGGTAACGGGCTTGTACGTTACGAGCGTCGATCCGTCGAATGCCCTGGGTCTGGTCAACTCGAACGGCTGGCAAGTAGGCGACGAAGTTTATACGAAAGCTGCTGTTGATCTGCTTCTGATCGAGATGGAGCATGAGCCCTTCAATGTTGAGAAACTTCGAAACTTTTTGCTTGCATTGACTTCAAGACGGGAAGTTCATTTGAAAGGCAATTTGCAGCCCAATTTAGTGCCTTTTCTAATGCTGCCGACTCTGGGTGACCAGCCGCTTGAGACCGTTATTCAACAAGTTCTCGATATGGGCGTGTTTGGACTTTACTGCACGGTGAAGAACGCTGATGAGGTAAGGAAGTATGTCAAGGCTTGCCGCTATCCGCAAGCCCTAGGATCAGCCATAGCTGAGCCTCGGGGGCGGCGCGCCAACTATCCGTTATGGGCTTCGCACCTTTGGGGATTGACGATGAAGGAGTACGGTGAGCGAGCCGACGTTTGGCCGCTCAACCCGCGGGGCGATCTAATGCTAATAATTCACATCGAAACCAAGGAAGGCGTAGAGAACATCGATTCGATGCTCAGCGTACCAGGCATTGCGGCCGCGCACTTTGGCCCTCGGGATTATAGCTTTAGCATTGGTCGCCCATTGGAAGTAACTCATCCTGAAGTTTTGGCTGCGGGGCAGAAGGTGAAGGACGCCTGCGAGCGGCGCAAAATTCAGCTAATCGCTTGGGCGGACGAGACGGATATCCAGCAGTATCTGAGCGAAGGGCGACACAAGATACTCATCATCGGAACTGATACAGACAATGATTTCGGGGATTCCCCAAAGTGGGGCAATCGCGGCCCGGGCAAAGTGATCGATTACCTCAGAAAAAGAAGCCAGTAAGACCGATCTCAAGGCCGACGGTGTCTGAACCACAGAGGCACAGAGGCACGGAGGTCTGACTGAAGCGGTCCAGACCTATGTGGCGTCCATGGGCAGCAAGGCGTCTCTTTTTCCGCCGCTTACGGGGTGGAAAGATCCAGCTTGGGGCAATCACTACTGGCGCTGGTGGGACATGGCCCTGCTTCTGATCTTTGGGGGAATTCCCTGGCAGGGTTACTTCCAAAGAGTCCTCTCGGCTAGAAACGAAAATGCCGCAACCTGGCTATCTATTCTGGGCGGCGCCGTGTGCCTCCTGGTCGCTATCCCCTCGGTGTTGATCGGAATTGTGGGATACTCTGCCAATTGGACAGGCCTAGGGGTACAGGCTCCCGAAAATCCTTCGATGATCCTACCCTACGTGCTCCGCTACATGACTCCGTCTGTTGTGGCCGGACTCGGATTGGGCGCGGTAGGGGCGGCCGTGATGTCCTCGGTGGCTTCGTCCATGCTTTCCAGCGCTTCCATGGCAGCTTGGAACGTTTACCGGCCTTTATTGAGACCTCAGGGCAGCGAACAAGAACTGCAAAGAGTGGTGAAGTGGTCTGTTCCTTTGATTGGAATCGCAGCCACTCTGACCGCACTCAATGTTCAGAGCGTTTATGCGCTCTGGTATCTGTGCGCCGATTTTGTGTATTGCATTCTCTTTCCACAGTTGGCGACAGCCCTTTATTTCAAGCGGGCAAACCGATATGGTGCGATAGCGGGCTTGATCGTCTCTTTCCTTTTAAGGATAGGAGGTGGAGAACCGATGCTCGGAATATCTCCGGTTATTCCTTATCCTATGATTGAGGACGGTATGGTCTTGTTTCCCTTTCGGCTTCTGGCCACCGTTTCGGGATTCCTAGCCATTATCATCACTTCGCTCCTGACTCAACGGGCATGCCCGCCGCGGCCTTTGGAATACAAGTATGAAAGTAATCGAGGTAACGAATTGTGACCGCTGAATTATTACTGGAGACTTGATGTTACTTCTTGCAATTAGGGTTTTGGTAGTCACCGTCATCCTATCCATTTCGAATCTTGCTCTTCTTAGGTTGGGCGCAGAACCGACGAAAGAGGAAGTCCTTGTCGCGATGAATGCTCGATTTCACACCTAACCCGCCTACCACCTTCGGAGGAATCGATACCGGAACGTTCGTTTCTGAATGAAGCACGCTTTGGGCACTTTAGTTGGAGGCAGATTAACAGATATTTGAGCGGGGCCTTGAATGTTCTGGGCGTGTATACGGATGACACAATATCGATAGGCAATGCTGGCGGTTGGCAAACGGGAAAGTTTTCGCCCAATGTCTTCGAGGTGGGAGAAGGCCTTGGAGACCAAACCGAACGCCCCAGCCTATCTTGCTCTCGCTCGCCTCCTGTCGGCAATGGTGAAAGACAACCAAGTCACCCATTCCCCTTTCGCGATGGTCGTCAGTCGGACGGGCGGGATGGTACAGTGGCGACATTCACATCCATCACATTGCTCCAGGAACCTGCCGGTTGGAAATGGAGGCCGAGGACCTGGATGTGGCCAACATCCTTACCTCAGACTTCACCTCAGACCAGGATCGCTTCGAAGGAAAGCTTAGTTCGGAGTCCGGCAATGGCCGCCTGATCTATGTCAACCAGGAGTTTCGCAATCACGAGCCTGGCCATCTCTGCCTGCTGAACCTGAAGAAGCTGATCGAGCCAGTCAAAGAAGTTCGACCGCACCACCACCCGCTTCACCTGACTGTCTGTGACGAGGTCCACCGCCAGGGTGGTTATGTGTCGTGGGCTCATTTCCCGAGCTGGCCGGGAATTGAGTGTCCTTTAGACGTTGCCATGGAAAAGCTGGACGGGCTGGAGATCCTGTGCGTTCTCGAACCCAGGGACTTTCCCACCTTCATGAAGCACGTGGTTCCTGAACACGAGTCGAACGACGGGTTGCGCTTGTGGTATCGCTATCTGAACTGCGGATTTCGCCTGACAGCCACGGCTGGAACGGACAAGATGACCACTTTCGTTACAGTGGGCGCAAATCGTGTCTTTGCGCAGGTCGAAGGTGAGCTGACCTATCAAGGCTGGATCGACGCACTGAAGGCAGGTCGCACCTTCATCACCAACAGCCCGATTCTCTCTTTCACAATAAATGGTCACCCGCCGGGGATTAGTGTGCCGTTGAGTTCGAAGCGAAGAAAGCCGGTTGTGGAGATCGAGGCCGCCGCTGAGTCGCAGCTGCCTTACCATCACCTCGAGATCGTTTGTAATGGCCGGGTGATCGCCGAGGCAACGCCGTCTGGGTCGAAGCATCGCGCGCGGATTCGGCTGGAACACCCTGTGCATCAAAGTTGCTGGATCGCAGCCAGGGCTTTTGAAGACATCCAGTCATACCGGGCCAAGGGACTAAAGTTCTCGACTGTCCATATTCAGGAGGGCACACTGCACGGCAACTACTTCGGGACACGCCGGCCTGAAACGGTCTTCGCGCACACTTCACCCGTCTACCTAATCACCGATGGCCGGCCCATCCGGAGCTGGGACGATGCCCAGTACTATGTCCGCTTCCTGGACCGGGCCATTCAATGGTTGCGCACTGAGGCCAAGTTTGCCAAAGACAGCGACAAGCGCTCTTCGATTGAAGCGTTCCAAACAGGACGGACAATCTTTCAGAGAAGAGCCGAAGAAGCTGGTCAACCGGGAGTACCCTAAGCCAGGGTTTGGTTCGTCAAAGTCCCGAGCCCTCCCTTACGGTCGGGCTACTGAACGGGCCGCGGCACAAGGTCTACTTGCTCCCGAAGAAGTTCACACAACGGTCAAGTTCAAAAAGAGGGGTAGTGCGAGGCACGGGCGTCCCGCCCGTGAGCCGAGCATGGGCGAGACGTCCATGCCACGTAACTGGGACTTGGCGGTATGAGGTCGCTCGCTACACAGTAGCCCGCGCGTCAGCAAGGGCTCTGCGCCAGCGCAATGACTTGTGGGACTTTGATGGAACCCTGCCTTAAGCATGCAAGTGGTGACAGTACTCTTTGAAATCTACCCAAGCCACGCGGAGACGTTTCGGGCGTTCGTCTTGAAGAATGCAGCAGCCAGCTTGCTGGTGTTGAACACGGGCCACTTGCCGGACGGCTCGATTCATGCCGAGGACTTGGTGACCTTGCGCGAGGTCGGCGGGCACGCCGGTGCTTCCGCGCCCCTGTTCTAACTAGTAAAGGGCGTGGGTGCTTCAGCGCCACGGGCGTGGCGCACTACTAGC
>JAKEER010000471.1 GCA_022616615.1 Acidobacteriota bacterium
AGCCAATCTTCACGGGCGGGACGCCCGTGCCACGTGGCATGGGCATCTTGCCCATGCGGCGCTTATGTGGTTAAAGCGCGATGTATGCGCCACGCGATCAAAACTTAACAGAGTAATACTAGGGCTTCATTCGGATGTCTCGCTTCAGCTTCTCGGCTGCATCGAACTGGCGTATTGCCTCTTCGAATCGTCCAGCTCGGTCGAACACAATGGCCAGAGCTTCCCGCACGCGAGCCGAGTCACCAAGAGCCAGTGCGGCCTGGAAGCGCTGGACGGCAAGATTCGTTTCACCCAAATGCGCCGCTGCAACGCCAGCGTTGTACAGGGCATCAGCGAAAGAAGAGTCCATCTCAAGAGCCCTTTCAAAGTGCTGTTTAGCCGCAACGAGTCTTCCGTCGCGAGCTTCGAGCAGGCCCAGATAATTGTGGGCCGCGGCGTCCCGAGGAGACATTCGAAGGGCCTCGCCCAGCAACCGTCGCGCCTCAGATGGGTCGCCCTGTTGTAAACAGGCAAGCGCCAGGTTCCGGGCCGACGTCGCGTCCGGCCGGGTTTCATAGGTTCGCCTAAGAGCATTGATTCCAGCAGCGATGTCTCCTTTTTCCAAGGCCGCCTTTGCGGAGCTTTGCAAGGCCTCCAGATTCCAATTGGCTTCCTCCTGGGCTCCGAGCTGTTGAAATAGCCGGCTTTCCTCCCGGGCCCGCTCCGGGTCTCCTTTTGCCCGGTAAAGGGAAGCCAGCTGGAAATGCACCCCAGAACTTTCGGCGTTTAAGGAAGCAGCCTCTTTGAGGTGAGCTTCCGCCTCGTCGAGTTTCTTCAATTTCAGGAGTGTCGAACCCAAATAATAGGAAGTCAGAAACTGCTCTTCCTTCTTTCGCAGCGCTTCCCGGAAGTGCTCTTCTGCCTCTGTCCAACCGCCCAAAAGGTAAGAGGTTAAGCCCATGTTGAAGTGAGCCAGAGGATAATTCGGTTGACGACGAACGACCTGCCGATACTGCTCCAGCGCGCCCACATTGTCTCCTAACCGGGCCAGGACAAACGCTAGGTTGAAATGCAAGTCCGGGTCTTCAGGTCTCAACTGGATGGCCTCCCGATGGGCATCAGCAGCCTCCTGCATTCTTGAATTTCCGCCTGTCTGCTGTTGAGCTTCCGCCAGGAGCGCGTTGGCGAGCTGGACGCGCCCCTTCTCGTGGCTGGGAACCAGCTTCAGCAGCTTCTGGAACGAAGTCACGGCGGCTGAAAAGTTACGGAGATTCATGAAGCACAAGCCAAGGTTGTAGCGGGCCCCAGGAAAATTGGGCTTCCGCTGGATGACAGAAGAAAACTGTTTGGCTGCCTCTTCAAGCCGGCCCATGTCTGCCAGGGTCAGGCCAAGAGAATTCAGCACCTCAGCATTCGACGGATCCCGATGGCGTGCTTTCTCGAAGTGACGCAGAGCCGCTTCGCGATCGCCACTGGCTGCCAGGATTTCGCCAGCCAGGAAGTGAGCGCCTGGGAAGTCAGGCTGAAGCTGAAGACATTCTTCGATTGCCCGCCGGGCTTGGTCAAGAGCTCCCGCATTACTCAGAGCCAACGCGTATGCGTACTGGAACTCAGCCCTCTTGGAATTTAGACGGACGCAGGCTGCCAGTTCTGATACGGCGGCACGATAGTTGCCTGCTGCCAGGGCAGCCTTACCGCGGCGGTAGAGTTCCTCAGCGGAAGGACCTTCCAGAATGAGGGCCGTGATGAACAGGGAAAACAAGCTGGCAACCGTGGCTGGCACTTGCTACTCAGACCCCTTTTGATTCCTAACCGGTCTGTCCAATATAACTCCTGGCGGTTTGCTCCGTCAACCTCGGCGCAATGATAGACGTTGACTAAGCGCGTGCATTGGTTATACCATTTTCCCAACTCGAGCATGGAGTGCTGCTGCGATTAGGTTGAAGTCTATCTGTTTTCACGTCAGAAACTCATGAATAGACAAGTCACCATTGTCTGTCTGACTTTGCTGGTGTGGGTGATTCAGAAAGCCACCGGCGAGCAAGGTCTCGACACTCCTTGCTCTGGGCTCGACACCCCCGGATGGTTCGGGACCTTAAGCACGAACTGAAGCAATGGTGGGCTCAATTCTCCGACAAGGTCGATCTGAATGCACGCCCAATCAGTTTACCGAGGCTTCCGTACGAAGGCTATAAAGAGTGAGCAGCGACTTTAGAAATTCAATTTTTGGACTGGAGAGAAAAAGAATGAAACAAAGAAAATGGCTCGCTTCTATTATTCTGATTGTTATCTGTTTAGTGATTTCAACGGTTAGGCTGGAAGCGAACGGAATTCATGAATTTTCTTCAGGCAAGTTTGGATCTTCGCCCCAGCAACCCCAGGTAACGGTGGCCCCGGATGGATCTATTTATCTGGTGTACGGGTCGGAGAATACTATTTACTGCGCAGTGTCGCGCGATCGTGGGAAGACCTTCTCCATACCGGTGGCGCTGGCCAACGAAGGGCCGATGTCGCTTGGAATGCATCGTGGTCCCAGGATTGCCGCCACCAAAGATTTCGTCGTTATAACCGCCGTGGTGGGAAAGCAGGGCAAAGGGCGAGATGCCAGTCTGCTGGCCTGGCGCTCGGCGGACCGGGGAAAGACCTGGGGCAAATCGGTCATCGTCAACGATGCGGTCGATTCGCCCAGAGAAGGTCTCCATGGCATGGCCGCCGGGCCAGGCAACTTTGTGTTCGCGGCTTGGCTTGATCTGCGGGCTTTGGTTCCTGGGAAACCAGGAACCGAGCTTTATGGAGCGGTTTCTCACGACGGCGGCCTGACCTGGCGCCAGAACGTATTGGTCTACCACTCCCGAGACGGCTCCATCTGTGAGTGTTGTCATCCGTCAGTTGCGATTAATCAGAAAGGTCAGATTTACGTGATGTGGCGCAACGCTCTGGGAGGCGCTCGCGACATGTATCTGACCGCTTCTGCGGATGGCGGCAAGACCTTTGCTGCTGCCCAGAAGCTAGGCGAAGGGACCTGGCCTCTGAACGCCTGCCCTATGGATGGCGGCGAGATCACAGTGACTCGGGCTAACCAGCCTGAAACCGCCTGGAGGCGTGAAGATCGGATTTTCGTTTCCCGGACAGGTGGCGCAGAGCAGCCCGTTGGGAGGGGGAGAAATCCGGTCATTGCTTACGGCACGAAAGGCAGATACGTGGCTTGGCAGGATAGCTCCGAAAAAAGTGTGGTGTTGCTGGCGCCAGACGCCAAGGAGCCTGTTCGACTTGGGACGAACAGCACCTATGTCGATCTCATTGCGGGTCCGGGAGGAACGGTGATCGCGGCGTGGGAAGAAGGTGATAAGGAAAAGAAAATCGTCAAGGTTCAGATTCTCAGCTAGGTTCACTTGCTGCCAGCCAAGTTCAAACTTCGGTTATTTGAGGATCGCATAATACAGTGACGAAACTCGTTGTCTATCGAGGAACTCAATCGACTTCGGTTCCCCTCGCCCCAGCGCGGGAGAGGGGCCAGGGGAGAGGGGGCGAGCACACGGCTGATTGATCCTGCGGGGATTCAAACCCGCATCCAGCTCTGGTTTGCGTGCTGATCCACTCTATCGGATTCCCCCTCACCCCCAACCCCTCTCCCGCGCTGGGGCGAGGGGAGCCGAATCCATTGTGCTGCCGCAGCGAACATGC
>JAKEER010000055.1 GCA_022616615.1 Acidobacteriota bacterium
CCCCTGAAGCTGTGAAAAAATTAAATGGTAGGGACGCGCTGCTGCGCGTCCGCGACGGTAAACCCAACACGGACGCGGAGCACCGCGTCCCTACCGGATCAAGTTTATACGCCCAACCGAATTTTTTCACAGCTCCCCTCTCCCGCGTTGGGGCGAGGGGAGCCGAGACCTTGGAAAATGCGAGGCATGGCGGTTCTCTCCTAGTTTTTTCTGCGTCTTCGCGTCTCTGCGGTTTATTTGAACGGCGATTTTTGGATTTCGTCTTTGCTGGTTAGTTAGCGGTTGTACTTGGGCGTGACGCCGCGCAGCTTATCCCAGACAGCATTGCAGGCGGCCATAGTGTCTGACGAGAGTGATCCCTCTTCAGCCGCTTTCAGATTCTCTTCGAGTTGCGGAAGGCTGGAAGCTCCCAGTATGACGCCATCTACGGTCTTCTGAGTGAGCAGCCAGTTCAGGGAAAGGCTCACTAGCGAGCGGCCCGAGTTGCGAGCCACAGCTTGGAGTTCCTCCACAGCGTCGAAATACGCCGGATGCCAATAGCGGTCGCGATACATGGCGTTGCCGTCGAATCGTGTGCCCTCGATGGGCCGCTCGCGTTGGTGTTTGCCGGTCAGCAAACCACCGGCAAGCGGGTTGTAGACAACTGTGGAAACTCCCAGCTCCTGCGCCATGGGCAGGTACTCTTGCTCAATACCGCGCGCCAGCAGGTTATGCATCTGTTGAGCGATTCGCACGGGGCGATAGCCGGCCTTGTCTGCCAGCCAACCCATGCGGGCGATCTGCCAGCTTGCGTAGT
The DNA here is from genome assembly GCA_022616615.1 of Acidobacteriota bacterium. GTDB lineage: Bacteria > Acidobacteriota > Terriglobia > Versatilivoradales > Versatilivoraceae > VFZK01. Next base: position 797 of record JAKEER010000055.1, read on the forward strand.
TGGAGCAAGCCGGATAGCGCACCTTTCCTTGCTTGACGAGCTGATCCATCGTTTCCAACGTCTCTTCAAGCGGAACGGAATAGTCCGGCCGGTGAAGGTAATAGAGATCCAGGTAGTCGGTCTGCAATCGCCGCAGGCTGCCCTCCACCCCCTCCTGAATCGCTTCTTTCGATAAGCGCCGCTCGGCCGGAACCTCAAGACCTGTCATGCCCACCTTGGAGGCCAGGATCACTTTCGAGCGCCGCCCTTTCAATGCCTGGCCCAGCAAAGTTTCAGAAGCACCTTGCGTGTACACGTTGGCCGTGTCGAAGAAGTTGACGCCTGCCTCGAGACAGTGGTCCACCATCGCCTGCGCGCCTGGCTCGTCCACCTGCCCTCCAAATGTCATCGTGCCAAAGCAGAGACGGGAGACTGACAAATTAGTGCCTTTGAGATTTATATTATCCATAGCGCTGCCTTTGATTTGAGTGTCGCCAGGTTCGCCGAAGAAGAATACAACTAAAGAGCCGCAGAGGGAGAAGAGGACCGGCGTGTCCCAGAGACCAAAGGAATCTGCTAAAGAGTCCCTCGGGTAGGAATCCCTTCGTTAGCAGTTTGGCCTGTCTCCTTCTTGCATGGCCGTCAATCGAAACACCCAGCATGAGAAAAGCACGGCTCATCTGGAGCGTTTCCCAATTCGGTGACTGTCATGGCTTGGTCCCAATGATTATGTGCACGTCGTCCGTACCCAAATTGGATTTGGTATATGCGGGTAGCTGAATTCCCGCCTCGTTGAAAACTTCCTGCAAAACGGCGGCGCGTGCTGGAGCAGCACTTGCGCTCTTCACGAGAACGAAGAGCCCTGTAGGATTTCCTCCATCATATGTTGCTTGGGAGATTCCTGTGGTGGGCCATCCCGCAGCCTTGAGTACTTCATCTATTTGTTCGGCAAACGTCCCACCTTCGGCATCACCCAGAACACAGCCGAGACCAACCAATCCTTTGGGAGAAGCAGCACTCAAAAGGGTCATTAACCGAGTGCGTTGTTCTTCAGAAATTTGGCGAGGTTTAGTTCTCTCTTGGAGTTCAAACAACTTCTTTTCAGCTTCTGCGGCACGCTCGCGCTGCTTACCTGCTTCGAACTCAAGAGTCTTTGTCCGTTCGTTTGCGCTAGCTGCCTCAGCCACGGCTTTAGCTGTTTCTTCTCCCGCCTCTGAAGCCCTCTTGGTTGCTTCGGCCGTGCGGGCGGCAGACTCAGCAATGCTTACGGCAGATTGCAGTTTGAATCGCTCAAATGCTGCATCCTTAGCATCTCTGTATTTGCTTGAAAAATGCCAAGCTACAACCCCAGCAATTGCCGCCAGCACTGTAAAAACGACAACGGCGGCATTTGCCCATGATGACGCTTTTGAGAGGAATTCTAGATCCATGCCCGCCTGGTTCTCTTGATAGCAATCGGACTATTGGTCATGTCCGGCTCTGAATGCCAGCCATCAATTGGCAACACTACAGAAGACGTAGGCTCTCGATTCTAGGCTCAATGTTTCTTTCGCTCGATAGTGCGGATAAGTCTTCAGATTGTACTCCCCGCACGAATGGCAAAACAAATGAAGCGGCTCCATGACCTGAAAGCGATTCTCGGAACAGCGGCGCAAGCGGCGAGCGATGAAGAGGAGCCTGATTGGGAAGACCGGTTGAACCAGGTAATGCAGTCGCGTGGCCGTCAGCCGAACCTGAGCTTCTTTGCGTTTACGGCAACACCCAAGGGAAAAGGCTGGGGCTGTTTGGCCGCACAGGAGCGAGCGGAAAGCCCGAGGCCTTTCATCTCTACAGCATGCGGCAGGCGATTGAAGAGGAGTTCATCCTCGACGTGGTCAAGAACTACACGACGTACAAGACGTACTACCGGCTGGTGAAAGCCGTGGAGGATGATCCGAGCCTGCCCAAGAAGAAAGCAGCGCGGGCGTTGGGAGAGTTCATGAGTCTCCACGAGTACAATATCGAGCAGCGCATCGAAGTGATCGTGGAACACTTCCGCCAGAAAGTGCGAAGTCACCTCGGCGGACTGGCTAAGGCGAGCGCTTTGGCACGAACTTCACTGACGAGGATCGTTTTTTCTTCGAGCAGATCAGGGAGAAAGCGACTGGAAACGAGAAGGTGATCAAACTGCGCAGGGCGAATCCCTTCGACAAGTTCCAGCTCGGCTTGCGCCAGCTCATTGAAGAGCCTATGGTCCAGCGCATGGCCGACAACGACAAGATTGTGACCCGCTATATGGACGACAAGGAATTCAGAAGCGCCAGGCCCTAAGCAACATTTCTGAGATTTGGCTCCTCAGGTAGGACTCGAACCTACAACCCTCCGGTTAACAGCCGGATGCTCTGCCATTGAGCTACTGAGGATCACGGGCGGCAAACAAAGTGCGTATTATAGACGAATGACTTCTTCTGTCAACTGCTGATTCTCCTGAAATTCGGCACCTGGTGCAACGCGGGACGGCCCCTGTCGCACGCTTGCAGAGGCGCATTACACCTTGACAAGGATCAGACCTGCCCTGTATAAGTTGGGTGCTTTTGTGGCATGTGCAGTTCAGAACAGAACCCGATCTGGAGAGTTTTTAATGGCAAATCATGAGTCAGCAATCAAAAGGAACCGCCAAAGCCAGAAGCGGCGGACCGTCAACCGAAGCCATGCGCAACGGCTACGGACTCAGTTGAAGAAGATCAAGCTCGCCATTGGCGCAAAGAACAAGGAAGATGTGCAAAAGCTTCTAGCACCCACCCTTTCATTGATTGATAAATCCACTCAGAAAGGCGTGTTGCACAAGAATGCCGCCTCCCGTCAAAAGTCAAGGCTGATGCACGGTGTGAATCAGCTTCTGGCGGCCCAGCCTGGCGCCTAGTTTCCGCGCTTCCCAACCAATTCAGTTTGCAAAGGCACGAGCTACCTCAGCCCTTCACGCCCGCACCCGCAGCCCGCGACCAGGCCGACAGACGTCCGTCTGCCGACACGTGGACCTGGTTGCCCGATTCCGCTGGTGTTCGCACCGCCGCCAGACCGCGTCTGCCCCTACCGGCGCACGCTACTGCAGCGTCAGCACCGTGTAATAGCCCATCAGCAGAAGAATAACTCCCGTAGCGCCCCAGAGCGCTGCTGTCACCCAACCCGGCGGCAGCACCTCGCCGGGCAAATGGCGGTGCCGCAGATACAGTGTGCCAATGCCAATGATCGGCAACATCAACGACTGAGCCACGCCGCCAGCCACAACCATCTTCACCGGCGACTGCACCAGCATAAACAGACAGACCGGGAAAATAGTCAGGAAAAGCACGAAGGCGCGGCGGTAGCGCACGCGCGCCGCATAGTCCGTATGATCGAAAAACCCCATCAGCCGGAACATGTCTGCGTACACCCGCGAATTGGCTGCCGTGGCGGCAAAGATCGTGCCGTAGAGTGTGGCGATTGCACCCAAATAGAAGACCCATAACGACCAGGGGCCCAGTGTCTGGGTATAAATATTGGAAAGCACCGAAATCATGTCTTTGGCCGCTGGTACCTTGCCCATCCCATGCAGGATGCCGGCACCCAGCAAATAGAAGGCGATGGTCGCCACGGTGTAGATCACCATGGATGAAAGAATGTCGATGTGCATGACACGAATCCAGCCTTGTGCCCGCACCCGCCATTCCGGTGAACGGTCCCGTTTGCCAGCATAGCGCGCGTAGCCCTTTTCCACGCACCAATAGGGATACATGAACAGCTCGGAAGCGCCGACGCCCGTGATTCCAAACACCGCCACCGCCGTCGAGAGCCCTTCGCCAGGGAGGCGAAGGTTGAACCCCTGCCACACATCCGCCCAATTGAAGTATTGCGGCATGCGCGTCAAGACGACGGCCGCCAGAAACGTGAGCAGCGTGAACAAGCCCACCTTGATCATTGCCAGCCCCTCGATGCGCGCATAGCCGCCGCCCAGCAGCAGCGCTAGCGTGATACCGAGAAACACCAGCACCCACATGTTCACCGCAACGGCCGGAACAAGTTGATGCATGACTTGGGAGACGCCTCCGAACATTGCGCCAATTTGAAGCTGGGTCATCAGCGTCATCGCGGCCCACGCCCACACAATCCAGTTCACTTTCCAGCGCGGCCCTGGCACGAGGTTGAAGCCGGCCAGTCCGGTTTCTCCGGTAGCAATCGTGTAGCGCCCGAGTTCTGCCTGCACGACGGGTTTAATCAGACAGCTTAGTACGATAACCCACATGGCTGTGTAGCCGACTTGCGCTCCCAATGTCGTCGTTGCAATCAACTCTCCGGAACCGACAATGGAAGCAGCCAGAATAATTCCGGGGCCAATCCGGCGAAAGATGTCGAGCAGAGCGCGCGGTGGCTCGGCGATATCAGCTGCCTCCAGTTGATAAGGATCCTTCAGTGCAGTTTGAGTCGTGTTCAACTCGAATCCTCGTGACTTTGGGGTGGGCAGGCGCGCGTAGTCTAAACACAGGAACTGGCGGGAAGCAATGGTTTCGTGGCTGTACCAACGCAAGCACTTGCTATCAGGTCGGCCGAGAAGTCCCGGCCCTGATTTTCTCCAGATGCAGAAACTCGATGCATCTATAATCCCACACTCAAGGAGGCTGTCAGTGAACCAGACAAGAATCCTTGGACTCGTTGCCCAGTTGATGTTGTGGCTTTGGTTGGGTTGCTCTGCGCTTGCTCAGAACCAGTCCTTCTGGCGGCCGGTGGTGATGGGAACTAGCGGCATGGTCGCTGCGGAGCATCCACTGGAAGCTCGAGCAGGGCTGCAAATTATGGAAGCCGGCGGCAACGCCATCGATGCGGCACTGGCCGTCTTCTACATGACCAGCGTCGTGGAACAGCATCAGGCCGGTATCGGAGGCGATGCCTTTGTGCTCGCCTATATCGCAAAAGAAAAGCGGGTCGTCTTCTTCAATGGCACGGGCCCGGCACCCCGGCTTGCCAGTCGCGAGTCTTACTCCGAGTTGAAGGGGATACCCGATACCGGTCCATACTCCAGCACTGTCCCCGGCGCCGTAGCCGGCATGGATCTGGCGTGGAAGCGGTACGGCAGCTTGCCGCTTGCAAAGCTTATCCAGCCCGCGATTGAGGCTGCCGAGCGCGGGCACCCACTCACCTACTGGTCGGCGTCGCTGCATCGGCAGGCGCAGTCGAAACTTTCTGCCTTTCCAAGCTCGGTCAAAGCTCTGTTGAACAATGGCAGGCCCTTTCAGCCGGCCGAAGTGTTCATCCAACCTGATCTGGCTCGCACACTCAAGACGCTGGTGAGTGAAGGGGCGCAAGCGTTCTACCGCGGCTCGCTGGCACGCTTGACGGCTGATTTCTACGAGCAGCAGAAAGGCTTGCTGCGCTTGGAGGATCTATCGAGCTTTGAGGCAGAAGAAGCAGCACCGATCAAAACTGCCTACAAAGAATATGAGGTCTACCAGAGCGCCCCCAACTCCCAGGGCATCACACTGCTGATCGCTCTGAACATTCTGGAAGGATTCAATTTGCAGCAACTGGGCCACAACTCGGCAGACTACGTTCATGTCATCACCGAAGCGCTCAAGTTGGCTTTTGCAGACCGTGACCAGTACATCGCAGACCCGCGCTTTGTCAAAGACATCCCTGTCGATGGCCTCCTGTCGAAGAATTATGCCGCCAAGCGCCGCGCCTTGATCCGAATGGACCAAGCCATTCGTGACGTTGCGCCGCCCGGCGATCCGCGCCGCCCAGCGGCGATTCTTGCTCCTCACTCAATCGCCTACGAAGACCCGCGCCGTGCTGGAGCCGAACTTCCAGACCCGCTTTCGTCACCCCTCTCCGTAGCGACGCAGGGCGAAACCTCGTCGTTCTCCATTGCCGATCGATTCGGCAACCTGGTGTCGGCAACTCACAGCGTCAATCAGACCTTCGGAAGCGGCTTGGTGGTGGAAGGCGCAGGCTATGTTTTGAACAATCGGATGCCCTATTTCAGCCTGGAGGCCGCAGATGTGAACGTACTGGCGCCCGGCAAACGCCCGCGTCACACCATCAACCCCGCGCTTGCATTCAAGAATGGGAAACCATTTCTGGCCTGGAACACACCGGGCGGCGACAACCAGCCGCAGGCCATGTTGCAGGCTTTTCTCAGTGTCGTCGAGTTTGGCATGAACCTGCAACAGGCGGCCGAAGCAGCTACTGTCACCAGCTCTAGTTTTCGCGCCTCAATGTATCCCCAGAAACCCGGCAGCGAACTGGCTATCCCGAAGGTGCTGGCAGATCGTGTGGGGCAAGCACTGATGACCAAAGGGCACCGGCTGCAGGTGAGCGCAATTCAACCACCCTATGGGCAGCAACCTTCCGGCGCGGGAGCTATCAAGATGGTTATGATTGATCCCAAGACCGGAGTTCTGCACGGCGGGGTGAGTCCCGCCAAAGACAATTACGTGATGGGATGGTAAGGTCACGGAGCGAACAATACGCTGTCTGTATCCGCCAACAGCTTCAGCAGCAGGACAAACGGCAGCCGCCAGCCAGCACTGGCTCTTGCGCAACTCCGGAGCGAGGAAAGGAGAGAAGAGTTTTCGATGAGTTGTCATTTCGAAAGCGAAACGCCCGCCTATTGGCCGGTGTCCAGGATCTCCCGTACCTTACTAGCCAGTGCCTCCGGTGTGAAAGGTTTCTGTATAAAAGCCAAGCCAGGATCCAGGACCCCGTGGTGAACAATGGCGTCGTCCGTATAACCCGACATATACAGTACTCGCAGTTCGGGGCGGGCGTCCGTGAGACGTTGGGCCAGCTGACGACCGCTCATGCGGGGCATCACAACATCGGTTACAAGGAGATGAATCGCGCCTGCCTGTTGCTCGGACAAGGCAATCGCCTCCGCGCCGCTTTTTGCCTCCAAGACCGTATACCCCTCTTTTTGCAGGATGCTTCGAACTAGTCTAAGCACGACTTCTTCGTCCTCGACTAGTAGAATCGTTTCCCAGCCGCCAGCCGCCCGAAGCCGGGCGTTTACGTCTCCCGGCTTCTTCAAGGGCTCCTTTGCCTGGGGCAGGTAAACCTTAAGAGTGGTGCCGCGTTCAGGTTCGCTGTAAACCATCACGTAGCCTTCACTCTGCTTGACGATGCCATAAACCATCGACAGGCCCAGTCCGCTGCCCTTGCCCTGTTCCTTGGTTGTGAAGTAAGGTTCGAAAATGCGTGAACGCGTTTCCGCATCCATACCAATTCCGGTGTCACTCACTGCCAGCAGCACGTAGGCTCCAGGCTGCGCGCCCAAGTGCTGGCGGGCATAGTTTTCGTCCAGCTCAGCATTGCTAGTCTCGATGGTCAATTTGCCGCCTTGGGGCATGGCATCCCGGGCGTTGAGCGCCAAGTTCAGAATAACCTGCTCGATCCGGCTCGAGTCCGCTTTAACGGGCGCCAGCTCCGGCGACAGGAAAGTCACCAGCTCCACATCTTCGCCAATCAGTCGCCGAAGCAGTTTTTCCATGTTTGTGACCAAATCGTTCAGGTCAATAACCCTGGGGTCCAGTATCTGTCTGCGGCTGAAAGCCAGCAACTGTTGCGTGAGGGAAGCGGCCCGCTCTCCAGCCTTGAGGATTTCCTCGACATCGTTGCGCAAGAGACTGGTTGGATCCAGCCTCGCCAGCAGCAGTTCGCCGTATCCCGTGATGCCTGTCAGCATGTTGTTGAAATCGTGGGCAATACCGCCAGCCAACTGTCCCACAGCTTCCATCTTGGTAGACTGGCGCAACTGCTCTTCCAGGTGGCGCCTGACCTCCTCGGCCCGCTTCCGCTCGCTGATGTCACGCGCAATTCCAGTAAAGACGCGCTTATTGTGCTCAATCGATTCTCCAAAGGAAAGTTCGAGCGGAATTTCTTGACCACTCTTGTGCAATCCCGGTAGTTCAGTGGCCGCCCACGATATATGTTTCTGCCCGGTGTCCAGGTACCTCTTGATTCCAGTCCGGTGGATATGACGCAAATATTCAGGCATCAGCATCGTCAAGCTTTGTCCCAGCATCTCCGTGTCGGCGTAACCAAACATCGTCTCTGCGGCACGGTTAACGAAGAGGATGGTACTGTCTTCATTGATCGTGATGATGGCATCAGAAGCCGTGCCGGTTAGGGACCGATAACGTGCTTCACTGTTGCGTACTTGCTGTTCCGACTCTCGGCGCTGGGTGATGTCTTGCATCAGTGCCAGAACGTGAACGACACCATCGTTGCTCTGGAGCCGCGACGTCGAAATGGACAACAATCTCTTTTCGCCATCGGCACGGGTAATCTCCCACTCCTCTCCCAGCAGGTCCTTTCCCTGCCTCATCTGCGCCATCCGCTCGACAGCTCTCGCTTGGACGACCGTGTCCGGATACATCGCCTGATACCAGCCCAGCCGGTTGATTCCTTCAAGGGTATAACCGGTGATCTCTGTCATCCGATCGTTCCACTCAGTGAAACCTATATAGGGATGATTGGCAGTCTCATGGCAAACACAAATCCCTTCTGCCGCTTGAGTGATCAGCAAACGACGAAACAAGTTCTCTCCCCGCAGCGATTCCTCCGTCCGCTTGAGCGCATCCAAAGCGCTTTCCAGTTTCGAAGGATTCCGGCGCAACTCCAGTTGGGTCATCACCTGACGCCCCAGAATTCTAAGAGACCCTTGCTGTCCTGTGGAAAGCTGGCGGGGAACGTGATCGATCACGCACAGGGTCCCCAGTCCAAAGCCCTCGGGAGAGCAAAGGGGCGCAGCCGCGTAGAACCGAATTTGAGGGTCAGAAGTCACCAAAGGATTGGATGCAAATCGCTCATCGTTCAGAGTGTCGGGAACAATGAAGAGCTCTTTCTGGAGGATCGCATGAGCGCAGAAAGAAACGTCGCGAGAGTTTTCGGTCACGAGCAGGCCAACCCTCGACTTGAACCATTGGCGCGCGCGGTCCACCAGGCTGACCAACGCAATCGGTGTGCCACAGATCTGCGAAGCTAACTGAGTGATGTCGTCGAAGGCTTGTTCCGGCGAAGTGTCGAGAATCCGATACTCATCGAGAGCACGCAGACGGCTGGCTTCGTCTGCCGAGATGGGCGGTTTCGTCATATTCTCCTCCCCCTCAGCTGCGAACCACAGCGTAATCCAACGAGATGGTTTGCCCCAGGGCTGGGGCTGGAAGCGGAGACCTAGGCCTTTGAGAGTTGGCCGCACAAGTCTAACACAGGTTGGGTCAGAGCCAGCGGGCCCGCATGGGTGAGAAACAGCTCAGGCCTAGCGGACGTGTTCAACCTTGAGCCGGACTCTGATGGAAGTGGCCATTCCTGGGAGCGCGGGCGTCCCGCCGGGCGTCCCGCCCGCCCCGGCGCGCCAGACGCGGACGAGACGTCCGCGCTCCCAGGAATTCCCGGTCGCTGCTCGGAAAGTGCCCCCGACCTTCAAACGGTTTCCGAATTCGTCAGAGTATTTGCAGAATGCTGTATTAAAGGGGACACCGGTTTTGCAGAAACTGCGAGGCTGGCAACACCGTCCGGAGGCCAGCTCCGAGGTTACGACCCCTCAATGGCTTGCTACGGTCAAGCTCTGAAGAAAATCAAAATGTCCGGCTGGAGAGAGTTCGAGGTTGGAAAGGCGGCGGTGGTAAACACAGGTGGTCTTCAAGTACCAGAGACTAATGTAAGGCAATTCATCGGCGATGATCTTTTGAAGCTCGGAATAGGCCGGCTTGCGCTTCTCCAGGTCTGTTTCTTTCCGGGCAAACTCGATGAGTTCGTCGACTCGGACATTCTCGTACCTTCCCCGGTTGTAACCTTTCGGAGGCGCTTCGCGGGAATGGAACACGCGTTCGAACAGGTCCGGGTCGTTGTTGCCGCCAATCCAGCGCAGCGTAAACATCTGGAAGTTGCCTCGAACGATATCTCCGTAAAACGTTCCGAACTCATAGGAACGCAGATCGACCTGGATGCCAACCTCTTTGAGTTGCTGCTGAATGACGGCAGCGACCTGTCGTGTGCTTTCGTCGGTTGAGGTCTTGAACGTCAGCTTGAATCGCGGCTGCGGGCCTGGTCCATCAGGGTCTTTCCAGCCAGCCTCGTCGAGCAGTTGCCGCGCCCGAGTGGGATCGTGAGGATACGTTTCCACGTTGCTTTCAAAGGCCCAATGGTTCGGCGGCAGCAATCCGGACGCTGGAGTCACCAGGTCGCGCCAGTAATACCGGATGATTTCCTCGCGCGGCACGGCGTAGGCGATGGCTTTCCGCACGCGCTTGTCCGCGAGCAGCGGATCTTTCAGGTTCAGCGCCAAGTACTGATAGTTCGTGCCGGGAGCAGTCTCGACGCGCAGATGGGGCTCACCCTCCAGCGCCTTCACAAAATCGGGCGGCAACACGTTCTGGCCGATATCAATGGAGCCCTTGCGCAGTTCCAGCGCGCGCGTGGTGGCATCTGGAACAACCTTGAAGCTGACGCGGTGAACAGTGGGTGGTCCCCGGAAATAGTCCGGGTTGGCTTCAAGAACCACCTCTTCCTCATGCGCGTAAGAGACAAAACGAAAAGGCCCCGTGCCGACGGGCTTCTTCTGAAAATCAGAGCCTGCTCCTTCCGGGACAATCCCAATGCCTCCGTTGGTCAGATTCCAGAGAAACGCGGCGTTGGGTTCCTTAAGTCGGAAAACGACGGTTCGGGCGTCCGGTGTTTCAATGCGTTCAATTACGCGATAGGTAGACGTCTTCGGAGAGGTGATCAAACCGTCGAGTAACGACTGCAGCGTGTAGCGCACATCGCGGGACGAAAGAGGCCTTCCATTATGGAAGCGCACCCCGGAGTGAAGGAAGAAGCGATAGGTAGTTGGATCGGGGGTTTCCCAATGCTCGGCCAGGTCGGGAAGAATTTCAAAGTGCGCTCCCCGGCGCACCAGCGAATTGAAGAGAAGCTGGTGGATGCGTTCCGACTCGGAGCTGAGCCCGATTCTGGGATCGAGATTGTTGGGGCCGGCTTCGATGGCGATGGTGACGGTGTCTTGCGAACGCGGTGGAGAACCGCAAGAAACAGTAAGAAGGAGAAGGAGAAGGAAGAGGAGGAGAGGAAGAAGGAAAAAAGGAATGAACCGCGAAGACACGAAGAACGCGAAGGAGTCTCGAACCGCCAAGACGCCGAGGGCGCCAAGAACGTTCAGCCAAAGGATTCTGCATCTTCCATGGCGGTCCAGCCCTTTCTCGAAGCGTCGCCGTGCCTTACCGACGCCCGTTAAATGCCAAGTCTGATCTGCTTTGAACTTCACTAATGGATCCTTTGTGTCTTGGCGCCTTGTTGGTGATTGGCCTTTGCGATGGCGTCTTAGCGATCCCGCTGGCCTTCGCGATCTTCGCGCCTTCGCGGTTTGCTTTTCCGTCAGTTCAATTCGTCGCATCCCGCAGTCGTTGGTAGTTGTCACCGTAAACGACTTTGCCTAGAACGACCGGATGGCGGGCACCGGTGGCGGCAGGCACATTGCCCGAATGCAAATGCAGTGTTTCGTTGGCGAGAATCGCGAAGCCAATCGCTTCCTTCGCTGCTGTGGGGATACCCAAATCCTCTGACGTCAGGACCTCCAATTGGGGAAGGGCTGCCTGCAGGCGCTGCATCAGAAATTGGTTGCGAGCGCCTCCGCCCGAAACAATCAGTTGCTCCATAGGCGCGCCGGGCAGAACGAACCGGGTCACCGCGCTAGCCACGGACTGAGCCGTCAGCTCTGTTGCCGTGCAGAGCAGGTCTTCGAAACAGGCTGTCTTAGTGTGCTCGAGCATCTGCAAAATAAAAGCTTCGCCAAATTGCTCCCGTCCTGCTGTTTTGGGCGGATGCGCCTGAAAGTAGGGATCTGCAAGCAGCTTTTGCAGCAGCGAAGAAATGACCTGTCCTCCTGCCGCGATCGAGCCATTCGCGTCATACGTCTTCTCCTCATGCGTGAACCGGCGAACAAGCGCATCGATTACCATATTGCCCGGGCCCGTATCAAACGCCTTGACCTGCTCCATCTTGGCGGCGGCTGGCAGAGAGGTGATGTTTGCAATACCTCCGACGTTCAGCAGCACGCGGCCGCGCGAGAGGTCTCGGAACAACAGATAGTCGACATAGGGAATCAGTGGGGCGCCCTTGCCGCCAGCAGCCATGTCGCGTGGACGAAAATCGGAGACGGTCGTCACCCCGGTATTCTCTGCCAGCAGAGAAGCCTCACCAATCTGCAGTGTCGAGGCCAGCATCCGCCTGCAGAAAGGCGCTGGTTCGGACTGGTGAAAGATCGTCTGGCCGTGGGACCCGATCAGATCCACTTGACTCAGGTCGATGCCAGCTTCTTGGCAAAGCATCTCAACCGCTTCGGTGTACAACATCGCCAGCAAGAAATTGAGATGGCTGATCACCTGAGCCGGCACTGGAGCCTGCGAGGCGACGCGCAACAACTCAGCCTGAACATCACTTGCAAAGGGAGCAGAAACGAAATGTTCGAGCTTAATCTGAGTGCCTTCGCCTGACCCGGTGATCTGCACCAGCGCCGCATCCACGCCGTCCAGCGAGGTTCCCGACATGAGACCAATGACGAGGTGAGATTCTTTCATAGTGAATGATTAGGGTTGGACGCAGATTTCAGCAGATGAACCCAAAACTGGCGCGGTGCGGCAAAGACATAACAGAATGACTAATGACGAAGCACGAATGACGAAAGAATGACGAAGGCCGAATGACTAAGCCCGATCTTGGTCATTCGGATTTAGGATTTCTTTAGTCATTCGTGCTTCGTCATTAGTCATTCTTTCAAATCAGAGTCTGCGGTCTCCGGGCACTTTCAAGAACTTTCTTTCATTCGCGCCTTCGCGGTTTCCTTCCCGCTACAGCTTTGTCTTGAGCTCGTGCAGTTTCTCTAGCGCCTGCAGTGGCGTGAGTTGATCGGGATTCAGGTCCCTCAATTCTTCCAGCACCTCATGATCGGTGATCATGAACAAGCTCATCTGGGTTTGTGGCGCCGTCTTCCGCTTGCGCTTGTACTGCCGCGTCAGATGATCGCTAATCTCATGCTCGCCTTCTTCATGCTTTCGCAGAATCTCCCGGGCACGCTCCAGCACACCCGCTGGCAGGCCGGCCAGCTTCGCCACTTCGATGCCGTAACTCTTGTCGGCGCTGCCCGGCTCCACGCGTCGCAGAAAGACAATGTCGTTGCCAGACTCTTTGACGGCCACGTGGCAGTTCTTCACGCCGGGCAGCAGTTCGGCCAATTCTGTCAGCTCGTGGTAATGCGTGGCAAACAGCGTCTTGGCCTTGGTGTGCTGGCGCAGATACTCGACGACCGACCACGCGATTGAAAGCCCGTCAAACGTGGCGGTTCCCCGCCCGATTTCGTCCAGAATGACCAAGCTCTTGGATGTGGCCGTGTTCAGAATGACCGCCGTTTCCGTCATTTCCACCATAAATGTGGAACGCCCGCGGGCCAAGTTGTCGGTGGCGCCAATGCGCGTAAAGATGCGGTCAACTAAGGGCAGCCTGGCCGCGCTGGCCGGGACGAACGATCCCATCTGTGCCAGAATGGAGAATAGCGCTGTCTGGCGCAGATAAGTGGACTTGCCGCCCATGTTAGGGCCGGTGATGATCAGGATTTGGTCGCTGGAGTCGTTCAGATACAGATCATTCGGGATGAATTTGCCCGTCGGCAACTGGCCGGCCAGTTGCTCGATGACGGGGTGCCGTCCCTGCCGGACAACGTACTCGCCGTCGTCAGCCAGCTCTGGCCGAACGTAGCCGCAAGTGTGCGCCACCTCCGCGAGCGCGAGCAAACAATCGAGCTGTGAAAGAGCCGAAGCGGTGCGGCGGATGCGCTTGGCTTCGCGGGCGACCCGCGAACGCAGCTCGCAAAAGAGCTCGTACTCTATCTCAACCACGCGCTCCTCGGCGCCCAGCACCTTGCGCTCATATTCCTTGAGCTCTGGCAGTGTGAAGCGTTCAGCGCCGACCAGCGTCTGCTTCCGCTCGTAGTCTGCTGGAACGAGTCCGAGGTTTGATTTCGAGACCTCGATGTAGTAGCCGAAGACGTTGTTGAACTTCACCTTCAGGTTTTGGATTCCCGTGCGGGTGCGCTCACGCGTTTCCAGAGCAGCGATGAACTGCTTGCCCGTGGAACTGATGCTTCGCAGTTCATCCAGCTCGGCATGATAGCCGTCGCGGATCAGCCCGCCTTCTGTCAGAAGGACCGGCGGATTGTCTCGCAACACCCTGCCGATGGTTCCAGCAACATCCTCCAGTGGATCGGCCAGCTCATCGACTTCGCGGAGCCGGGCCGCCTGGAGCGACTGCAGTCTGGACTTGATGGCAGGCACCTGCTCCAGCGAGCTTTTCAGGGAGACCAAATCACGGGCGTTGGCGGTGGCCAGCGACACTTTGGAAAGCAACCGTTCAATGTCGTAGACCTTCCGAAGCGGCGTTTTGATCTCTTCTCGTTCGATCAACTGCTGCTTCAATTCGGCGACGGCGCCGAGGCGCTGATTGATCTCGGCTAGATCGATCTCGGGCCGCAACAGCCAACTTTTCAAAAGGCGCGCACCCATGCCCGTGGAGGTCCGGTCTAGGCAGCCGATCAGCGTAGCTTGGCGCGAGCCATCGAAGAGCGACTCCACCAGTTCCAGGTTCCGCACCGTGGCGGCATCCAGCGCCATCGAGTCCGAGATCTCGTAGCAAGTCAAACGGTCGATGTGGCTGAGCGAGGACTTCTGGGTATCTTTCAAATAGTGCAGAACGGCGCCGGCGGCGGCGACGGCAAGCTTGCGTCGCTGACAGCCAAAGCCATCCAGGCTCATCACTCCGAAGTGCTCCGTGAGCAGCCGCTGCGCATAGTCGAAGGCAAAGACCCAGTCGTCAGCCGCTGTTCGCACTGCAGTGACGACGGTTCCGAAAGGCAGGTCTTTGGAATTCCAGTGAGCGGGATAGATGATCTCCTTTGGCTGCAGGCGCTCCAGCTCGGTCTGCAACAGTGTTCTGGCTGAGGAGCCCACAAACTCGGTGATCCGAAAATCGCCCGTGGAGACATCCAAAGACGCCAGGCCGGCTCCGCTCGTGTCCATCCACACAGCGCTAAGGAAATTATTGTCCTGCGGTTCGAGAAGGTTGCCGTCAGAGACGGTTCCAGGGGTAACGACGCGCGTGACCTCGCGCCGCACCAGCTTCTGCGACGCTCTGGGCTTCTCGACCTGATCGCAGACGGCGACCTTGTAGCCCTTGCGAATCAGCTTGGCGATGTAGCCGTCGGCAGCGTGGTAAGGAACGCCGCACATGGGGACGGACTGCCCCTGTTCCTTGTTGCGTGCGGTCAGCGTTATCTCCAGCTCGCGAGAAGCTAGCACTGCATCGTCGAAAAACATCTCGTAGAAATCACCCAGCCGGAAAAACACCAGCGCGTGGGGGAACTCCTTCTTCACCTGGTGATACTGCGCCATCATGGGGGTGGAGGGTTCCATCCGCGAGCGGGAGAGCAAGGACCTTCTGGAGTTTGCGCTGACAGCCGGAGGCGGAAAACGGTTGGTTGCTTCAGCCGGCGAAGTATATAATCGGCCTCTGGCAGTGTCAACGAATCCCGCTTCCGGTATGGGTTTTCTGGCAGGAGTGGTTTGGAAGCGACAACGTCCGAAGCAGGAAGGTGGCGCTTGGTTCTTCGGGACAACCCCCTGAAGGCTTCGCCTTCTTTCCGCCTGGAGCTGTGAAAAAACTCAATGGTAGGGACGCGCTGCTGCGCGTCCGCGACGGTAAACCCAACACGGACGCGGAGCACCGCGTCCCTACCGGATCACGTTTATACGTCCAACCGAATTTTTTCACACCTCCCCTTTGCTGGAGGGGATTTTCTCAGCGGCTCCACACGCCGCCTCGGAGGCGACGCCACGTGGAATGAAAATGAATTCCTCATCCTCGCTTCCGCCGTGGGGCTCGGCATTGGTCGAGGACGAGGACGACGACGTCGATTCTCCACAGCCCCAGGAACTGAATGCGACTCCTCAGTGTTGACACATCGAGCGCGGCTGGCAGCATTGTGGTCTCGGTGGACGGACAACTCGCCGGAGAGGTCAACGTCCATTCTGAGGAGACGCACTCGGTTCGGTTGCTGCCAGGCATCGAGACCCTGTTGCGGAGTTGTGGCTGGAGTGTAAGGGATGTGGATGCCTTCGCAGTGGTCTGCGGGCCAGGATCGTTCACCGGTGTTCGCATTGGCTTGACGACGATTAAGGGGCTGGCGGAGTCTTTATCGAGACCAACGATTCCCATCACGGCATTTGATGCCTGGGTCGAGAAGTTTCCCCAACAACAGGGCGTTCTAGTTCCGGTCATCGATGCCCGCCGTGGCGAGGTTTATGCCTCGGTGTTATGCCGCAGCGGACAAGTCCTGGAAGTGCTTTCACCCGGCGCCGTGGAGAAAGCGCCTGAGCTGGTGGCCTCGATCTCTCATGCGGAAGCTTGTTTCGTCGGCGACGGGGCTGCTGCTTACAAGAACTTGATTTCTTCCCGACCGGGCTGGCGGGTTTTATCCGACGATCCGTTCCTGGGGAGAGCGGTGAGCCGAATCGCCTTCTCCAGGGCAGAAGCGAGGATGTTCCTTTCTGCCGCGGAGCTTCAGGCGTATTACCTGCGCAAACCGGATGCAGAAATGAAGTGGAAACAGCGATGAAGGTTTCGATTCGGCGGATGGAGTTTGAGGACGTGCCGAAAGTTGTCGCAATCGAGGAGCGTTGGTCCTATTTGAGCAAGTGGGGGGAGCCGGGTTACCGGGCCGTGATGAGCGACTCGCGAGTTTATACCTGCCTGGTCGCCGAAGACGGGGAGCACAGAGCGCAGCCGCCGGTGATTGCCGGATTTGCAGTGGTGGCCAAACTCATCGACGACTGCGAGCTTTGTAATCTCGTAGTGCTTCCGGAGTGCCTGTCGAAGGGCGTCGGTTACGAGTTGTTGCAGGCGTGCTTCGAAGTGGCGCAATATCTGAAGATAGCCCGCATGCTGCTTGAGGTCCGGCAGTCGAATCAACGCGCGATTGATTTTTACGCGAGAAACGGATTCCGCATTATCAACGAGCGAAGGAACTACTACTTGAGCCCAAGGGAAAGCGCGTGGGTGATGGAGCGGGCCGTAGAGTTGGGGTGAACGCGCCAGGAAGCGTTGAGAGAGGAGCCAGACCAGATAGGTCTTATTGAATAGTTGACCAGACCTATTTGTTATTGGTCATTGGTCATTTTCCATTGGCTATCGAAAGCCGCTGCTGTCAGTACCGCCTGCGGTAGCGGGCGGGTCGAGCCCTCACTCTCCCACCACGGCAGGGCTCTCAATAGGATTGGATGTTTTTGGTCCCTTGCGCACCATCAAGTCGTTGCTGGCCCACATCCAAGTTAAGCACCTGACCACCCGCTACCGCGGATGGTACTGACAGTATCTGACGGAGCTCAGGATACAAAAAAGAGGAACTGCTAATGAACAGGACTCGGATCGCGACAGGCACGCCCTGGGAACCCGTTGTGGGATATTCGCGGGCCGTGCGCATCGGGCAGCAAGTCTGGGTCTCCGGAACGACCGCGACAGACTCGCAAGGAAACATTTTCGGCGTGGGTGATCCTTACGCTCAAGCGGTGCAAATTCTTCGCAACATTGAGCGGGCGCTGCAGTCTGCCGGTGCCAGCTTGAAGGACGTTGTGCGGACCAGAATGTATGTCATCAGCATCCAGGACTGGGAGAAAGTGGGGAAGGCGCATGGCGCCGTGTTCGGGGAGATCCGACCCGCGACGTCAATGGTTCAAGTGAGCGGGCTCATTCATCCGGACATGCTAGTGGAAATCGAAGCTGATGCCTGGGTGGAAGATGCGATCACGCAGTAACATGCTAGGCGGCAGGTTCGACCAGCGCTGACATAGAACCCTTGCAGTGGGGAATGCGGTGATCTGGTCCGTAGGCGAGAATTTGATCTCGCCCGAATTCAGCTTCTTGGAGACCGCAAGTGATGAGCACGGTTCGCTGTTTGGAGTCGACCTCAACGGCGTGCTCATAGGCCTGCTCGACGGAAAAGCAAAACAGCCGTTGCAACATTTCGATAACGTAGTCGTAGCTGTGGTCGTCGTCATTCAGCAGGACAACGTTGTAAAGTGGAGCTGCTTCGTCCTGATTCTGGCTTTGGTTGCCGATTTCAGGTACGGTGGTCGTTTGAGTCATAGGTCAAATCGGGCTTGCTCCGGATGCCGGCGAGACAACGCCGGAACCTATGATAAAGCACGCGTGCTGCGCACGTAAAGATTCTGCCGGGAGCCAGAAAGAATGAGAATGATCTAGATGTAGCGCAGACCGCGCTACTGGCAGTCTGTGGCTTGTTGTCTCAGGGTCCCAACTGCCGCAGACCTGCCAGAAGACGGCAGGTCTGCGCTACAGGGTTCTATTCTTAAAGGAGCTTTCATGAACAAAGGAATGAGTCGCGCATCGTTGGTTTTCGTTCTGGGAAGTGTCGTATTCACGCCAAGTCCTTACGAGGCGGACCGCAAAGTCATTCGTCCTGTTCGGCCAGACCAGCCGCCAGCTCAGAGTTCTGCGCCCCGATTAGGGGGGATTCTCAGCCCCGGCATCATGACCGGCGACACGCTCTACTGTGCCGGCGCGGGGAGCCGTGATCCCAAGACCGGTGAGCACCCGGAGGGGTTTGAGGCCCAGGTGAAGCAATCGCTGGAGAATCTGGGAGCGGTGCTCAAGGGTGCGGGCCTGGACTTCTCGGACGTCGTCAATTCGAATGTCTACCTCACCGATATTAAGAACTTCCAGGCAATGAACAAGGTTTACATAACGTATTTTCCTCAGAAGCGGCCGGCACGCACGACGATCGCTGTTCCGGCCTTGCCTGGCGGTTCCCACGTGGAGATTACGTTTATCGCTTCGCGCAACAAGAATCGGAAGCACGTCTACCCAGCAGGCGTGAAGCCAGATCCGACTGTTCCTTATTCCGGCGGCGTGATCGCAGGCGACCTGTTTTATCTTTCCGGCCAGGGGAGCCGTCACTACAAGACGAAGGAGTTTCCACAGGGAGAGATTGAGGCGCACGTGAAGCAGACCATGGACAATCTTGGCGCCATCCTCAAGGCTGGGGGCATGGACTTTTCCCATGTCGTCAAGACGAATATCTATTTGACGGACATGAACAATTTCCAACGGATGAATGAAGTCTATAAGACTTACTTCAAGTCTGACCCGCCGGCGCGGACAACCGTTGGCGTGGATGCTCTGCCCGGCGAACCGCCCATTGAGATCACTTTCATAGCCTCGAAGTCCAAGAAGGCAGGGCAAAACATCGTCCGGCCGGAAGGGGACAAGCCCAATCCAATCCTGAGTCCGGCGGTGCAGATTGGCTCGGTGCTCTTTCCATCCGGAAAAGCCGGCTTTGCCGAAGGCGGCATTGAAGCGCAGGTGAAAGAGGTGATGGACGGCCTGGGGCAAAGTCTCAAGGCGGGCGGCATGGATTTTTCCAACGTCGTGGAAGCCAAGGTGTACCTCGCCGACATCAAGAATTACGGCAGAATGAACGAAGTGTATCGCAGCTATTTCAAGAGCGATCCACCAGCGCGCACGTGTATCGCGATTTCCAAGCTGGTGCGCGACTCACAAGTGGAGATCACCTTCGTCGCAGCGAAGTAGCGATTCGTTGGTTTGGGATTCGATTGTGTAAGAATATAAAATGGGAATCAAACGCATCAGGCGTGCTGTCCGGGAGGGACGTTATGAGTTTACGACATATGCACTAGCGGAGGGATTCCCGTTTGTCCGGCGGAAAATGCACACCATGTTTACTGTCTCAATTTTTCTCCTCCAGCCAGCCCACCCAGTGTCAAAAAATTGTGGGTAAGGCTTAGCCTATCTCTATATCTTTCTTCGAGTCCTTGGGGACTCGAATACTATAGGGGGGAGCCAGAAAAACGTCCAATTCGCAGCTTCCGCCTAAAGGCGGGACTACAAACCAGGGGGTGACTTTTTAAACGCCCTCTAAGGAATCTTCACCACCAAGTAGCTAATGCTGCCCCCCTGGTTCCAAGGTAAGTTGATGAGGAAGTGGGTAAGGGGCAGGCCGAAGGCCAGCCCCTCCCCGTTGTCGCGGTGGGGTCAATTCCCCACATTTACCGGCGTGCGTCTTTCACGCACCGGGCGACCCCATAGAAATTGCCCCAGATGAGGAGCCGATTCGCGACCGCTGGTCTGACCTCGAACTGAGGTCGGAGAAGTCTCCCGTCTTGAATCAGCCGAGTCCAGCAACGGCGTCAGCATTCGAGATGTTTCTTAGCCGAGGATGGGGTTGCCTGAAAGCAAAGAACCAGGCGGGCCATTTGGTGGCTTTAGCCAATCCAGCTAACTGTCCCATGACCGACACGTCACCGAACGCTCTCTACGGTTTTGCGTTTCATTCCCACGCCACGGGAACTACTACCGCGCTGCTGCCATCCCATGAGCCTGTGGAGCCGGAGACAGACTTCACAAGTTCGCCGCATCACTCCTCCCTTTCGGCTGTACCTTATGGGTGGAGCTTACCCTGCCCGCAAGGGCAGAGACGACGTGGGACTTCACCGGTCTGGATGTTTCGCCATTCTCTCCCAGTGACAGCGCGCATCACCCGAATCGTCAGGGAGGATAACCGCATCCAAACTCCCCGAGAATCTCACTGGAAGCTGAGAAACCTGCTTCGCCGTCGGGGCGGAAGCTCGCAGGATCATTCAGGCCAAAACGCTCCCCCTCTGAGCAACGCTGGCCGGCCTCTTCGCTACGCCCCCTTGCTGGAACGCACTGGCTACGCTCCCCCGGAGCCGGACTGCCCCCGGAGTTTTGCCAACGTTTTCTGCACAAACACGGCTCACACAGGTAGGATTAAGTCTGTGCTAGCCGCACAGACTGCACCGTTTATGTTACGACTAAGCAATACATCCATACGGCTCACGCACCCTGGGGGGAATGTTGACTATGTCTCCGGTTCGGATTTCGATCTTCTTCCCTCCCCGAATCGCGGTTCCCCAGGCCTCAGTGGGCCCTTTGGGCTTGGGCTCAACCAGTTCTCCTCCCAAAACCAGGCTCGCCTTTCCCTTTTGGACCACGTAAAAATCGGTCCCGTCATGCACTGCTGGAGCTGCACTCGACTCTCGATATACCATTAACACAGCGTGGCTCGCGAATGTGGCCAATTCTTCCACCGCCCGTGTAAAGCTTGTTGAACTGATCGTGAAGCATGTTGCCGTCAGTGCAATCGGTAGAACTGCTCAACACAGTAAATGCAGCCACAAGCCAGGCGATCCGGGAAGGAGCGCCGAGAACGTCGAGAGCCTCACTCAGTCGCCAATCCCTGGTGGCTCGGAGCACGTAGTCTTCACGACGCCGTACATCGTGCTGCAGCCAGGGCTGCGCGGCTGGGAGGCGTACTTCCGCCGCACCTTGACCGAAGTCCCCGAGCAGGCGCGCCTTGACGCCTACGAGCGTCATATGAAGTACGGGCCGACGCGGTCGTACTGGGACTATTTCATATTCGAGGCCTACGTGAACTACGGGATGGAGGTTATCTATCTCGCTGTCCTTCCCGACGTCCCCGAGAGCCGGCCGCACTCGGAGGTGAACAGCGGGCGCTTCGGGTGGTAGACTGGTTCCACGCAAAGTTGTGCAGAAGAGAGCAGACTGATGGACGACCCGGATTCTGAATGGCAGCGCCAGGGAGCAACCCTGAGCGACAAGACGGCGCGGAAAGAGTTCGGGCTGACGCAGGACGAGATCGTGCAGGCGATCCGGGCCGGCGAGCTCCACTACCGGGTTAGCTCGATGCACGGAAACCCGTGGCTGCGGCTTCTCCGACGAGAGGTGGAAGCGCTGGTCAAGAAGAAGCACGGGGACGACTACCTGAAGGATCAGCAGGCGAAAACGGAGCTGGCGCGTATTAACCGCGAACTGAAGCGGCTGAA
>JAKEER010000472.1 GCA_022616615.1 Acidobacteriota bacterium
CTACTCATCCGTTGCGTGACATTGGGAGATGCTGAGTGTGGGTGAAGTGCCCGGGGCGAGAGTCGAACTCGCACGTCCCGCTAGGGACAAGCGATTTTAAGGCTCAACTCTGTGATTCTTGTCCGTTTCGAAATTCGTCGCAAGAGATTGAAGAAAAAACCGGATGAGCGCAAATAAGAGCGCGCACGGGTTTTGCCGTTTTAGGCACAAATTCAACCGTTTTGTAACAGGTTTTGTAACAGGAATTAGGGCGCTCCGTTCATGGACCCGAAGCCCCATTCCGACTTTGAACAAGTTTCAACCGGCTTGCTTCCGTGTAGTCCACAGCCTCCCCGAGGCGTTCTTTGAGTTCTTTCAACCATGCTCGCGGCAAAAGGACCATTTTGCAAGGTGACAGCGCACAGTGGCGGAAGGGCTTGCAGACCCTTACCGCCACATCAGCGGAATCCTCGACCGTGGTGCCGATTGAGCTTCGCTTTTCAATTTAGCAAGGCCCCGACTCAGACTCCTCGTCGGGCTTTTAGAGCAGCGGCTACAATCCGATTGTCGACATCGTACGACTTCGGGATAAATGCGGCCACGTTTCTTTGCACAGCTTTCGTCAATTGTTCCGACACCTTGCTGCCAATGGCGTCGGCAAGCGGAGCGGGAACCCCCTGCCCCTGCAGGTAAACTGATATGGCCTGCCCGGACTGCCCTGCCTGTGCTTTGAGGTAGGTTTGCATCCACGCCGGCATGACTAATTCGGGCTCGGTCTTTGCAAAACTGATCAGTCCCAGAAGCATCCCTGCGGCTTCGTCGCTGTACGCTTTGTCAAAGTGTTCGTAGCCAGCAGTGACGAACTGGCCTGCCACTGCCCCCGGGCCACCCAGCTTCCACTTCAGGAAATTATACATCTCCCCGCTGCCAGTCTCCCCTTTGATTGAGATCACCCGATCGATGTCACCCTGCGAAACAAGGCCCGCGAGATTAAACCTCTGAATAGCGTACTTGACCACGTGACCCGCCACACTGAGGGTCATCCGCGTGTCCTTGCGCTTGGCCACCGATTCGATGCGATGTTGCTTCCCCGGATGGTCTTGACTGCACTTCGGTTGCTGTGCGCTAACGGGCGCCGCCCATGCGGCGAGCGCCACCAGCGACAGCCATCTGTACTGTTTCCACGAACGATTCATCATTCACCTCCTGTTGATTTTTCCTGCGAAAGATGCCGAGAAGATTCCTATTCGCCAACGAAACAACTATGGCGCTCCCGCGCAACCACCGGGTAGGTACCCGTCTACTCCCTTGAACTGCCGGGCCCACCTTTGCTCCGGAATCACGTTTTTGGAGGTTCGTTGGAAAAAGCTTTGGTTGCTGGCCAGCAGACTGAAGTACTGCTTGGAAACCGCGTCGAGCGGAAGTTTCTGACCAATCGCGCCTGCACTTCTGAAGAGTTGATCGAACCCCTTCGCCAGTTTCATGGAATCGCAGCCGGCGCCGTTTATGGCCTGGACAGCAGTAACGAAATCGTGTATGAGCGCGCATGCGTTCCCCAGCCGAACGGCTTTGTCGATCGGCGCAGACACCTTTTCCAACGCATCGGCAGTCTGTTCCAAAGCACTTTTGATCTGTGGGTCTTCGGCGACTTGGGCCCCAGCCTTGGCAACGGTGGCGGCACGCTCCGCGTGCTTGCCGATCTTCTCCAGGTTGTCTGTTCCTGGGCACGGCCACGCCGCCCCGCCCCCGGCCGGAGAACCGGCAGAAGGACCGGCCGAGACTCCGCAGGGCAGGGCCTTCCCGATCGCGTCCAGGTCAACAAGGATGGAGGAGAAGAGCTGATTTCGCTTGATGCCCGTGATGTACGCCTGTTTGGCTTTGTCCAGGTAGGTCAAGGCGTTGACGGTACGAATCAATGCGTCCAACTGGCTTTGCACATTTCCCGTCAGGCAGATTTGGGTCCGCACGCGGTGGAGTTCAGCCGCGTAGGCGCTCTTCCAGGTTCCCAGGTTTCCCGGCGACGGTGGATTCAACATGGCCTCCCGCGCTGCCTGGGCCACGCGGTTCAAAGCAGTGCAACACGGGCCTTGTGCGCGAACCTCGGAAGAAACGATGAGAGAAACCAACAGTAAGCATGCGCGGGCCCTGGAGCTGGCCGTCATGCGAATCACCAGCAACCACCGCAAATGCGTCCCTACGAATGTGTTGCTCACCCTATGCCTCCTGGCGCTCATTCCTGCTGCGGCACCGGAGCCGCGGCGGTTCCCAGTGCCGTTTTCGTGCTGCTGACCATTCCCTGAACCTGAGTGGTTAGTTCAGCCAAGGCGGCACTCACCGACTGAGGGTCGCGGGCCCCCCGCAGGTTCTTGATGGACTGCTTCATGGACCGGGCCTGACCGAAGAGTTCACCAACCAGTTTCAGCCCGGTGAAAATGAGGTTCAGGTTGCGGAGTTTGCCCGTGAATTTCGGAACCTCAGTGTCCACCGAATTAATCAGTGCCTCGACCTGGGCGACTTCTTCTTTGCAGCAGGCATCCAGCAGTGGTTGCCCTGCGGCTTCGCCCGCGCCCGCTTCGGGTTTTGCTTCGGTCGGTTTGCTTTCGGCGGCGGCAGTGGGTTCGGCCACGTCGAGTTTCAATTCTTCCTTGGCTTTTTCCTCGAGGGCCTCAACCTGCGTCTCAAGTTGTGTGGTCTGTTCAGCGAGACCGGCATCCACGCTGGGCATGACTGGTGCGGGTATGGACTTGGCTACTTCTTCTGCGGCTGGGACGACGCGGTAGCGGTAGATCATTCCGTGGTTGCCGACGACGTACGCACGGTCGCGGCGCGGCAAACTGAAAGCTTGGGCTGTGGCCGGAAATGGGATGCTGCGTGAAGTCCAGCGTTTTCCTCCATCCGTTGTCCAACACCACAAGCTCTGACCAAATTGCCCAGCGGCCCCCTGAAAGGCCCAGCCCACTTCCGGGTCGGCAAACTTGATGGGGGCATAGTATCCCACTTGCGCCACCACGTTTTGCCAGGTCTGCCCGCCGTCAGACGTGCGGTACAAGCGGGAATTGCGGTTCAAAAAGCCGGTGGTTTCGTCGAGGAAGAAAACCGAATATGCCCGCTGGTCGCCGGACTCCTCGGGCCCGATCAAAGCCGTCCAGTTGGCGCCCCCGTCTTCAGTCTTAAGGACGATGCGGGCATCGCCGACAGCGTAACCCACGCTGGGAGACGGGAAGTGCAAGCTCCAAACGTCGCGCTCTTGTCCTGGGTTAGCCCTCCCACTTCCATCTTCGCTCGACAGAAAAAAACTTCCTTCCAGTCATGGCCGCCGTCTTCGGTTTTGAACACGTGTCCCCCATAGATGCGGAAGCCGCGCGACTCTGAGGTGAAAAACACAGGGCCGCGAACGTCCTGGCCCACTGGCTGCCAATTCTCGCCATCCGTGGTTCGAAACAGCTGATTCCACGACTGTGCCCAGCCATGAGTTTCGTTGAAGAAGTGCAAGCGCGTGAGATCAGGTCCCTGAGCCTGCGGATCTCCGCCGAGCTGCGCCGTCCAGGTCGCGCCCCCGTCAGTGGTTTTGAGAATCGTTCCTGCGGCGCCAGAGACATAGCCGACATCCGGTGTCACGAAAAACACGTCGTTCAGTTGCAGGTCTTCCTTATAGTTCACAGGCTCCCAGATACCTTTGAACTTTCCAGCCTCGGTTGGCGCAGCGGCTTTTGCCGCCGGGACTTTGGAAGGTGCTTTCCGTGGCGGACCCTGTTGGGAAGACGCACCATAGGGAGTCAGGAGCAGAGCACCCACGAGCCGAATCCATCGCTTATGCGGACCCGAGTTTGCGGGTGAAGTCTTCATCCACCACCTCCCCAGCCGTTGTTGTGAGCGGCGATTGATTCGACTAGAATCGGATCGCATTGGGGAAGGGCTTCACCTGCCGTCATCTGGAACGTCTGCCCGTCACCCGCGCGCTCTGCGGCAGAGTGAAGCGCCGGCGGTGCGAAAGTCTTTAAGAGAGGTTCAAATCTCCATCAAGAATTCTCAAAGAGTTTTGAACGATGGCCACGGTCCGGCAAGCAAAGGGGTTTTACCAGTTCGGTCCCTACCGATTGGACCCGGTCGAACGACGGCTACTGCGCGACGGCCGACCAGTTCCGCTCACGCCCAAAGCGTTTGAGATCCTCCTCATCCTGGTGGAGAACAGCGGACACCTGGAAGAAAAGAACGCGTTGATGAGAAAGTTGTGGCCCGACAGCTTCGTCGAAGAAGCCAACCTTGCACAGCATATCTTCTCTTTGCGCAAGGCTCTCGGCGACGGCGAGGAGGGTGCCCGTTACATCGAAACCGTTCCCAAACACGGCTACCGCTTCATCGCACCTGTAACCGGGGTAGCGGAAAGCTCCGCCCAAACCGCAGAGATGAATGCATCTGGGATTCTGCCAGTCGCAAGAACATTCCACAGACCGTGGCCAATTGCCGCGGTTGTATTCGCAAGTGCTGTGCTTTTGACCTCGCTGTGGGGCTGGCAACGCTTCGTCCACACGGTGCGAACACCCGACGGGAAAATCAAATTGGCCGTCTTGCCCTTTTTGAACCTTAGCGATGATCCCCGACAGGAATACTTCAGCGATGGCCTGACTGAAGAAATGATCTCGCAGCTGGGGCGGTTGGACCCAGAGCGATTCGGCGTGATTGC
The DNA here is from genome assembly GCA_022616615.1 of Acidobacteriota bacterium. Taxonomy (GTDB): domain Bacteria; phylum Acidobacteriota; class Terriglobia; order Versatilivoradales; family Versatilivoraceae; genus VFZK01. The sequence continues at coordinate 4,664 of JAKEER010000472.1, forward strand.
TCCGACCTCTGCGATGAAGTATAAGGGCACGCGCAAGGGCGCGGATGAAATCGGGCGAGAACTGCGGGTCAACTATATCCTGGAAGGCAGCGTGCGCCGGGAAGGCAGTCGAGTGCGCATCAATGCCCACCTCACCGTCGTTAGCGACCAGACGCAGATTTGGACCCAGGAATACGAACAAGATGTGAGGGAGATTCTGCCCCTGCAACGAGAGATCGCGGTAGATATCCTTCGTGCGGTCCATCTCACCCTGACACCCGAGGCTCGCTCGCGCCAGCTGGTCTTCCGCAGCACTCAACCGGAGGCTTACGAGGCCTACCTGAAGGGACGGCACTTCTGGAACAAGAGAACCAAGGAAGGCCGTGAGGGGGCAGTCAAACTGTTCCGCGAAGCCATTCTCTTGGCGCCAGATTTTGCTCCCGCTCACGCCGGCCTTGCAGAAACATTCGCATGGAGTGGCTGGAGAGAACGTCAATCCGAAGGACAGGCCGCGGCCGACAGGGCACTGGAACTGGACTCCACGTCCTCGGAAGCTCACGTCGCCGCTGGGGCACTGGCGTGGCTTCGCTTCGATTGGGCCGCGGCCGAGAGGCTGTTCCGTCGCGCCGTAGAGTTAGATCCAAGCTCGCCCGACGCGCACCTGTTTCTGGGTTCGTATCTGAAGAGCGGGGGCCGCTTCGAAGATGCCTTGGCCGAAGTCCTCGAGGCAAGTGAGCTGGATCCGCTCTCTGCGCTGGCCCGCAATGAGATGGGAGCGATCTATTATTATGCCCGCCAGTACGACCGTGCGATTGAAGAGCTTCAGAAAGCCTTGGAATTGGACCCCGGCCACACGTGGTCGCGCATCCGCGTGGCTCAGTCGTACGCGTTTAAGGGCATGCACGCAGAGGCTGCTGCGCAATTCAACGTGGCGCGCCTCACTAGCCCCGGCGCAGCTGACCATCGCCAGGCGCATGCTTTCGCCCTAGCCGGTAACAGAGCGGAGGCGCGGAAACTCCTGCGACGGGTTCTGAATTCGCACGCAGAGAGGAACGCGGTGGACGTCGCTGCCGCTTACATCGCACTTGGCCAGAAAGAACTGGCGTATAAGTGGCTCGAAACCGCCATCCAATCCTTTGAGAACGATGTGAAGTTCTTGAAAGTTGATCCGCGGTTCGATCCGCTGCGCTCCGACCGGCACTTCCACGAGCTCCTGCGTCGTATTGGTCTGTTGCCGTAGGAGTTGATTCCCAGTCCCGTTTCCCCTCTCTGAACCTCACGCGGACAGCGGCAATTTGTCAGGGGCCTCCTGTTATAAGGCCGGGTAGTTGGCCTGAGAGGAAACTGAGCGCAGAATCGCGTACTTGCACGACCGCTCCATCCGGCAGCGCGCCGATGCCCTCAAGGTCACCGCATATCTTCTGCAATGTCATTCTCTCTACCGGTACGGATTCAATGCGTGTACGGATGCATTGGAGCGCATCGGCGAACTGACCGAAGCGA
>JAKEER010000473.1 GCA_022616615.1 Acidobacteriota bacterium
ACAGAATAAACACAACGTTGGGCCGCTGAGCCGTCTGAGCGTGGGCGACCAGCATGGGCGGAGGCAGCAGCTTGCTCAGAGAAAAGATGAAGAATTCTGTTATGCCCATCCGTTGCCTTGTAAGAAAACCTCCGCGCTGCTCAGCGAGCAGCATGGAGAAGAGGAGACAAACAACAAAGAGTCTCGAGATTCGACTAAGCGCGGGATATTGGAATGGAAAACGAATTCTCATAAAGTTAGGCCTCAACCACTACATGATTTTCATTGGTCGCGGGCCTCGCGCTGGCGCTAAGCATCTTCGCTTACTCGAGCCCGCCATCGAACTTAACCAGGCCATGCCGTCGTACTCGAAGAGTTGTTTGCACAGGGTTGGAACCGGATTCCCCGGACGCGAAACGATTCTGATGCGCCCAGAATGGCGAATCCGGCTCCAGCTCATTTTTCCTCGACCCGGCTCGTCACTTCCACTCATAGACCTTCCCATGGGTGTTGCCGTTTTCGTCTGCCTCGTGCTCAAAAATCCCGGCCACTCCGTTTAGTCGCTGCAGTCTTTCAGACGACGACTGGTAGTACACGGCTCCGCGCCAGCTTACGGCAGAGCCACGGCCGGTGGGTCTTCCAACGCCGTTTCCTTTCCATATCGCGGTTTCGCCATCTTTCGTGGTGATGATGCCTTGTCCCTCGCCATAAAGGAGACCGTCCGACCGGGTCACCGCAGAGTAGGTCCCAATATCGGTCGCTTCGATGCCCAGTATCTGGCCACCGGCTTGGAACGAGACCTCTACTTTCGGACTTTGGCCTTCGGCTCCTGGTATCACCCGCATCGCAGTGATCTTGCCACGCTCGTCCAGAATCCGTTCACCCAGGCTGGCTGGGGTCTTGAGCTCAACCAGAGTCACTTCCAAAGGTGCACTGCCCAGGTTTTCTGGCAGATGGTCTCCTGCCTCGGCCCAAAGAGCTTCGCCTGCCTTCGCGTTAATCTCTTCCAATCGGCCATCAGGATAGGTGAACCGGATCTGAGCGTCGGTGGCCAACAACGCCAGAGATGCCGGATGACCATGCATCACCGACCTTTCGCCCGCGCCATAGTTGATCCGTAAAACCCGGATTTTCTCGTTTTCAAGAACAACCTGATAGTGTTTCGAGTCCACTTGGGCCGGGTCTGCTCCGGGAATCGGCTGCATTTTGGGTTGTGCTTGTGACATGGCAAGTACCTCCTTGTTCTTGTTGAGTTCGGCTAAGGTTAGAAATGGGTGAGAGAGAATGAGTCCCACTATACCCCCTTGCCTGGCGAGAAGCAATCACGGCATGTGGAGCCGGGCAGGGCGCCAGCCGGTTTCTCGTCACCAGCCACAGGCGCTGGTTGCTGGATAAACGGATTCACAGCCAGGGCGGCTCGCTATCACCATCGGGGAATCCAGCGGAGGCAGCCTTCAAGAATGTCCATCTGATTTGATTGACAGCGCGTGGCGAGAATTCCGCCGATCTGATCTTTGTCTTGGCATATTGTTTCAGAGTATCATCGGACATCTATTGCTGGCGCTGGACGGTGAAGTATCCCGGTACGAGCCGGTAGATCCTCTTGGCACAACCTGCTGTGTGAACGTCATGTTTGTGGTCATTCTCTGTTTTCTGTTGCTTCTCACCTCACGCTCTGGTGAGACGATGAGCCGCAGCCTGGATGTCACGACTGGTGGCGCCTCTCTTGTGGGCATCGAACGGATGATCGACGCACGGCAGCTGGCGTCTGCCCGCGAGCAGCTTAAGGCTGAAGTGGCGGCGCATGGGGAGACTTATCAGACGCACTTTCTTGAAGCGCGCATTCAGTTTGGCGAGCGGCGGTATGAAGAGTCTCTCAAGCAATTGGAACGCAGCTTCGCTTTGCATCGGCAGGATGCGAGAGTGTATCTGCTGGCTGGCATGAACTGGGTGATTCTCGAGCGTCTCGATCTGGCCCGGCCGTTCTTTGAGACAGCAGTCCAGTTAGCGCCGGAAGACGCAATGATGCATTATCATCTAGGCCGCTACTACTACACAGCACAACGCTTCGCGCAGGCGGAACAAGCCTTTCGAGCGGCATTGAAACGCAATCCCGAATCCGTCAGGGCCCGCGACAATCTGGGATTGGCACTGGAAGCCCAAAGCAAAACGGAAGAAGCCGTGGCGGCTTACCGCAAGGCGATTGAACTGGCTGAAGCGCAGAAACTCAACATCGAGTGGCCATGGCTAAACTTGGCGAAGTTACTGCTCGATAAGAATCGGTTTGAGGAGAGCTTGGCGCTGCTCGAACCTGCGCTACGGATGAATCCGCAGTCGGCCGAAGTCTTCTATGTGCAAGGCAAGGTACTGCAGAAGCTGGGGCGTTACGCGGAAGCCGTGGCCGCTTTGCAGCACTCGATTCGGAACGACGCCAAGTTTTCTGAATCCCACTATCTTCTTGGGCGCCTTTACCTCAAGCAAGGACGGAAACTGGAGGCCCAGCGCGAGATGGAGATCTTCCAGGAACTCAGACGGACTTCTCAGAAGAAAGCGGGAGTGATGGCCTCGAGGATGGAGCCGTGAAGCGATGCTTTGGATTCGCGCATCACCTCCTTTGCTTACTCGACTGCACCTCTGTTGATTGCGTTTGTGTCTAGCGTGTGGTCAAGAAGCCGAATCACACAAGAACGGGCAGGACGTCGTCAGTGCCACAGGCCGGACGCAACGCCCGCTACCGCTCGCGGTTCGGAACACTGCCGTCAAAATAGGACTTTCGCCTGCACCCACAGGCTGTGCATGCCGCTGTTGGTAATATCGCGATTCAAGAACATCGGCGCCGGCGTCCTCCCCAGGACATCGCGCTCGGGAACCTCGTCCAACCTGCACACTCGGTGACGCAGCCAAAGCGTGAGGTCAATCATTTTTCGGCAATGGAAACGGCTGAGTCGACTTGGGATGGAGTAGCAGTAGACGAAGCACCTCCAATTCCTATTTGAAAGCTGGGATCATCGGTTCCATTCTCGACCTTGCTGGCCCAGGCGATGATTGGCTGGCTCGAAACGATTCTCAAGTATCCTCCACTGACATCGGTCGAACCACGAAGTCGCTGAACAATGTTGTCGAGCTGGGTCAGGCCATTGGCTACCACAGTGGTCGAGATGGAGTTTCCCACCTGCTGTCCGGAATCATTGAACAGCGTAATCGTCACATGGGTGGTTCCTGAGCTGACCGCGTTGAGCCCTAGATTGGTGCGATAGGTGGTGGGAGTCCCACGCGCTCCGCTGTCGACCACTTCCAGGATGAACCCCTCGGTCCAGGCCGCTTCGAGGTTCACTGCCGGGAAGAATCCGCCGAATCCTTGGTTGCTCTTGACTTCAGAGATGGCTGAAAGCAAGTGATTGTTGGTGGACTCGACGCTGATTGGACCAAAGGACCCAGAGGCGACGCCTAGCTGCTGCAAAATATTGCTGGTGCGGAATTGCCCGCCGGCAGGGAGAGTCGTTGTGAAAGGAGGTGCGAGAGGATTCCCACCAGTATCATGGGCAGTAATGGTGATGCTGTTGGGCTGGCTGTCCATATTCAGGACGACCAACGAGGATGTGAAGGTATCTGAATAGGCCGAGGAAGGAACGAGCAGTCGAGTTCCTACGTCGTAGCGAGCTTCTTGCTGAGCGGAAGAAGGTGCTCCGACCCCGATCTGAAAACTGGGATCATCGTTCCCATTCTCGACCTTGCTGGCCCAGGCGATGATCGGCTGCAGCGAAGAGATTCTCACATACCCTTCTGTCACTCCGGTAGAGCCACGAAGTCGCTGCACGATGGTGTTGATCTGCTCGGGGCAACCGGTGTAGCAATCGATCGCTATTGGGAGCGACAGTGGATTCCCCACCTGCTGCCCGGAACTGTTGAACAGGGTCATGGTCACATTTGTAGATGATGTACCGGAGGTATTGATGAGTCCCAGATTGGTGCGGTAAGTCCCAGGCATTCCGCGAGACCCATCGTCAATCGCTTCCAGAATGAAGCCCTGCGTCCAGGCGGTTTCGACGTTCACTGCCGGGAAGACTCCGGCAGCTCCCCGGCTGCTGGAGACCTCAGAAACGGCTGAGAGCAACCGATTGTTGTTGGAGTGGACCAATATGGGACCGGACGGACCCGGCGCTGCCCCTAACTGCTTCAAGATATTAGCGCTCCGGAAGCGTCCTCCGATTGCAAGCGCAACAGTCAAAGAGCCAATCGAGTCACCCAGGTGGTTACTTGCCGTTATGGTTACGTTGTTAGGTTCGTTATCCATATTCAGCACGACGAGCGATGACTCAAATTCGTCGGAATAAACCGCTGAAGGAATCAATAACGAAGTTCCCAGCGCCGGATTGCCAGCGATGTTGCTAGCGAGCGGATGGTAGAGTTCGGCACTGGCAGAGAACTCCCCGCCACCAGCGATTAACACCTGGCCGTTATTGAGGAGGGTAGCCGTGTGGACCCCACGGGGTCTGGTCATGTCAGGCGCAGGGCTGAACGTGCCGGTTGCGGGGTCGTAAAGTTCGGCACTGGCGGGGTGCGACCAGCCGTAACCTTCCCCTCCAGCGCCTGCCATTAAAACAGTGCCATCGGGTAGAAGCGTAGCTGTGTGCCCACACCGTGCCCAAGTCATGTTGCCGATAGCGGAGAATTTGCCGCTGGCAGGATCGTACAGTTCAGCTCTGTCATATTTGTACCCATCTCCAACACAGCCACCGGCAACCAGGACCTTACCATTCGTGAGCAGGGTGGCCGTGTGGCTCCAGCTGAGGATGGTCATCTCGCCCGTAGGGCTGAACGTGCCGCTGACAGGATCATATAGTTCAGGGGTGGTGAATGACCCATATGGGGGTTCACCGACGACCAGGACCCTTCCGTCAGGGAGGAGGCTGGCCGTTGGATTGAACCAATCCGTGCTCATGTTGCCCGTTAGGGTGAAGGTCCCAGTCGAAGGATCGTAGAGTTCCGCCGTGACCCCGGCCCCGCCGGCGATCAAGACCTTGCCGTCGGAGAGGAGGGTAGCCGTGTGGGCCATCCGAGCCTCAACCATGTCGCCGGTGGGGGCGAAAGTGCCGGTGACGGGATCGTAGAGTTCGGCGCTGGCAAGGAGATCTTTCCAAAACCCACGGCCGCCATACCCACGGCCGCCGGTGACCAAGACCTTGCCGTCGAGAAGCAAGGTCGCCGTGTGCCATACCCGGGCCCAAGCCATGCTGCCAGTAGGGGTAAAGCTCCCGGTTCCTGGGTCGTACAGCTCGGTGCTGCCATAGTATGTGCTGGGTCCAGGACCCTGGCCACCGGCAATCAAGACCTTGCCGTCGGCAAGCAGGGTGGCTGTGTGTGCCCATCGGCCCGTCCTCATGCTTCCCGTGGGAGTGAAGGAGCCCGGCGCTTGTGCCATCACTGCAATGGTGACTTCATCGCTCGGGCGGCCGAGGTATATCAAGCGCACAGGGAGTGCCGGTCCCGGTGTAACGCCGCTCGGGACTCTAATCTTCACCTGCATTAGATCCGCGAATCCGGGAACCTTGCCAAAGTAGAGGACCTCGGCCATCCGGCCCCCGATGGTTACTTGTGGAGGGATTGCAGTGCCGTCGATCAGGCCAGTGCAGTAGATTTGCAGGACCTCTCCAGCAGAGGCTGGGCTGCTCGACGACGTGAGCTGCGGCGTTCCCGCATGCAGGATCGAAGACAATACAGGAGGGGGCAGCGGCACCGAAGGACGATAGACCTCGGCACTTGAGATAGCGGGTTGAAGCCATGCGCTAAAGCCGCCAGCGACCAGAACAGTGCCATCGGGGAGCAGCGTGGCTGTGTGCGAATGGCGGCCTGTGGTCATATTTCCTGCGGTGCCGAAGGTACCGGTGGCGGGATCATAGAGTTCGGCGCGGCTGTCACCGTGGCCGCCGGGCAACTGAGCGCCGGTAATTAAGACCGTTCCATCGGGAAGAGGAGTAACTGTGGAGGAATTGCGCGGGATCGTCATTTTGAGATCAGTGAAGGTTCCTGTCGCCGGGTCGTACACTTCTGCGGCCGCTATGTAATTACTCTCAATGTTACCTGCAAATAAGACTTTGCCGTTCGGCATAGTCACCGCTTTGTACACTCGGTCGCATTCCGTCATCGGACCTGTAACGCTGAATGTGTCGGTGCGGGGATCATAGAGTTGAGGATCTTCGCAGAAGGCTGCCCAACCGGCGATCAGAACCCTTCCGTCCGGGAGCAAGGTGGCTGTGTGCACACGTCCACGACTCGTGCCGGCGTATGCGCCGGTTATCACGAAGGCACCTGTAGCAGGGTCATAGAGCTCTGCGCTGGGGCCGCCGGTAATAAGAACCTTACCGTTGGTGAGCAGCACGGCCGGCGTTGGGCCGCCCGCGAACATCTCGCCGGTTGCATCGAAGGTGCCGGTCGAAGGATCGTACAGTTCTGCGCTGTGCAAGGAGGAAGTAGGAGAACTGTCTGCGTAGCCACCGGAGATCAAGACCCTCCCGTCAGCGAGAAGGGTCGCGGTGTGAGCCATGCGGGCCGTGGTCATGTTGCCAGCCGGGGCAAAAGTGCCCGTGGAGGGATCGTAAAGCTCCGCGCTGGCTATTGCTGGGTCATACCGACCCGACACAGACGGATTCCAGCCACCGGTGATCAAAACCTTGCCATTCAACAGCAGGGTAGCTGTGTGGCCTGCTCGTGCCGTGGTCATGTTCCCGGTCGCTGCAAACCTGCCAGGCGTCTGTGCCATCCCGGTTGAGGCAGGGCCGACAAGGTCCAGCAACAATAACAGGACAACGAGGACTGAATCGGCTTGGGAGGATAGTCTGAGTCGTTTACTGATGAGTTCCATGTCTATCATCTCTCGGCAATGGAAACGGCTGCGTCGATTTGGGTGTAGGAGCAGCAGTAGACGAAGCGCCTGCAATTCCTGTTTGAAAACTAGCGCGACGGAGCCGGTCTGACTGGGACGGCTGGCTCCTATGCATCATTTACTTTCTACTTTCCGAAATTCTAAAGAAGACGACCCCTGTGGAGTGAGAATTGTAAGGTCGAGCACTCACCTATCTGGTCTGGCACGTCTTGAGGGCCAGCCGCAAGGCCGTTGGGCCCGAGAAACACCTGACAACCGCCCAAGAAGGAGTTGATCTGGCTTTTGAGAGCCTGACCCTCGAGCATCGGTCCGTGGCTGTGAATGGCCAGTAACACCTCCGCCTTGTACGGGTCCGCGAGCGGGAAGCCTGCATCCAGCCCCACTTCCACCCGACCAGAGCCCGACGTGTCGCCGATGTTCAAATGCCCAGCAAATGTCGTGGTCACACCTGCGCCGACAACGTGACCACTCCCAAAGTGGAAGTCGCCATCAACGTCGGGAGCGAACAAATCGGCGGGCAGCGTACAAGGTGTCGTGGAGCAATGTTCAGGGTTGTTGAAAATGATAAACCAAAGCGTCACCGCCTGACCAGCTGGTAACCCCGAACTGTTAAAGACGGCGGTAATTCCGGAGCTGCTCCTGATGAGCTCGGAGGTACCTACAGGATTTGCCGAATCCCATCCCCAATAGACATTGGCAGTAGTACGCGTTGCCGGTTCCGCTGCCAATGCTCCCGTGCTCGGAAGCAGGGTGACTGCCAGGGCCAAAAGTCCCAAGAATACGGTGGATTCTGCGACAGCTTTTCTCTTATTCATATTCGACTCTCCTTATCAGTAGCAATGTCTTGCATCTTTCATCGACTATTCAACTTTGCGAGCATGACCGTCAGCACGCGCTGACTGCCAAATCCGGTTCTTCGTCGGATTTCCGGCCTAGTAGCAGCGAGCGCCTCAGAACCGCCGAGGCCGTCCGGGCTGCCAAAGTGGACGCGGCTATCGCCTGGCGACCTGGCGTTGCTCGGTCTAGTGGCTTGGGATAGAATGCTGCACGCAGTCAACTTCACGTTTACCGTACGGCGCGCGTTCCTGCTGAATTGGCTTTCTAATTGCCTTCAACCATATACACGCCGTAGGGCGGAGCCGAGACGCCGTCGATCCTCCAGATCTGCCCGGTGAGGGTAACGACGTACGCGGTGTCCCCGATGACCTCGAGCGAGGTAGGCCGGTCCAGACCGCCCATAATGACGGTGAAGGTGCCGTCTTCGTTGACCTCCACGAGCGCGCCGGTGTTCGGCAGCGCCGGAGAACCCGCCGGGCCGCCCGACCCCTCGCCCTGCGAGAGCGCGTAGAGGAGGCGACCGCGACCAAATTCCACGTCGACGAGGAGGCTGGCGCCGGAGGCCACCTCCGTGGCGGTGGGCGTCTTCGGCTTGAACGATACAACCTTGCCGTCCTGGGGCAGGTGGGGGACGGGGCCGGCCTCGGCCATGTACACGGTGTTTCCTGAGACCGCCAAGCCGGTCGGGACGATGTTGTCGAACGCGATCAACTCGGTGACCTCACCGTCGAGCGTGACCCGCAGCACACGGTTGTGGTGTCCATCGGTGACCAGGAACCCGCCACGGTAGGCTTCCAGCGCGTACTGGACTCCGGTCGGGAGGTCGAACGGAGTGTTCGGCGGATTAAGCACGGAGAACGCACCGATGTCGGCGACGACGGTGAAACGGCCTGGGCCGTCGACTCGGTAGATGCCGACCACGTCGCTGCCACCGACGTCAAAGCCGACAAGGGTGACCAGTGCGTACGCGGCCTTGCCGATGAACGCGACGTCGATCGCCCCGCCGATGCCGATGATTGCTTTCGGCAGACCGCTGGCGAACGTCGTGACCTCCCCGCTCTGCGGATCGACGCGCGAGATCCTGCCGGCCGCGCCTTCGGTGACGTACAGCGCACCACCGGGGCCGATGGTGCTGCCCGAGGCACCCTCCAGGCCCGTGACCAGCAGGGTGGCAGTAGATCCCCCAGATGGAATTTTCCCTGCGTCTGCCATCTCACTGCCAAGGATGATCACACAACTCAAAGCGAGACTTGTCACTAAGCTTTTCCTGTTCATAACGTTCCTCCGACCTGCCTCCAGAATATGTGCCAGTGGAAAGGTAGCTATTCCCCTTAGGCAAAGAGGGGCAACGGTCTTCCAGAGACCGCGAGGGGGATGTCTCGGACTTCGGCAGGACAACGCCCAGAGCCTCCGGCTTTCTCCCTTTTTTTGTAAGTGGATTCCCAGTTAACGATCGCTGTTTTGTTTGGCACTGCTTTATAATCAACACTAAATACTGATCTGGAATGCAGCTTCCGAAAACGGAACTCCCAACCTTGACCAGCGAGTCGGAAATTAGCAGCGGAGGAGGACGCAAGTAACGAAAGATTGGTGAAACAGTTCCGAAAGATTGGTGAAAGAAAAGGCCGGGGAGAGCCAAGAGCGCAAGAGCGCGAAGTTTTTCGGATTAAGTTAAATCAAGTAGTAGCCAGAATGAGGTCAAGGTGGTAGCGAGCGTTCTTTGAGGGGAGGCATGCTCGCTACCGCTCGCGGTAGTGGCCAGCTCGCTTCACGATGCAGGAAATAGCCATGCGAAGCCTGTCCAACAAGACTTACTCATTCGAGGGTTTTATTCTCGATCTGGCGCGCGGTTGCCTCACGCGTGACGGGCAGGAGATTAGGCTGCGCCCCAAGTCGTTTGAGTCGCTCAAATACTTGATTGAGAACCGGGGACGGCTGATTACCAAAGACGAACTGGTTCAAGCCATTTGGCCCGACACGTTTGTCACCGACGATTCGCTCGTGCAGTGCGTCCGGGACATACGGCGAGCATTGGACGATGACTCTCAGCACCACATCAAGACGGTGCCGCGACGGGGCTACATCTTTGAAGCGGAGGTCATTGAGAATGGTTCAGGAACGAAGGGAAAGCTTCAGACCGAGCACCCCATGGCAGTTGCACAACAGGCGCAGCCAGCACTCGAGAGTGCTGAGGCTCCAGCACATTGGCTGGCGGTTGGCCGGCACCTTCCGGTTCGAACCCTTTGGCTTTCTCAAATTGGAAAGCTCTGGCCCTGGGTTGCAGCAGCCATGGTGGTGGCGATTAGCGGGCTAGTGAGCTGGTACTTCTGGCCGACAAGCGCGCCGCCAGTATGGCGCAGTGTCCCGTTGACAAGCTATCCCGGCTTCGAACTCAACCCGGCGCTCTCGCCCGACGGCAACCAGGTGGCGTTCTCGTGGAACGGCGCCAGGCAAGACAACTTCGATATCTACCTCAAGCTGATCGGTTCCAACTCTCATCTGCAACTGACCACGAATCCCGCTGAGGATTTCAGCCCGGCCTGGTCGCCGGACGGGCGCACGATAGCATTTCTTCGTCGGCTGGGCGGTGGTCGGAAGGAGCTACTGTTGATCCCCGCGCTCGGAGGCCCAGAGCGCAAGCTGACAGAGACCCTCATCGCTGATAACGACAATTCCCGCAAGTCTGCGCTCGCCTGGTCGCCAGACGGACGTTGGCTCGCCGTCTCACACCGCGAGGGTGAGGACCCCGCCGAAGGGCTGTTTCTGGTCTCAGCGCTGACCGGCGAGAAGCAACGGTTGACCCGGCCACCAAGCTTTGGCGGTGACTCCATGCCCGCTTTTTCGCCGGATGGACGTACTTTGGCCTTCACTCGGCTTACTGGCTGGAGCACGAGGGAAGAGGTCTACTTGCTTTCGCTGTCAGGAGACTTCAAGCCCGCAGGCGAAGCGCGGCAGCTTAAGACCGACGTGCGCTGGGCCGGGCGCCCGGTCTGGACGCGCGAAGGGCGCCACATCTTATACATCTCCTGGGCGAATCCTGTTCTGCTCGAACAAAGGGAGCTGCGCATGACGGCTGTCTCAGGCTCTGGCACCTCCGAGCGAATCACACTGCCGGAAGGCAACATCAGCGAGTTGAGCCTGAGCCGCCATCTCGTCTACACTCGACGCACTCACGAAAACGACATCTGGCGCGCCGAAATCCCTCCACCGGGAGGTCGAGCCAGCCAGCCACAGCTTTTGATTTCCTCAACCCGCCGGGATGGCATGCCTCGATATTCGCCGGACGGGAAAAAAATTGCTTTCTCATCCACGCGGTCTGGTACCCAAGAAATCTGGGTTGCGGATGCTGACGGCTCGAATCCGGTGCAACTGACCTCCTTCGGGGGACCCCTGGTTGGTCTCTCGAACTGGTCCCCTGACGGCCAGCGGCTGGTTTTCCATGCGCGTCCCGAAGGGCATTCTGATCTCTTCACGATCTCCGCCGCTGGCGGGGCGCCGAAGCGTCTCACTATGGATCCGTCCGATGATTCCGCACCCAGCTACTCACATGACGGTCGCTGGATCTACTTCGCGAGCACGCGCTCCGGGCAATCTGAAGTCTGGAAGATGCCCGCCGAGGGCGGTGACGCCACACGGATGACTTCGGGAGGCGGCGGAACACCTATTGAATCTCCCGACGGCCAGACGCTCTATTACGAACATCCCGTCCGAGAGAAGGGGATTTGGAAAGTGCCAGTCCAAGGCGGCGAGGCGCTACAGGTCACAGGCGCATACAAGAATTGGTTCTCGTATACCGTCGCCGCCGATGGAATCTTCTACGTGCCAGCGGCGGATTCCCGCCACCAGGGCTTGATCCAGTTCTTGAGCTTCTCAACCGGGCAGAGCCGGCCCGTAGTCGTGTCGGACCGGCCAATCGGGGGGCCAAACATCTCGCCCGATCGGCGTTTTCTTGTCTTTGCTCAACCTGCCGAGACCGGCAGCGATTTAATGCTGATTGAGAATTTTACTGTGCCTTAATCAGCACCGCGAGCGGTAGCGAGCACCCAGTCAGAACCACGAGCGGTAGCGAGCACCCAGTCAGAACCACGAGCGGTAGCGAGTGCTGCAGCATGGATCCACCGCCGAAG
>JAKEER010000474.1 GCA_022616615.1 Acidobacteriota bacterium
CGAGCTATCTCTGCTGCTGCCTGGCGACGTTTTTGGTCCTCGGCTGCTTGCAAGTGTTCCCAGCGCCTAGCTTCCCGCTCTGCTTCCTGACCTCTTCTCAGCTCTGCCAAGCGCATTTGCTCTTCAGCCCTAGCTGTCTGCTCGGCTGCCAGCCTTTCATGCCTCCGTCTCAGCCGCTCCTCTTCAAGATCTTCTTGCTCCCTCCTAGTTTTCTCTAGTTCGATTTCAAGGCGAGCAAGCTCTACAGCTTCGCGTTTCTGCTGGACGGCCCCGCCGGCTAACCGCGAAGGTATCTCGGGACCGGTAGGGGAGGGTTCTCCCTTCCTTATGCGATCAATTTCATCCTGTGGAATGCGAAGATGGCCGCTGGGTGTCTGGATAGCGCGGATGCGCCCTTCGCGAGCCCAGCGACGGACGGTCTCGCTCGACAGACCCAGGGCCCGCGCGGCCTCCACGACTTTGAAGAGCTTTTCCAATCTGCCCCTTCAGGTGTCGCTTAGCGCATCCTTATGTCCAGCCCGTGCCCGACACATGACAGCACAGGACAACACAACGCATGTCATATCGAGCCTCATTCTGCGACCCAAATTGCGACACACCGCTAATACTCTTCCGTCCTAGCCACGTAGCCGTTCCACGATGCCTTTTAACTGTAGCAAGTGAGATGGGGGAGGAGCAAGAGAAAACTTAGTCTTGACATAGTTAAGTTAGTCGTGACAAAATACGTACACGAGGGACGAATACCATATGCCAACAGTGAATATCCCAAGGCGCAGGAAACAACCGAAGGTGCGTCGGGCAACCCCCGTACGGGTTGTCTACATGAACCCTGCACTGTATGGCAGGACAGGCGGATTGCGCACGCGGGTCATAAGGTTACCGGATCACGGCCTTAGCATTTACGGTGTGCTAGGGGTTGCAGAAGCGTTGAAGTGCACGCCTGTTCGGGTCCTCCAGCTTATCCATGAGCAGAAATTGAAGGCGCACCGGGTAGGCCAGGAGTGGATCGTATTTGGGCCGGACCTAGCGGTGTACATGCAAACCCAAGCAGACCGGGTAAGAGAGCGCTATCGGCGCTATCTGGAGTCGTGCTGATTGCATGGGCCCAAGTCGCGTATGGGAACGGAAGAATCCAACCCGAGCAACGGATGGACCGGTGAGCAAGCGGCTAGTCACGATGGCGAGATTGTCTATGCGTATGAGGATGAACAAGGCCAGCCTCTATTCCAAGTCGTTCGTCGGGAAGGGAAGAGGTTTCTCGCCCGGCGGAGAAGTGCCGATGGTGGCTGGGTCTGGAATCTCGACGGCGTAGCCCGCGTTATCTACCGGCTTCCGGAAGTGGTCCTTGCGGATGAGGTTTACTTAGTCGAGGGTGAGAAGGATGTGGAGACCTTGCGGAAACTGGGCTTGGCGACCACAACGAATCCCTGTGGTGCGGGCGGATGGAAGCCGGAGTTCGCACGGTTCTTTCGCAGCAAGCATGTAGTTCTCATTGCCGATGAAGACGAACCAGGTCATGCCTGGGCAGACCGCGTTTTGGGCGACGTGCGGTTTGTGGCAGCCAGTGTCAAGCGAGTTCGTCTGCCCGGCCTCGTGTTCGGTTCCGGCGCAGATGTAACCGACTGGTTGGCAGCGGGTCATGACAAGAAGGAGTTGCTGGCCCTCGTCGATCAGACGAAACCCGTGGCTGACCGGGTTCTTGTCGGTGGTCGCCTCATCGAAGATCTGGAGCACTTCTTTGGTCGCTACCTCTGCCTGGATTCCGATGTCTCTCTCTTGTTAGCCTTGTGGACATTGGGGACGCATTTCTTTCCCGAGCCACAGCAATCTGAAGATCTGACCTTCGATCAGTACCCTTATCTGCACGTGACAGGCCCTACGAAGAGGTCCGGGAAGTCGCGAGTCGGAGAAATGATTGCTCTTCTTGGTGCCCGCCCTGAGTTGACGGCTGGTTTCACAGAGGCGGCCCTCTTTCGCTTGGTCGATCAGGAAGTCCCAACTTTGGTCATCGACGAGGCAGAGTCACTTAATCGCAAAGGAGATGAACGGGCCAGAGCGTTGCTGGCAATCTTGAACGTTGGTCATCGTCGAGGAACGGAGGTTGTGCGCTGTGGAAGGCGTAGTGAAGGTGGAGGATTCGAACTAGAGCGGTACAAAGCCTATTGCCCTAAAGTGATTATCACGATCGGGGACATTCCTTCTACGCTGGCAGACCGCTCGTTTCAGATTTCTATGAAACGGAGACCATCCTCGGAAAAGTTGGATCGGTTTCTGCACCGGGATGTGACACCGGTGGCGCGAGAACTCCAAGAGCGCATGGGACAATGGGCCAAGGAGAACCGCGACGCTGTTGACACAGCTTATGCAGTCGAGCCGGTGTCACTCCTTGAAGACCGCGAGGCCGAATCGTGGTTGCCGCTGTTTGCCCTCTGCCGCGTGGCCTGTCCGGACAAGATGGCTCGTTTAGGAAGCCTTGCGAGACGGCTTTCCGGTGAAAAAGAGGCCGACGACCAGGAGCGCTCAATACGGCTGCTGGCTGACATTGGAACCGTGTTTGACGAAGCGAACACTGACTTCATTTCCACGAGGCAGTTGCTCGTTGCGCTCCATGGAATGGAAGACGCTCCGTGGGGCGAGCCCGGACGCGAGCTTAGCTCTCACCGATTGGGCTTGATACTGCGGTCCTTCGGGGTCAGATCGGAACGACGTGGCGGACGTTCCGACCGCATCCGCGGGTACAGCCTAGGCAGCTTCGAGGATGCCTTCAGGCGTTATCTACCGCACCGCGGAAGCGACCACGCTGGCCACGGCACACAAGATCAACAACATGCAGGCAGGACAGAAACTGGCCACGGGGGCGCTGTGCCCACGGTTGTTGCGGCCAATAACCTGTTGGAAAGAAAGGACGTGGCCGGTGTGGCCGCTTCGGAGGTAGCCGAAGCTGAAGTGGCCGCCACATCGGGTCTGAACAGCGAGGATTCTTTCGGAACTTCGAAGTGAAGGGGGGTGATCTCATTGAACACACTGGCAAACACAACCGATCGGCTTCTGACGGTCGAAGAGTTGGCCGAACACTTGGGTGTGAAGCCGAGCTGGGTCTATAGCCACGTGCGCCGGCGTAGTCGAGATCGCATCCCCGCTATTCGCTTGGGCAAGTACTGGCGCTTTCGACTGGAAGCTGTCCAGCGGTGGCTGGAAGAGCGCGGGGCGGCCGTTTAGCAAATCTCATCTTCCGGATTGGTTGGGACGTGAGTAGAATCCGTGTCGGTACAGGACTGAGCGGACGAGTCATCGAAAAGGAGATCACGATGACACGTCCGCGATATCAAGCTGGAAGTTTGCTCGTTCGAGGCAAGCGCAAGAAGATGTACGTTGCCCGCTTCTACGAGGATGTCATTGGCTCGGAGGGAACGCTGCGGCGCGTGCGGCGTTCGGTCATTCTGGGGCCGGTGAGCGAAATCGGCAGCGAGCGGGCCGCCCGTAACAAGCTGGACGAACTTCTCCAGCCGGTCAACAAGGGGCAGAAGCCCAAGCTGATGCTGACCTTTGGAGAGTTCGTCCAGGAGCACTGGCAACCGAAGATCCTTTGTCTCTTCAAGCTGTCCACTCAGATTGGCTACCGTCCCTTGCTTTCTCGGCATCTGGTTCCGTACTTCAAACCCGTGCTGCTGTCGGAAATCGGTCCGGCCCAGGTGCAAGGGTTTCTGAGCGAGAAGGCGAAGGCGAGACTCTCCTGGCACACGCTACGTAACTTGAGGAACCTCTTGAGCTGCGTGTTTCGCACGGCGGTTGAGTGGGAATACTTGGTGGAGAATCCAGTCACGCGAACCAAGCTTCCCCCTCACAACATTCGGCCCAATGGAACCGAGTTTCTCACTCCTGCGCAGGTGCGCCAACTGGCTGCTGAACTCCACGAACCCTACCGGTCGATGGTCTTGGTTGCGGTTTTGACCGGGCTTCGCCGAGGGGAGTTGTTCGGCCTGCGGTGGGGAGCCGTGGATCTGAAGAAGGGCACGCTGGAGGTCCGCGAATCGGTCTATCGTGGACGGGCCAGCACGCCCAAGACAAAGAGCAGCTACCGGCGGATTCCCTTGAG
>JAKEER010000475.1 GCA_022616615.1 Acidobacteriota bacterium
CTATTGCTCTACGGCTTTGCGCTCATCTATGGAATCGCGGGGACCACCGTCATCGCGGGCAATGAGGAGACGCGCGGCATTCGCGAGATCATTGCCGACCTCGAACGGTATGCGGTAGACTGCCGCCAACGAGCGGTTGATAAAAGTGTCGTTTGAGGTAAAGAGGTCGCGATAATCCTGCTTTTTGCGAACCAGCAAATCGATAATCGTCCTCAGAGTCTGTTCCCTGGCGCTGTCGGACACAGTCTGGTTGAATTTAGGATAGATCGCCGGATCCTTGACCAGGTTTTCAAATCCATCGAGTTGCAGCATGTCCGTGAAGAAGGCCCGAACGCCGTCCTCAAAGCGGGGAGATGAAATCATGCGGGCCAGCTGTTGCTTGAGACCGGTATCGGTATGGATGGCGCCGTTGCTCGCCGCGGCGAGAAGTTCCTGGTCCGGCCCCGAATCCCAGAGTAAGAACGACACTCGCGCGGCTTTGGTGTATGCGTCTAATCGGTATTGCCCCGAATTGCCCGGATCGGGTTCGGCCGTTTCAACTCTGAATAGGAACTCCGGAGCCACTAACAGGCTGGTCAGCGCGAGTTTCAGTCCTGCATAAAAGTCGCCAGCCCGCTCAGCCCCCGCTGACGCCGTCTTGAGCCGGGCCAGAGTTTCGGATTCTGTCAGGAGACGGCGAAAGAGGCGGGCGCCATACTTTTCAATGAATTGACGCGCGCATACGTCATCGGCCCGGTTAGGATCGGCAGGCTTACACGGGACGGAAGCAGTTCTTTGCTTTTCGCCTAATGCCTGGTCCGAAATGGAGCTTGCGAGCGCGAAGTACTGTTCAAAACCGGAAGACGTCAGCGAGAGCTCGGCGCTCCCGATTGCGAGCAGCCCCTCCTCTCGCTTTTCCGGCTCGAAGCGCGCATTGATCTTTATCCCGGGTCCGAAGATGTCGGCGATCGTGCGCCGATACTGTGTCTCGGTAATTCTGCGGACGGCCGGCTTGATCGTCCTGGCCTCGCCGGCCCTTTGCGCCGAAGATTTCATGGAAGGTGAGACGGCGAGAGCGAGCGCGCCAATAAACACACCACATATCCAGCGTTTAAGTAATTGAGTTTCCATTTGTAAATTGATGTGTGCTTTCGACTGCTCATACTAACACGAGCCCAATCGGAAATGCAGGTGTAACCACAGTGAATTCACAGTAAAAATGGCGATCGACACGGGAGTGGTATTTAGATTTTGGCGCCATAAGAAAAACATTTATCATTCTCCATTTGTAATTTTAGATTCGTCATTGGAAGAAATCGGATCGTGCGGTTTTCTTCCGATGACAAATCTAAAATTGCAAATGGAGAATGATAAATGTTTTTCTTAAAAGCTATAACTCCCGTTTCGCTCACTTCTAGATTGGATTTTTGAAATGTAAATAAACCACAACTATTGTGTGGAAAGAGGGTTCAAATTACTAACCCCCAGCGTCGTGCGGATCAATAGCTCGAAATACGGTAAGCGATTTTCCGCTTGTCGGATCTTGTCAGTGAATCCTTTGAACATCTTCTCATTGGATACGAACTCGGCGGCAATCTCCTGATCCCCGCTTGAATTCCCCGCGAGCGATCAGCGTATTCCAGTCTTCCTCCAATTCGCGGTATCTGGGCCTGCACGTCAGACTGGAAAAAGCGCTTCGCCGAACACTACCAGCGGAAGGGTTCAATATTTTCAACGTCGCGAATCTGGGCGGTTATGCCGGTGATCTGCTAAACACAGACTTCGCGCTGCCCACCAACCGAGGTAACACTATCTTCGGTAGCAGCGGACCGCGCGCCTTCCAGTTCGCTGCCAGGTTGTCTTTCTAAATACGCGGAGGAAAGGAAAGGCGACAAATCTCTTTGTAATTATCTGTGCCTTGCAATGGTGAGCGTAGCGCTGCGATTACCACTCTCCTTCCATATGAAACAGGACCATCTATAGACCATCTATATTGGAGAGGTAGACTACGATGCAGAATACGGATTTACCACTCCGATGGAAGGAGCGGATTGAACGATTCACTGATGAGAGATACGGGAGCGACTACAAGCATCGAGGTTCGCTGGGAGCTGACAACTTTCCCCGCGACTCATGTGTGAGCGTCCGGTTTCCCGATGGATCGGAGGCAAAGTTCCGCTACGCCTTTTTCATACAGGCGCCTGAATGGCAGGAGGTTGCGGTTTTCACCGAGCATTGCGGATACCACATCTTCCCTCTTATTGACTTGAGAATCGAACAGGTCGATCTGCCAGGGGAAAAATCGGACGAAATTTAGCCATGCCTGAGCGCCACCAGGGGATCTACTTTGGCCGCCCGACGGGCCGGAAGGTAGCTGGCCAAGAGAGTCACTGCCATGAGAAGCGCGGAGAGCAACAAATGTCAGTGGGTCATAGGGCTCGACGTTGAAGAGCATGCCCGATAAGAAGCGCGTCAGGCCCAGCGCCCCGCCAAGGCCAACCGCCACGCCGATCAACGCCAGCTTGATTCCCTGGTTGATGACCAGCTTGAGAACTACGTTTTTCCCTGCCCCCAGCGCCATGCGAATGCCAATCTCACGCGTTCGCTGTGAGACCGAATAGGCGATCACGCCGTAGAGGCCCACAATGCCGAGGAACAGCGCCATGCTCCCGGCTACAGCCAGCATCACGAGCGTGAACGAGTAACGCGCCATCGACCTGGTGGAGTAATAGTTCAACGTGTTGACATTCGTCAACGGAAGATTGGGGGCCACTGACCATATCGCTCGCCGGATATCGTTCATCAAGCCTTCTGATCCGCCGCGGGGGCTGCGGATGGAGAGGGTCACGTTGCGGAGCAAAAATTCACGGATTTCCGGCCTCCCCTGGAAGTTTGCTACCAAATTTGGCATATAGACAGTAGCGAGCGCTTCCTTATCAACACCATCGTAGCGCGCGTCTGCCACAACACCGACGACCTCCCGCCAGTCGAGCCGGTCGTCCTTCTCGCTTGTCCGGATTTGTTTACCGAGGGCGGTTGCCGGGTCGCGCAAATATGTGCGTGCGAATTTTTCTGAGACGATGACTACCGGAACCTTATTGTAGAACTCATTCCAGGTGAAATCGCGGCCGGCGACAAGCGGCATGCCGAGTGTTTTGAAATAGCCCGGCGCAACGAACCAGAATAGGCAGTTAAGCGGATGATCAACCGGAGCGAAGGCGCGGTCATTTGCAAAGACATTGCTCTTAAATCCAATCCCATCCCCCATGGGGACAGTTCCGGAGATGCCCACTGAGGAGACGCCCGGAATGGCTTCAATCTTGTGCAAAATTTCCTCCTGAATGCGAACCACCCGCTCGGGGTCTTTCACCTGCGTGTTGCTAATCGCGATGCGGAATGTCTGAACTTCCGCAGGCGCAACGAATCCGGGATTGACTCTGGTCAGGGCGCGAAACGTGCGAATCATCAGTCCCGAGCTCACCAGCAGAACCAGCCCCAGCGCCACCTGTACGATCACCAGTACGCCGCGTGCCCGATGCCGCTCACGGCTTTCGCTCATTGAACGCTCGCCCGCGCGCAGTCCGATTCCCAGGCCTGCGCCCGCATATTTGAAGACAGGGAAGGAACCGAAAAGCAGACCTGCGGCCAGAGACATTGCCAGCGTGAGCAGCACGACGTTTCCATCAACGCCGATTTCATGCAGGCGAGGCAGTCCTTCAGGCGCCATAGCGACCAGGAGCCGCACAGCCCCGTAAGCCAGTCCGTGGCCAAACAAACCGCCGCATACCGCCAAAATCAGACTCTCAAATAATAACTGCGCAGCGATGCGGCCCCGGCTCGCTCCCAGCGCGGCACGGATGGCCAGCTCCTGCCGGCGACCTTCAGCCCGGACCAGAAGAAGGTTGGCCAGATTGGCGCAGGCGATGACCCACACCAGGCTGATGCCGCCCATCAGAACCCACAAGACCCTGCCCACGTCGCCCACCACCACTTGCTTAGCGGCCGGAGGCCCGGCCCTAACCTCAGGTCTTCATATCTCTTGAGGCTGGAACCCGGCACCGGGGAGAAACTTCTATCTACAATAGGGAGCATGCGCGCCACGTCTGCGTTGGCCTGCTGAAGCGTGACGCCCGGCTTGAGCCGGGCAATCCCCCCGTATTGGAAGTGGTTCAAATAGCTCTGCCCGCGATTTAACTTACGGGGCAGATCCATGGCCAGGTTGGTCTGGTCCAGGAAGCGAAATCCCTCCGGCAATACGCCGATGATCGTATGCGGCTTGCCATCCAATTCGATCGTTCTTCCGATCACCGAACGGTCGCCGCCAAACTTGCGGCTCCAATAGCCATAGGTCAGGATCACCGTCTCCGCGCTGTTTGCGGAGTCGTCCTCCCGGGTGAAGGAACGGCCGAGCAAAGGCGTAACCCCCAGAGTGGGAAGCAGGCCATCGGTTACGCGGAGAGTCGGCGCGCGCTCAGGCTCCCCAAAACCGGTGACGTTGACCGAGAAGAAACTGGCGGAGAAAGTATAGAGACCGATGTCCTGAAAAGTCTGGTTCTGCTCGCGAAAAATGAAGTAGGCTGCATTTGATATTGTTACTTCATTACAGGGAGGCAACTGACATGTGAATCTGACGGCGACCAGTTCCTCCGGCTGGTGATAGGGCAGCGGCTTGAGCAAAACGCCCTCGACTACGCTGAAGATGGCCGTGGTCGCGCCAATGCCGAGCGCCAGCGTGAAGACGGCAATCAAGGTGAAACCGGGTTTCTTCAGCAACATTCGGATGCCATAGCGCAGGTCCTGCCAGAGGATTTCCAAACCCCTTAATCCCCACACCGCGCGACTATCCTCCTTCGCCAAAGCAATGCTGCTAAATGCACGCCGCGCTGCATACCGCGCCTCTTCCGGCGAAAGACCGGCCTCGATCTTCTCGCGTGTCTCAAGCTCCAGGTGAGACTGGATCTCCTCATCCGCCTCCTGCTCCGCGCCTCTGCGGTCAAGTTTTCGCATGACGTATTTCAGTTCGTGCCACCAGCGCATTGTTAGACCTCCTCAGAAGCAGATGTTAGATGCTACTGCATTCTAGAAAATGTTCTTCCTCTTAGAGTGCCGAAGGCGCGCAAATAAAACAGCCACGGGTGAAACCCCTGGAAACTAGTTACCCACATCGACCAGCCCTGAAAGGGCGAAATAAGCGCATATTTATTGCGTCCTTTCAGGACTGGGAAAATAATTGGCCATTTCCCCAGGGATTTCA
>JAKEER010000476.1 GCA_022616615.1 Acidobacteriota bacterium
GCCGGACGCCGATGAAGATCTGCTGATTTCTCTCGACGAAGCGCAGCGGCGGCACGTGCTGAAGGTGGTCGACGCTCTGGGGGGGAACAAGGTTCAGGCGGCGCAGGTGCTCGGCGTCAGCAGGGCAACCCTTTACCGGCTGCTTCGCTCGGCGTGAAATCGGCGGGCCACAGGAATTTAATCGCGTCAGACGCACGTGCGGAGCCTTTCGAGCGAGGCGTCTTGTCCGCCGTGACTGCTGGCACACCAGCCAGAACGATCAAGCGAGCTGGCTGGCCGTTTTGGAAAACAGGCGTAATTCGCAGGACAACGGCAGTGCTTTGTGCGCCCGAAGCAATGTGAACAGGACATTTCACGCTGCTGAACCCAACCAGCGCCTGTGTAATTCCGTAGGTCACCTGCGAACGAGACTCCGCAGTGACCAGGCCCACGAGCCGGTAGCGGTCAATCGGGTGTCCTTCGAGCCCAAGCAAGTTCCGGGCTGACTGATTAGCGAACTCCAGGATGCCTTGCGCATTGCAGACTAGCGCGAGCTCGGCAGTGTCTTGAAGGGCTTGTAGAAAACCCATCTCGTATTCCCGCAACCGTTCTTCGATCCGGTCGTTGTGGCCGCTGGTGCGAGTCACGACGCAGGCGTTCCAAAAGACTGCAATCCCGAAGACGGAGATGCTCAGCACCACGTGCAGGACTAGGCCTGCCTCGACGCTAAACCAACCGGCCTGTTGTCCTGCCAGCCGGAGCCAGGCCAAAACCACGGGAGCGGCCACGCACGTGGGCAGCAGCCGACGCGCCAGGGCGCCGCCAGGAGTTTCGCTCGTCACCACGGCCATTAGTCCGCGATGACTATTGGTGTAAATGATGCCCGTGCAGAGGAGCAGCATCACGACGGCAACTGCCGGGTCCATGATGACGAATGCCGGGGCCAAGAGGGAAGCGATAATTGCGGCGACGCTCGTGAGGGCGATCGTGAAGCTTAAGATCTGGCAGAGTACGAATCCGCGGCCCGCACTCAGCAGGATCAGCGAACACCCCGCGAGGTAGAAGCTGATGGCGCTTGCGGGCGTCATTCGCAGATAACTAACGTCGATCGCTGGAGAGGTCATAGCAAAAAGAAAACCGTCGATGCCGGTCCTCCAGACGAGCATGAGTTCTCCAAACGTGATCAGGCCGAGAAGCCCGACGCCAACCCGGAAGAATTTTGAGACACCATGAGCCCATGGGCTGATAGCTTCAAGCCGGCTGAAGCGAAAAGAGAAGCCGATCAGCGCAAAAGCGAGCGCAGTGTTGGGCGAGACGCCTGCCAGCGCTGGGAAGTTTTCAACAAAGCTTTTCGGCGCAATTAGCCAGCCCCAGAGGACGAGCAGTCCCAGCGAAATCCCAAGCAGGCTTGATACCCGCGGAATCCATTGGAGTGTCGATCCTCCCAAGAGTTCGTTCAAACGGGCTGAATGACTTCGAAAGGGAAGTCTAGGAAAAATAAGTGGCGAGGTCATCGGTTCATCCTTCTTGTGTTGTCGCTTTCCCCAGGTCTGTCAAGTCCGCCCGGGTCGGCCTCGCAGGAGCATTTTGACCGCCCAGTCTGATGCTGTATCGACAGACCGCGAAGTGTAGTGAATGGAGCAAGTTAGGGTCGCGCTAAACCCTTTGTGGCTCTCAGCAAGGCAGAACGGTACTGTCTTACTCGTGAGACGCTGTAGCGTCGTCGCTACAAACACGGCTGGCTCGCTAGCCACGCAGTCGCGTTCATCCGACCTGTAGGAGCGGGCGGTGGACCAACCCAGACCCCGAGCGACTGGGCCGCCGAACGCGTGGCGCTATGAGGATTGGCGTCGAACCGGGCATCTTCAGCAGCGGAGTTTGCCGGTGTGATCCTTGAAACAGATCGCGGTTTTCGTGGGTGTTTGCTTTCGTCCCTGCTCAGCAGAGCGCTCAGGGCGCTCCGCCAGCGTCTGGCGCCTGATTCAACTGTTGCCGCGTCGCTTGCTGCCTACCTCTACTTGGACCAATCGGCCCCAAGTAGGGGGCTACGGGTAGCGATCCTCGCGCCCGCCGTGCTCCCGTTCCACGTGCCGACCCAGCAGAAGGCGCGCGGCCTCCCTCAGTTCGGCAACTTCGTTGTAGACTCGAAGTTTCACAGCGTCCTGCGGATCAGGCTCGCCAAGCTGCAGATACATCCGATCGAAAGAGTTGTACAGGTTAGCCAGAGTCATGCACCTCTCGCACGCTGGATCCGTGGGCATTTTACCCGCCCCCATTATGTGCCCCGATCGATCGACCAACAATCCCCGCATTTGAGATGCTTTCGCTCCCACAAATGAGGGGTACAAACATACCCCCGTGCCTCTTCCAGCCGTTATCGGGCAGCGCTGCGTCCGGCCGCGTTCGCGCAGTAGGCCATCATGCTCGCCATCTCGTTCAGGGCCGTGGCGGCCTGTGAAAGTCCCGCCATCCGGCTAAGCCGATAACGTAGCTGAGCAAGCCTGTAGTTCAGCGTGAGAAGGCGCCGCTCAAGTGCATCCACTTGCGGACCGTCCAATAGCTTTGACAACAACGCGTAGTCCTCTTCGATCAACCTGCTCAGGCGGTCGAGGGAAGCGCTGGCTGTCTGAGCCGCTAAAGTGTGTTGTACTGCCTGGTAGTTCAGTTGCACCAGGTTCGTCACCGAACGACTGTGCTCTTCACCGCAGCCGGCCTCAAAGATCAGCAGAGAGACATAACGCAGCCAATAGGCCCCGAGAATGACCGAAGCCACGATGATTCCAAGGCTCAGTATCAAAATGCTTCTCCTCTGGACCACGCAGCGGCGTCTGGCCGTGCTCGCGCGCCAAGTGATGCAAAAGCAACGTCTTCGCGGCGCCTCTCATTCTCTCGGCTCGATTGGGTGGGAGTTCGGGGGCAATATACCGATACCCTCCCTCTATGTGAGAGTGAACGCGCAACAGTCTCTCGCAGGTGGAACAGACACCAATCACCGGGTGACCCCGCTTCGTTGCAGGTGAGCGAGTGCAGCTTTGTCTGTTACGCCAAAGAGGCGGAAGTGGATTCGATCGGGATAATGAAGCGAATCAATGATGATGGCAAGTGCTGTGAGCATAGACTTTTCCATTCTCCTCTTCGATAATCCCCGATGTGATGAGGTCATTCAATTGGAGTACAGTCTATTCCCTAGGAAAAATTGCCGCCTAGAACGGTCCTGTGCTTGAAGTACTTCCGCTAACCGTAAGTACTGCGAGGACGTAAACCTCCGGTCACCTTCATCTCCGAGCTGACAAACGCGGGATGGCGTCGGTACTAGGACATGGTCATCGGTGCCCGGCTGGTGTTTCCAGCGTCCACGCGCCCGGGTCAGCGTACGTACTCAAAGAACTTCGCTATGGCTGTCATCGGGCAAGTCTCGAGGTTCGCGAGCAAGATTTTTCCTGAGATGGAATTAAGCGGGGAATACTCAAAGCGCCTTATCATGCAGGCCTTGAATTTCCTGGTGGCCGCGTTTCAGGTGTCCCCCGATGGCCGGTTTTAGGTTTCCGCCGAGGCTTGCCGTGCAGGCGTTTCAGGACCAACTTCGAATCGCGGGGCCGGGAGACTATCTTTCCCAAGCGACAAGAATCAATCGGGGCACCAGACGACGCTCAAGACCGTCTGGCACAAGACCCTGAAGCGCGCAAAGATCCCGTATTTTCGGATTTACGACCTCCGCTCGACGTACGCCACACGGCTCAGCGCCGGCGGCGTAGCGGACGAGTGGGTGGACCCAGATTCTTCGGCAGGCGACGCGAAGGTCTTCAAGAAGTACTCGCAGATGAAGCTGCAGAGGAAACGCGAGGCCCTCGAAAAGATCAATCGACAGGCCAACGAAGCCAAGGGTTTTGATACAGTTTTGATACAGTTTCGTGGGGTGAACCTGGGGTGAGAACGAGTTTCGGAATGGATGTTCGATCGAGAAGTGGTTTAAAATGAAAGAAGCATTACCTGTCGGGGCGTAGCGCAGCCTGGTAGCGCACCTGCCTTGGGCGCAGGGGGTCGGGCGTTCAAATCGCCCCGCCCCGACCAAA
>JAKEER010000477.1 GCA_022616615.1 Acidobacteriota bacterium
ACTGAGCTGCTCAAAGAACTGATCGGCGAACTTGAGGTTAGCCAGCCGGATCAGGCCCTGGTCCCGCTCCCAATTGGCGCTTCCCAGGTGACGGCCCGCACGCTCGCGAAACTGAGCTATCGCCTGATCTGTCTGTCCGGAAGGCGTGAACTTCGAGATGATGACCTCGCGATACTGGCGCGTGATGGAGTCCACAAGCCGCACAACCGACGCATCATGCTGCCAGAGCTGCGCCTTCATGTTCCGTGCGATAAGATCGCCGCTGAGATAAGCGATGTCACGATCGCGGAAGTAGCGCTCATCAAAGAGCGTTGATTTGCCTGAGCCGGGAGGGCCCATGACGATGATCATTCTTGGCATGGGACACTCCGGCCGAAAATATCGTGGATGACACGACCCTCCGGGTCGATCAAACCACGTTCAATGAGGCTCTCGATGCGGAGACGACCCTGGACGTCCAGGAGGCCCAGCGCCAAGCCTTCCCGGATGGCCTTCTGAACTCTGGCTGGAAGATCAAACTCAGTCTCCAGAAGCTGCCTCTGCTGCTCGCCGGCACAGAGGACCGTCTCGTCGATGATCAGCAGCTGGTTCGGCAGCGGATTGTCTTGAGATTCGATGGTCTCCTGGCACTTCTCGATGAGGTGCATTACCGCTTCTTTGCATGGAACTAATTGGCTCACTCTTTTTCTCCTTTCACTGTCCCCATCGCTGGCAGGAGAGCTGGCTGGATTAGATCCAACTGCTCATAGATTCTTCGCTGGTAGTTTCGCAGCCGGGCGCGGACCAGGAGCCGCGACAGGATGGGACCCATGTCTTTGCCTCGGGCTGAGCGGCCGTTGCTAAAGGAGAGGACCTCGGCGATAGTCAGGTCCAGCCGCTCCAGCTCGGTCTGATATTCTTCGTCTAGGCGGGGAATAACGACGTGGTGGGGTTTGAACTTACCTTGAAATTCGACCGCCTGTGAGGTCTCGTCGTAGTCGGGGAGATACTCGCCGTCTTTGAGATTCTTGAAGACCACGTAACAAACGCGTTCCTGCAGAGCAGTTGTCCAGGTGAGGAAGGACTGGACGCTGTCGGGAGAACTCGTGATTGATCCCAGGCAAACGAAGCTAACCTCGAGTGACCGAAGATCCTCGAACGGCACGTCCAGCCACCAATCGAGTAGCTCCCTGCCAGTGCCGGCCTTGAGATCAGCGAGGATGAGGGGATGCAGTCGGCTGAGCGCTTGCTCAACGAGCACATCATGCGAGGCCTTCTTCTTGATCTGGACCTGAACGGCCTCGGGAAAAAAGCGCGATAAGGTTCTGTTCTCGTCGTCGAGATCCAGAAGCAACGGGTCGACACCTTGCTCGCGCAAATAGGTAACGAGGAAACGAGCAGCGGTGGACTTACCTGTGCCTCCCTTGGCGCCGGCAGTGAACAGTAGTTTGCAGCTCATGAAGATCCCTCCTCTTCAAGACGTTTCAGTAGTGCAAGCTTCTCCTCGGGTGAAATCCGAGTGAGGTTGTAGCGGTCGCTGGGGGTGTAGTTAAACTTCCGCTTAGCCGGTCGGGTTTCAGTGGCTGCTGGCAGAGTGCTGGGCCGTGGGGAATCAGAGGACCGTGAAGCCGCAACTGCCGTTTCTTTTTTCAATCCGTCTGCAAGTTCGAAGAGCTCGTACACTTTTCGGGGCTTCTTGGATCGCACTTTGACAAAGCTGTGTATGGTGCTGGGCGCGGTCCTGATGCCATGCTCCTGCTCAAGAATGATGGCGATCTGGCGATAGCTTCTACCCTCTCTTCTCAGGCAGCCGATAACGTTCCGAAATGGGATCAGCTTTGATTGATGGGGTTGGCCTGGCATGCACGTTTTTCCTTGTTCGAGGTTGGTTCGAAGTGCGTTCGAAGATATTCCAAAGTGTTCGAAGTTCCCGATGAATGGATCACGAGAACTTCGAATCGGGTTCGAACAGACTTCGAACATGTTCGAAGCTTGTTCGAAGACCGCAATACCCGAAGCAATCGCTTCGAGGTATTGCGTCTCAGCTCCAAGGGCTTGTGGCAAGTTGCTGCGGACTTTGCGTACGAAGCTATCATCTGCTGCCAACCTGCCCTGACGTCGAATAGTCCTGCTTGCGCTGTTGGATGTACTCCTCCAGCCGCTGATCCTCGATGGAGCCTGGAGGATCGAGGATCTCCATGCTGGTGACCCACAGACCTGTCTTGGGCAGACTATCAGGAACTCCGCCTTCCCGGATTTCACCCAACTGGTGGCTCATGGCATCCTCAAAGATCGAACCCAGGTGCTGTCCGTAGAGGTTGACTACACAAGCGGAGTACACGAGCTTGAGTTCGCTCACGTCTGGGGAGACCTGGGCATAGGAAAGGCAGAGATCGGGAATCCAGCGCCTCTGACCTGCGAGGAAAGTAAAAACCGCTCCGTTGTTCTGCTTACGGAAAGCTGAGCGCGCGGTATAGCAGGATTCGGGGAATTGAGGTTGATCCATGGAAGTTCTCCTTTCGACTCCTGCCCAGGACCGGAAGATTTACAACTCCAGCTCTTGAGTCAGACGATGACAAGGGACGCCGGGATGCAGTGAACGGTCCATCTGGCGCCAGGCGTGGACCCGTCGGAGCCACTCAAAAGCCTGGGCACGTTGCTGGTCGAACCAGCCCTTGAGGTTTGATCTCAGCGACTTATCCCTCGAACCGGAAGAGGTCGCGGGTTTCTCAGATTGTTCTGGAAGTGGGGAGACATCCAAAGCAGCCTTGCGGTCGCCCGAACCCGCAAGGTTCGCCATCAGAAACTGCTTGTCAGGAGTGTGGACAGAACACGCCCAACGTCCTCGCGAGCAGGCGACGTAGGCGGCTTTGGCGTCGAGCTTTTCAGCAGCCACCACGACGTGGTCATGAGTTCGTCCCTGCGATTTGTGGGAGGTGACGACGTAGCCGTGGCAGAAGTGGCGGAAGGCAGCAGGAATCATCGTCCCTTCCTGGGTATCTATAGTTCCGTCCGGTCGGAACTGCTTAACGGTGAGGACCTGACCGTTGACGAGGCCGCTGTCCCTGTCGTTGCGACGGATCAGGATCTTGTCACCGGACGCCAGCTCGATCTCTCGTGAGCGCGACACCGTGAGGTTGGAAGCGTATCGGGCAGGGTCGACCGGCTTGTCGTTTCCCCGAAGCCAGAGCCGGCCTGCTTCGGCCCGATCCACGACGAACGACTGTCCTCGAAGAATGAAACCGGCACGGCTGTTGAAAGTGACCACCATGCCCGGTTGATAGTTGGAAGCAGCACCCTTTTGCTGAGCCGTCCAGTCCAGGTGGTCATGCACCGTTATTGATTTTTCCTCGGTCAGGAGCCCCCGTTCTCGGAGCGCCTGGCGGATCGCGCTTGTGAACCGATGGTGCTCTTCCCAGGTGGGAGAAACGGCAATGCAGCTATCAAGCTGCGTGCCGCCATCGGTCGCACGCAGGTACGCTTCGGCAGCCTGGTCAATGTAGTGCCCCTTACCTTCGTGGACCCAGCCCAGAGCGTCGAGCCGCTCCATTCCATCCACTCCAAGGCCAGCGGAAAACGTTCGGACGGCAGCGTTGTACTCCTGCTGGCGCTGGCGTCGAATGTCTTTGAGTTCCGAGGTGTGGAGCTTGGAATGAGTCTCCAAGATGCGCAGGAAGTCGCCGGCCTCCACCGACGAGTGTTGACGGATATCGCCAACGAACAGCACTCGGCAGTGGTTCTTCTGGGCGGCTTTGAGGACCTCCTGGCCCAGCTTCGTAGATTGCAGACCGGCTTCATCAACGATCAGCACGGCATTGCGAAGTTGTGCTGTCTTGAGCTGGTTGCAAAGAAAGTCACTGACGGTGGTGGCACGCGAGAAACCATCCTGTTTAAGTACCTGGGCTGCGGCGGCAGTGGGAGCCAGGTAATAGACCTCGCCTCCGGCAGCTTCCAATCCTTTGCGGATCTCCTGCAGACTGGTCGTCTTTCCAGCCCCAGCCCGGCCACGGACGGCATAAACTTGGTCGCAGTTGGCCAGCGTTTGCAGAACCACCTGGCGTTGTTCTTCCGATTTGAAATCAAACCCTACGCCTTCAGTCTTGCCCAAAGGAACAAAATGTCCCTGGGTGCGGTTGACGAGGTTGACAGACCAGTGCTCGGCTTCCAGGTTGGCCCGAGAGGAGAACTCAGTGGAGAGTACCGGGTTGGAGGAATGCTCCTTGAGGGGAACCATTCCAGAGTAATTTGACTTCAGATTGTGGCGGAGCCCGGCTAAGCTTAGGTGCCCCAAACGATGATTCAAGGCTTCCGCCAGCAGTTTATGTCCTGGTGCCACGGAGTGACGCTCAAAGACGTGATCGCGAGCCGCCGCCATTGCGTCGCGGTCGGATCGCATGCTGAGTTCTCCCTGCCATGCTAGGGCTCGGGCGTTGACGGCTTCCAATTCACGAAGCTCCCTCGGTGACAGCTGGGAGCGCTGGTACGCCAGAACCTCTGGGGTGGAGATCTCCTTCATCTTCACGTTGCGGGTCTCACGGCTAATGATTGCGGTCTCGGCAGGGGTCGGCTCGCGACCCTTGTCTTGCTGGAACACCCTGATTTGCTTCTCGATCTCTTCTCGCCGCTTGCTGAAGCGCTCCTGGATCTCCTTGGAGATGCCCTTGATCTCAAATCCTGTGACCAGCCCCTTCTCATCCCTTGCTGCTTGTATCTGGTAACCCAGCTTGCGGCATTCGAGGGCCAGTTCGTTCTGGTAGACCTTGCCGGCATAGCGAATGGCCCGGAACATCTCGCAGGTATCGAGGGCCAGCCAACGGTTCTGTTCAGTGTTCCAAGTGGCGTTGGCCACGACGAAGTGAGTGTGAAGCTGGGGATCCAACGATCGAGATGCATCATGCCTGAAGGCAGCTGCGCAGAGATTACCCGTGATGACGGGCTCCCGGCTCCATCCGATGCGGCAGGCGGCGAAGCGTTCCAGCTCGGCAAAGGCCGTGCGCACTGCTCGATCGTGGGCCTCATAGAGGCGCTGGTCGCCTAGCGTCGTCACCGCCACGATCGAAACGCTCTTCTGAGCGGAGCACTGGAAATCGAAGAAGCGAACGCCGTCTCTGGCCGTCCGAGGTGTGAGCTGGCCTGACCCATCAGGATACTGGTTGGTCCGCAAAGCCTCGAAGGCGGCGTCGTCCTTGCCAATTGCTTTGCCTTCCAGACACAACCGCTCGGCACCCTTACCTACCCAGGTGCCAACGACCTGTTCGGTTTCGCAGTAGTAGTCGTTAGCGCTGAGGTGGTTGCTCAGGTAGGTGCTGCCGTCTCTGATCTTGGCGCACGTGAACATCACTCGAGTTCCGGCTCGTTGGAAAAACGCTGCTTCCTTGTGAATTGCTTTTCGAAAAAGGTCCGGCTATCAAAGATGGTCTTCTCATCAGCTGTCCTGTAACCAACGACCACTTCGACTCGCTGCTGCTTTCTCAGTTGCATGGCTTGCTCAAGGGCTTCCCGGATGATGAACAGCTGAGCATCCGCGTACTCAGATACCCATCGACCGAAGCCCCGGAACTGACCCGTTTCCTTGTTGCGGATAACGGCCTGAGGTTGCCTGTCGATATCCATGGTTGCTCCTCAAAGATTTCTTCCGGTAGGTGCCAGACAGTCGCCCCAAACCCTCCACGCATCAGCGGCGGATACCTCGCATCGTCAGAGAGCTTGCTTGGCGCGCTCCAATGCCTTGCGCCGCTCGGCTGGTGTCAGGCGTTCCACCACACCATGCGGGGGCTCGTCCTCGGTCGGTTCTAAGGCCGGGGCAGAGTTGGTGTTCAGCCAGCGGGACACACGAGCATGAATCGCCTCGGGCGTCGAGACTTGTGTGGCTTCGACAAACCAGATGCCGCCGCCATTAGAGACAGCGATGCCTTTGCCGCCTTCGCAGGGAACGGCGATGAGCCGGTTGTCGCTTTCGCGTTCGATCGCGGCCGCGATGTCATAGACTTCTTGTTTGGTCGGGCGATGACCGAGTGAGTTGGCGCCAATGGCGTCGTTGTTCACATGAGGCGGGGTCGTGTTCATTTGGTTCCTCCGTTCCTGTCTCAGTTGAAGGGCTCCAGACTGATTTCGCCGCGTCTGCGGTTCAACTCGGCAACAGCCTTGCGGACGGTGACCTCCGCGTAAAGCCCGGGCTCACGCTTGTCCTGGCGCTTTTGTTCGAGAGCCAGCTGAATAGCCGATGGAGATTCGCCTCGCTTGAGCCGCTCCATCGTGTCGGCCCAGTCGAGTTCGGACTGGCTGAGCTTCCCTGCTCTTGGGACCTTAGACACTGCTGAGCGAGTGGTGGTGGCCTCCTTGACCAAGTCGAGCTCCATTTGAAAGTCAGGAGGCGTGTATCGCTGCTCCGAAAGACGCTCCGCCGTGACTCGAACCGGGGGTCGATACTTTTTATTGAAAAATCCGGGAATCCGAAGCACCCGCGCAACATCTGTGGCGGCGCGATCAGCTCCAAATCGTATCGCCATGGCCCGCTGCAGTAGCTCGGCTGCCGCGATGGAAAAGTTATCCACTTTCCAGACGACTTGGTGCTTTCCTGGCGACGTGTTCAAAACATAAGAGGGTCTTGGAACCTGGCCATCATTCAGGATCTCCTTTAGGTTCCTCGCTCCGTTTTCGTCCAGGTCAAGATAGACGTGTCGGATCTCAAGGATGCTTTCCTTGGTCCGGCGTGTCGCACCGGGAGTCAATGGATTCATTCCGACGTAGACATCGGCGCCATGGGCGTTCTCGAACCTGAGCCAGCGCTGGAAGTCAGGTCCTGCGATTACCTCGGCCCTGGTCACCCGCTGCTGGATACTGTTACTTTCTTGATGCCTGACGACCACAGCCAATCGGTCTCGGGGTTGGAACGCATCCTTGACGTACTCCCACGAAGTAAGGGTTTGCATCGCTCGCTCGCCACTCGTCACTGCGCTGGTCCGATCAACCAAAGAAAGTCAGGATCAAGGCCGATTGCCAAATCCTGTTGCGAGCCCAGGGTGATGGGAACTTCGAAGTAGTATTCGATTCTCGCTGGGGGCTGGGCGTCGCAGACAGGTGAACCGGCTCCGTAGGGAAGATAAGCGGGTGCAGCGTCCGCTTGACACCAAACGGCCGTGCCGAGAGAGAGTGTGACTTCCGTTTCAGATTCAGCGTCTGGAGTGTTGTCGGAGAGCTGAGCCTGAAGCTTGCGACCCCCCGAGGCCGCCAGCAACCCAGCTACTCGGCTAATGTCACCGGTACTGAAAAACAAGCGAAGCCTACCGCCGAAGACCTCAACCCGGGTGAGAGAGAACGGCGGAGGCGCGGAAACCGCCTCGTCCTGCAGTAGCTCGATGACGAAGGAGTCTTCCGCAGCGTAAACAAGAAGTGGTGGCGCAAGCGCCAAAAGAGCAAAAGTGAAAAACAGTCGTTTCATGGGGGCCTCCTTTAGAGTTCACGGTCCAGTTCGCGTGCGACCCAGCCAACAACGGTGGCGAGAGCCAGGCTGCCTTTGGCGTTACTGTTCGGTCTGGGTGCTTGTCCATTGATGGAAAGCTGAGAACCACCCTTGAGGGCGTCGAAGTCAGAATTCGTAACCTCCAAGGTTGGCTTGCGCAACTCGGGTTCCTGAGTGGCACGGAGATTGAGGTCTTTGATGACCGCTTTTTCTTTTGATCGTCCCGGTCCCATCAGGTCACCCTTGGTTTGCTCGACAGTTCTGCTGTGTTCGGTCCTTTCTAGCGTGGAGGCACGCAAGGTAGGAGTCGCCAAGGCGACACTCTTGCCTGCGAGGGTATGGGTTAGCGTCTCGTAAACGCGCCCGACCGAATGTAGGTCATTGCCGAGTTCTTTTTGTCCGGCGACTGCATTGAGCGCAATCTGCTGAGTCAAAGCGGAGAACCCCTGTCTCTCTTTGGCAAGCTTCCTCGAATCCTTGGACTCAGCGGTGTTCAGATCTCGAACTGCTTTGTCAGGATCTTCGGGACCAGGCGCTCCAGGCTTCTCCAGTCGATCCGGAGAGAGATGGCGATTCTCTCTGACTACTTCCTGCCGCGATTCCTGCGTTAGTTGCATAGGATCTCCTTCGAAGCCCAGAAGTCGGGAACCTGATAGTCGGGAATCATCTTGAGATCAGCCAGCCACGAAGGTTGCTCTTTGACCTGGAATTGGCCGTGGGCTTTGAGCTGGCTGTCATAGTGGGAGAACTGGAATCGGTACAACGGATGCAGTTTGTACGGCGGGAACTCAATTGAGCGTTCATAGTCCAAACCTTGCACCTCGGCAATCTCGACGACCTTGCGAGAGTGGTCTGGCAGCTGGCTGACTTGGATGACGATCTGGATGGCACGGGAAACCATCTCCTTCACCGCTCTGCCGGGCACGTCCAAGCCAGACTGGAGAATCAGGCTCTCCAGGGCCAGCAGCGAGTCATAGGCTGAGTTTGCGTGGACGGTGCCAGCACCGTGGTGGCCGGTGTTGAAGGCTCGGACCAGGTCCAAGGCTTCGGCACCCCGTACTTCGCCTACGATGATCCAACGTGGATTCATCCGCAGGCTGGTCCGGACCAGATCGCGGAGTGTGACCTCGTGGTCCTCGGCATCCAGGGCCCGCTTGGTCTCCAGAGATACCCAGAGTTCGTTGCGCAGGGAAATCTCCCGGGCATCCTCCACGGTCACGATGACGTCGGCATCCCGGATGAACGAGCAAAGGCAGTTGAGCAGCGTCGTTTTCCCCGAGCCGGTCCCGCCGGAGATGAGCGTGTTTTTCCCTAGCCGCATCATGGCTTCGATGATCGTCACCCCGGCAACATCGATGGAGCCGAAGTTCATCAGATCCGCCCAGGTGAAGTGATCCAAAGGAAACTTGCGGATGGCGATACAGGCGCCTCGGTTGTAGCAGGGCTCGATGATCACATTGACCCTCGATTTGTCAGGCAGCCGAGCGTCCAGAATGGGTTCTCGGTGATCCAAGCGCCTGGCCATTTGTCGACCAATGGTCTTGGCGGCTGTCATCAGGTCTTCGTCGGAGAGCCAGGACGACTCCGCCCGCTGGAAGCAACCATTCCGCGTGCGCGCGTACACCTGCCGGCTGCCGTAGACCATGATGTCAGTTACCTGGGGATCATCGAGCAGTCCCGCAATGGGACTCAGCGAGACCTTCAGCAATTCCTTATCGAGTTCAAGTGCTGTCCTTGCGCTCATGGCTTTTTCGTGCGTGCCGAGGTCTGAGCTACCAGCATCTCGGCCGATAAGCGGATCGCTGGCGCCAACCCGCGCAGATGGCCAGCTCCGTATCGAAGGAAAAGTGACTTCTGGGACGAAGCATTGCGAACATAGGCTTCGACCATGACCCCAGCTAATGTCTTGGGTGTCTCGCGGGGTTCGACGCCCACGATGCAAAGGCCAATCTGAATGGGAGCTGTTTTCTTAACCGCAAAGCCGGAAGCTGCCAGGGCCTGCTCCAAAGCCAGGCGGTAGGCAGCCAGGCAGCTTTGACTGGCAGGAAGCTCACGTAGCACTTCGATCTGTACGGCCTTGGCAGGCCTCTCCAGGGCGAAGCCTTCGTCGTAGTCGTAACCGAAGTAGGCATTGCCCTGAAGCTTGCGGTAGATAGCGTCGGTGAAGAACTGATTCAGACTTCTGGGCTCCAAGTACACGTCCGGTGAGTCGGTCAGGAAGGGCTTGCGTGCTCCCAATCGTCGAAGTTCGCTCAAAAACTGGCGGGGATCCACTTGCGAGGCCTCGGCAGCAACCAGCACCGAAACAGAAAGGAAAAGCCACACTGCGACCACACGCAGCTGCGGGCCCCTGTCGGCGCCCACTCTGAGAAAGAGGGGCAGCGGTCTACTCTCTCGCCTCTTGCGGTGCTGGTGACAGTTAGCGGTCGGCATAGTAGCTGCGCTCCTGAATTGGGGCGTACGGAGAGATCTCAACGTCGTCCGAGAGGTAGATCTTCATCCTGTGGCCCTGGTGCACAGTGATCGTGGGAACAATGGACGAGTATTGGGCCATGATGTTTTCGAGGATCCGCTCGAAGTTCCGGGAAGTGCGGTCGATAATGATCGACGATTGTGAGAAGACCTCACTGCGCCGCTGTGCGGCTCCGGCCAAACCGTCCAGGACCCCGAAGAAGATCGCTGTACCAAACTGCAGAAACCAGTGCCGGTTGATGTGGGAAACCACTCCTAAAGCGCCGGTTTGATCGAGGGCCTGAAGGGCTTTCTGGCTACCGGGAAAGTCAACCGAAGGTCCGTTGGGCAGAATGATCCTGTGAAAGGTGACGAACAGGCGGTGCGCTCCTTTGTAGTTGACTACCTGCGAGAAGCCCACAATGCGGGAGTTGGCCGGAAAGATGACGTAACGACCGCTGTTGTCAAAAATATCTTTCGAGATCTGGCAGACGACCGGCGAAGGCTCGGTGTCGGCAATGATCCGGTTGACCAAGACAGCATCAATGCACTCGCCTTCAAATAGGGTGACTGGGGGATGGCTGGTATAGACGATGGAAGGCTTTTGCGATTTGCCGGATTGGCTGCCTTTGTCTAACTCGCCACCCCCAGTCTTCTCGGCCGCGGCAGAGGGCGCTGTTTTTGCAACCGCTTCGCGCGGCTGAGACTCGGGCTTCGGCGCTGGTGAGCCGCCCGTTTTCATGGGTTGGTCAAGATATCTGGCGCCTCCGAAAGAGCGGCTATATACGAACATGGGTTGGTCTCCGCCTCTCGAAGTATTGGAACGGGCCTCACTGTTGGCCCGGCTGGCTGGTTGGGCTTCGCAAACAGAATTGGCTGGTGGACGTGAGTCCCGGATGACTTGAGTAATGGCTTCTTCTTCCGCTCGGACTTGCTTGGCATCCGTTTGCGACAGTGCCGATGAGTCGTTTTTTTGGAGCTGGTTCATGAGGAGACTCAACTGCGAATCGGTGTTTTCGTCCTTGCGAAGCAAGAACAGGTCATTCCGCAACTGGGCAGCCTTGTTCTTCTCATTTTCTTTCTGCTGAGCGTCGTACTTCTGCTGCTCGAGGTCTTCAACCGTCAACGCCGGGCCAACGGCTTGTTGATCGTTTCGAGTAGCTAACAGCAAGGCCAACAGACCGACGGCCAAAATCACTCCGCCGATAGCGGCATAAACCCAGACGCGTTTCTTCCTTGGAATCTGGCTTTCCTCGCTGATCTCGGTGGTAACGGATTCAATGGGTTCCACTGGGTCTCCTTATCATTCAATTCGGGGGCGTGGTGTGAGAGTTCTTGTCGAAGACATCTCTCAGGTTTGGAAAAGTTGAAATCGCACTCTACTCCCGACGGTCGGCCTCTTCAGGGCATAGGCCCGGTCTAAGAAATATCGAGCCTCGACTCTTTATGCAGTCGTGTGGCTGCAGATTCAAGGGAGTGGGGCATCAGGATAGGGCGGACTATGTCGTTACACCGCTGTGCCCACAGAGGTTTGGCTGGATTTTTCCAGTGATCAACAGGCCGACCAATTCGTCACTGGAATCTCAGCTTGTCGCGTTGGGGGTGGGTAGGACCGACCGACATGGAGTCAGCTCGCCTGTGAGAGGGCTCTTGCTGAGAACGGGGTTCTGCCGCAGATCGTGCGTCCAAGCGTTCATCTATTTATGGAACGCCGTATGTCGCTGCCAAAGCCCAGTTTCCGGTTACGCGACTTAACCGGCCAGCAGGACTGGCATCGCAGGATCCGCGTTGGTCCACCTTGATGGAACGGCGTTTACCGGGATCCCGGTCTGAGCTCGGGACTGATCAAACCCCTGTCAGCGGCTTCGTAAACCAGACGGCGGGGCTCTTTAATCAGTATTGCCAAACAGTTCTATTTCCTGGGAGAGGGTGCGCAGTGGGGAAGTTCAGCTCGTGGAAGTACTCCTTTTTGATCGGAGGTCCTTCGCCGCCTTCACAATCTTGTCGCCCGCCCGTTGGATCTCATCCTCCGTGGTGAACCGGCCCAGCCCAATGCGCAGGGTGGCCAGCATTAGGTCCAGGGGCACGCCAAGGGCCTTAAGCACGTACGATGGCTCGGGCACGGCTGAAGTGCAGGCTGCTCCTGAGGAGACTGCCAGATCGGGGTTGAGGCTCGACAGCAGCTTTGCTCCTTGAATCCCCGAAAAGCTTAAGTTGAGATTGCCCGCCAAGCGCCGCGCAGGATGGCCGTTCAGTCGAACTCCGTCGAGGTTCGACTGAATGCGTTCTTGCAGCTGGTTCCGCAAGTTCCGCAAGCGCTCGCGCTCGGTGTCCATCTCCACCCGAGCAATTTCACAGGCCTTTCCCAGACCCACAATGGCCGGAACATTCAGAGTTCCTGAGCGGAGGGTGCGCTCATGGCCGCCCCCATGGAAAATCGGAGCCAGCCGCACGCGCGGGTTCTTCCTTCTCACGTAAAGCGCCCCGACGCCCTTTGGGCCGTAGATCTTGTGACCCGACAAGGAGAGGAGATCAAT
>JAKEER010000478.1 GCA_022616615.1 Acidobacteriota bacterium
AGCCGGCGATAGGTCCGCATGCGTCCAGTTTCAAGGCGGAACAGGGTCAACGATGAAATTCTTGCAAATACTGTTTCCAAGCGGTCAACGGACTAGTAGCGCACTTCTTTCGACGCGCCTTCAATCTTGTCCGTACATGTGGAGCTTTTAGCTTTATCGCCACTAACACGATCGGCCAAGGCGACACGCGAGCTACGGGACTGCGCTGGATTTGCCACAATGGCGCCGAGATCTTCGCAGCTAAGAAGCGAGTCAAGTGGCCGGGTCTCGCTGCCGTGGTTGTGAGTTTCGTGCACATAATGAAGGGAACCTTTGTAGGGCGGAAATGGCTCAATGATGGTGAGGTCGAAACGATCACGGCGTTCCTGTTTCATCGCGGTGGTCACGATGACCCCGCCCGACTTCGTGCCAACGATGGGAAGAGCTTCCAAGGGTCTGTCGTGGTCGGTATGGGCTTCACCTTCGACGACACGGACAACCAAGGTGCCGCATCATCGATTGCCGAAATGCGGCGACTGATTGAAGAGCATCCGCGGAACAGCGAGGTCATCTTCCCTTATATCGGCGGTGACGAAGTTAATACGAGCCCAACTCTCGCGTACGACCGCTTTGTTATCAATTTTGGAGAGATGAGCGAGGCAGAGGCAGGACGCTGGCCAAAACTGTTGGCCATAGTTGAAAGCCGAGTTCGCCCCGAACGTGAAGCGGCACTGGCGGAATCTTGGAGCCAAGACAAAGAGAAGCGGGCCAAAAGATGGTGGCAGTTCTCACGGTTTGCGAAGGATCTCTACAAAGCAATCGCGGGACTGGAACGGGTGTTGGTAGTCTCCAGCGTAAGCCAGCACGCTGGGTTCGCTTTTCTGCCAAAACGCATTGTCTTCTCTCATGCACTAATCGTGTTTCCCCTTCCCACATACGGCGCATTCTGCGTGCTCCAGTCGCGGCCGCATGAAATATGGGCACGCTTTTTCGGTTCGTCTTTGGAGGACAGACTGCGCTACACCCCGAGCGACTGCTTCGAGACGTTTCCTTTCCCGGAGGGCTTCGAAACGAACCTGACGCTTGAGCAGGTTGGCCTTGAATACTACAAGTTTCGTGCAGCACTGATGGTCGAGAACAACGAGGGGCTGACTGCGACCTACAACCGCTTCCACGACCCGGAGGAGACGAATCCAGACGTCTTGCGGCTGCGGGAATTGCACGCGGCGATGGATCGAGCGGTGCTCGACGCGTACGGTTGGACGGACATTCAGCCCGGCTGTGAGTTCATACTCGATTACGAAGAGGAAGAGGACGAAGAAAGCGGCCCGCTGCGAAGGAAAAAGCCTTGGCGCTACCGCTGGCCCGACGAAATCCGCGACGAGGTGCTGGCGCGTCTGCTGGAACTGAACCGCAAGCGCGCCGAGCAAGAGCAGATCAACGGCCTGGCTGCTGAGAAGACTGTGGTAAAGGGAAAGCCCCGAAAGAGCAGAAAAGGAAAAGCCGCAGAGGCAGGCCAAATGGTGGCGGAGTTCCTCAAGGAGAAGTCGTAGCGGTTGCATAGGTGGAGCAAGGCCGGCAAGATGTCGTCACTACGGGAGACACGGTGAACTCGGTCGAGATTCGAGAAGAATTGATTCGAGCGCTGCGGCTCGATCTGATTGGGCCGGAGCCCGGCAGCAAGCACGAAAGCGAAACGCTGCCGATGGCGCCCTCGCGCTGGTATCTGACCGGATTCCTCGTGCCCTATGAAGCGCCCGAGAGCCAGCGGCGCGACGCCGTCTCCGACGACGAAATTGACGAGCTCACACCCACGCCGGGCGGGGACGACGACGAACGACCGGAACGTGCCTCAGGCCGAAAAGTTTTCCTACCTTCTTCCCTAGGCGTCAGCGTCCTGGTGCCATCCGAGTCACACAGCCTGCACGTCCGCGCATCGTGGGGCGACTACAGACTTCAGGAAAGAAACGGAGAAGAAGGCGGCCCGGGTGGGCCCGGCGCAGGCCGCGTTCAATACTGGACGCGCACCCAGCGCACGGAAGAACTGGAGATTGCTCTTCCTGCTGCAAGCGCTCGTCCCGTGCACAAGGATGTGCCCAATAGCGGCGGCGTTCGCATTGTGACTTCCGTGCGGCCTGTGCCAAGCGGCGCGGGGAAAAATCTGGTGCCCACAGGCACGCGCGCGGTTTCCATCTTCCTGGTGAACTACCGTCCGCACAAGCCGGACGAACGCAAAGACGAGGGGCTGATCTTCCAAACTGGATTGACGCTACGGTCCGACGTGCCCTTTGTCCCGAGACCAAACGTCCGCGGTCTAGACTCCGAGGACTGGGACGAGAGGGCGCCAGATCTGCAGTACCGCGACGTGTATGAGTACGCCGTGGGCCACGGCGTGGCCACGTCGGCAACCCTCGGCCCGGACGGGGAGTGCCACGAGGTTGCCACGGCATGGATGCCTTCGACAGACGTAGAAAAGATAGAGCCGTCAGCCATCACCGGCGTGGAACTTTCCATGGAAGCGCTGGCGGAGACTCCGAGTGCCACAGGGATGCAGCAGAAGCTCAGCGGCTTCGTGGCCGGTTATGCAAAGTGGATCGAAGAGCAGCGTGCCGGACTCAATTTGCCGAAGCAAAGAATGGAGGTAGCTGAAGAACTCCTCAGAGAGGCGCAGTTCGCCTGCAAGCGGATGGAGGCAGGCATCCAGGCGCTCGAAGATGCCCAGGTGCTGGGGGCATTCCGCATCGCGAACCGTGTGATGGCCGCAGCAGCCCGCCAGCGAGCCTTCCAGATTAGAGGCGTGAAGCCGAAGGACGCGGAGCCGCCGAGGTGGCGACCCTTCCAGCTTGCTTTCCTGCTGATGAACCTGCGCAGCATCGCTGATCCCGTGAACACCGAGCGGGAAATCGTGGACCTGCTGTTCTTTCCGACCGGCGGAGGGAAGACAGAGGCCTACTTGGGTTTGGCTGCGTTTGCGCTCGTCCTTCGCCGACTGAAGAACCCCGAGATCAGTTCTGCTGGGTTGAGCGTACTGATGCGCTACACGCTCCGCCTGCTCACGCTCGACCAGCTTGGCCGTGCGGCTACGCTGATTTGCGCACTGGAGAACGAACGCCAGAAGGATGTGACCAAGTTGGGCACGTGGCCTTTCGAGATCGGTTTGTGGGTCGGGATGGCAGCAACCCCGAATCGAATGGGCCGCAAGGGCGACACTTTCCGGGACACCGCCCGGGCCAAGACCATCGCGTTCCAGAATGACGACCGGAAGCCTTCGCCGATTCCGCTGGAGAACTGTCCGTGGTGCGGCACCAAGTTCAAGCCAGCCTCATTCAGCTTGCAACCCAACCCCGA
>JAKEER010000056.1 GCA_022616615.1 Acidobacteriota bacterium
AGAAGGAAGCGGCCTTTTCGGCACCGGCCTGACCATTGTGATTTTTGTGATCTTCAACTTGCTCTTTTCTCCCTGGAAAGGGAGAGGTGGCGGAGGGGGGAAGGGTTTGGCCTCAGCGGAGTCATGCACGCCCAGGGTTGCTGACGCGCCGACTGCAAGCAGTGAACTTGATTTAAAGAATTGTCGTCGATCCATCAGAACTCCTAACCTGGAATGGGAAATAGGGGGACAGCCCAACCGTTTCCTTACTTACGGACGTGTTAATTAATTAGTCTCTGTCGCAAAAGTCGGAAAGCAGCATGGGTGTGGAGTTGAGCCCCAATGCGATTCTCGGCTCCCCTCTCCCGCTGGGGAGAGGGGAACCGAAATCTCGCGAGGGCGGCAACCAGTAAGTCTCAATGCGGCTTTGCCGCTTGATGTGCGGAAAGGCTGCGCCTTTCCGGCCAGGTCACTAACTTCCATTTTCATTCCCCCGTTCGCCTGAATCCGCGCCGGTGGCGCGGATTCAGGCGAACGGGGGACTCTAGAAGAAATGCCGGGGCCTGCGGAAAGGCACAGCCGTTCCGCACATCGGGCGGCAAAGCCGCTCTGTGCAAGCTGGTTTCGGCGTTTCGCGACAGAAACCAGTTAAGAGACGGGTTGGCTAAGCAAGGAAACGCGCCGGGCTGTTACCCTATTTCCTTTACAATACAAGGAAAAAACTCAAAGAGAAGTAATGCGTTAGTTATGAGGGGCACGCGCCAACCACTGGCGTGAGCCAGTGGCAGCTGCTCACTCCTGCCATCCCCTTACGCCAGCGGTTGGCCCCCCATAACTAACGCATTTCAAAAACAAAGCGACCCAGAACGAGGGAGAGGTCGCGGACTTTGTTTCAGACATGGTTGTTTCCTCCTTTTCTGCAATTCCAGGCTGCTAAATCCGATCGAGGAAGCTCACCGGAAAGGAATCTCTGTAAGCCGCCAAGGCTTCAGCGCTAAATGCGCTCTCGCGTAATTGATTCGTCAATACCTCGCTTGATGTCCCGCAGTTGATCCCGACCAGGGTAGGCTGGCCCCGAAGATCCCCGCCTTGCAACGAAGTTACCAGTGCCACTTCAGCGCAAACTGAAGAATGCGCGGCTCGCGAGCGCTTAGAAGCTGACCAGGCCGGGGTGAGCTTAGCCCCTGTGCCGGCGATCTGAAGTGTGGCGTATTCGTGATATTGAAGAATTCGGCGCGGAACGTCAGCGCTTGCTTCTCGCCCTTGAGGGGGAATGTCTTCATTAACCCAAAGTCCAGGTTAGCGTACTCCGGTCCGCGCAGGATATTCCGGCCGCTGTTCCCGAAAGTGCCCGGGGCGTTCTGAGCGAAAGCCGCCAGGTTGAAATACCGCTGGATCAACTCTCCCCGGGGACGGTCGGGGTCCAAATCGGGAGAGACGCCCGGAACGCGGTCCGCATGGTCAAAGCCGATCCCGCTGAATGAATTATCCACCCCCGCAAGAACGCTAAACGGCATGCCGACCTGCCACACCCAGATACCTGAAATCTGCCATTGGGAAAGGACCTGCTTGAGAAGGAAGCTCTTGCTCTTAGAAGAGGGCATCTGCCAGACAAACGAGGTCGAGAAACTGTGGGAAAGATCAAAGTCCGACAAGCTGCGATAAGCGCCTAGATCAAATGGGTTCGATACAGCATTGAAGGGGCCAACAAACATCCCGTTGGCATTCTGCGAAACCATGTCCAAGGACCTGCCCCACGTGTAATTGGAAGAGATCGTGAGGCCAACGCCAACCCTGCGTTGCAGGCTCATCTGAAGAGCGTTATAAGCGGAGTTTCCGGCGCTCTTGGTCGTCGTCACAGACCCGAGGTTGTTATACAGCCGTCGAGAATTGGTGTTTTGAGTGGTCGAGCAAGGGGCGCCACCGCATTGGCCGGGTACATACAAAGCCGGATTTGACTGGACGCCCAGGTTAAGGTGCGTTCCTTTGCTCCCCACATAGGAGGCCTGCACTACGGTGCTTCCCCAGAACAAGCGCTCCAAGGTCAGATTCCACTGCTGGAGGTTGCCGAGCTTAAAGTCAGGTTGGAAATTCGGCGCCTGCACAGTCGCCGTGAAGGGCGCGTTGCTGGGTCTTGGCTCGTCGTCAGCCCGAAAACCGCCGGCGAAGGG
Source organism: Acidobacteriota bacterium (assembly GCA_022616615.1). GTDB lineage: Bacteria > Acidobacteriota > Terriglobia > Versatilivoradales > Versatilivoraceae > VFZK01. The sequence continues at coordinate 2,151 of JAKEER010000056.1, forward strand.
ATTCCCGCCTGGAAAGCCGCCCCAGGGATCAGAAATAGAGGGAGGGTTGGGCCTGTTAATGCTTCTGATGTAGGGTTGCTGGTTCGCATAAGCCAGGAAACTCTGCATGGGGAACTGCACGGCATACAGCCCATAGCCACCCCGGATGGAGGTGTTGCCTTTCTCGTCCAGCCTATAAGCGTAGCCGAATCGCGGCTGGAAGGTATTCAGATCCGGGTCGGATCCCGAGGCATTGCAACCAGGGTCGCCGGGAAAGTTCAGTCCTGTGGGCGCGTTGGTAAAAACGGTTGACTGCTGTCCGGGGCGGAAGCAGGCCATACGCCCGTGCAGCGAGTGGAAGGGCCAGTAGGGATCCCAGCGCAGGCCCAAGGTCAGATTGAGCCGGCGAGTGACCCGAATCTGATCCGTCACGTAGAAACCCCACAGCGTGCCTCGAGCCCGCACCAAGACTCCATCGCCCTGCACAAAATTGGTGACTTTACCCAGTAGAAAATCACTGAAGATGTTTCCGCTGGTGTTGGGCGAAGTGGCAGGTTGGGGAGCCCAGATCGCGCCGGCGCCTTGTTGAGTGGCGGCAAATTCTTTGACCCGAAGACGTTGAATCTCAGCGCCCAGCGAAAGCTGGTGCCGGCCCCGCACGAGGCCGAGCCGCTCCGAGAAATTGAAACTCTCCGCGGGGAACTGATTAAAAGTCCCATTCGGTATCGTGAAGCCACCTGCGACCTGGATAAGCTGGAAGCCCGCAAATGGGCTGGGCGTGACGTTCGCGCCCAGCTCTGTGAGGCTTGGCAAAAAAGGGCCGGCAAACGCGAGGATATTCTTGCGCTGAAACGTAGCGCGCAGCTCGTTAACCCAGTGACGGCCCGCATAGTTGTCACCGATCATCGCGTTCTGCCAGCGGAAGGGAGCGGCGCCACCGACGGTCAACCAATTGTCGCCGTCCAAGACCGCCTCGTTCCTGTAGTCGCTAAGGAAGTAACGTGCCACGAAACTGTGTTTTCCTCGCAGGTAGTCCGCCTTCACCGTAGCCTGGTGCTCGCGTTGGGAATTGGGGCGAACCACTTCGACTCTGCCGTCGGGAGCGGAAGAGCGGGGAATGTGTGGCAGGAGTTTGACGATAAGCGGGTTGAAGTCGCGCAGCGGAATCTGGTTGCCCGGATAGGGCTCCCCGGTGAAGGGATTCTTGAGCTGAACCGGGGTCGAGGAGAAATCCCCGGCCCGTTGGGCGTCCGTTGGAACAAACTGAATATCGCCACCCACGCGGTTGCGCAGCGTCGTCCCCTGGTATGATCCGAAGATGAAAATCTTGTTTTTCCGGATTGGCCCGCCAGCCGTACCGCCAAATTGATTTCGTTTAATGGCATCCTGGTTAGCGGCAAAGAAGTTGCGACCGTTCAGAGCGCCGTTGCGAAGAAACTCGAAAAGGTTGCCGTGGAACTCATTGGTGCCCGACTTGGTCACGATATTTACGACGCCTCCCGGTGCAGAGATATATTCAGCCGAGTACGCGCTGGTCAACATACGGAATTCTTGCACAGCATCGGGATTCGGGAAGGGGCCACCGCTTACGTTGTAAGCATCCATGTTGCTGGCCCCGTCGAGCGAAAAGTAGACACCCCCAGGTCGAAGCCCGTTCACAACAGGAGTACGGGCCCCTTGGGACAACGAAGAAGCGCCCACGGCGGCGGGATAGCCGAATTGGACAGGAAGGTCTCCAACATTCGGGTTCATCGAAAAATTCGACACACCCGCCACCAAAAGCACCAGCTCCGCGGGGTTGCGCCCATTCAACGGCAGATCGACTATCTGGCGTTGATCGACCAACCGCGATATCGTCCCCGTCGAGGTATCTACCGGTGAGGCACTCGCATTGACCTCAATGCTTTCCTTAATTCCGCCCGGTTCCAAGGCAATCATCAGTTGCGCCGCCTGATTGACCGTCAGTACGATCCCTGTCTGCTGATGGCTGGCGAACCCTTCCATCTTTACCTCCAGCCGATAGGGCCCCACTGGCAGCGCGGGAAATACAAAGCTTCCGTCGTCCAACGAGACGACCGACCGCGAAAACCCGGTGTCAGTGTGCGTTATAGTGATTTGGGCGGCCGGGACAACTGCCCCAGATGAATCGCGCACCGTCCCTGCCACGGAAGCAGTCGCACTCCCCTGGCCGGCGGCAGTATCGGGCAAGAGGAGAATGACCCCCGTGAGTACGGTCAGCCGACAAAGGAACGAAGCAGCTCGCCGGATCTCCAAAAAAAACCCATTCGCGTTCATAGCATTCTCCTCTGGGGGGTTCCTGTGGCTGATCCACAGCCTCCAATGCTGTTCCGGATCTCACTCCGGCAATCCAAGGTGGTGGCCATACCATCCTTTTTCCTGAGAATGTTCCAGGTGGCCGCCGGGTATCCCCGGTCTCTTCAAAGTGGCAGCCCACTTTGCCAGGTCTTTCTGCAGTTCCAAGGCAATATCGGGATGCTGCTCAATCCGGTTGAGTTTCTCATGCTTCGCATTCGTGAGATCAAAAAGGTACCTGGCTTTGCCGCCGGCCTGGAGGTACTTCCATTTCCCTTTGCGGATAGCGGTCTGGCTCAAGAACCGCCAGTATAGAGCTTCGTGCGGGGATCCGGCCCTTTCCTTTGTGAGGTACGGAATCAGGTTCACTCCGTCCAGTTCTTCCGGCTTGGGCAACCCTGCCAGTTCTACCGCTGTGGCCGCTATGTCCATGGAAATGACCGGCTCCGAATAGATCAAACCTGCAGGCAACACACCCTTCCACCGGGCAATAAAGGGGATCCGGATACCACCTTCAGAAAGCATCCCTTTCTCCCCGACTAGAGGGTCGTTCACGGAACCGTTCCATCCTCCCAGGTCAGTACCGATGGGATTGTCAACCTTCGTGAGTTTAAGGGGCGCCCCGTTGTCGCTTAGGAAAAAGACGAGCGTATCTTCCTCCAGACCGTATTTTTTCAGCACATCCAGAATACGCCCGACACCGTCGTCCATCGCGGAAATCATGGCCAGTGCGTAACGGCGACGCTCCGGCATGTCGCCCGGGAAGCGTTTGAGGTATTTCTCAGTGGCTATCAGGGGCATATGCGGCGCGATATAGGCCAAATAGAGAAAAAAGGGGTTCTCCTTGTTTCTTTCGATGAAGGCAACCGCTGCATCACTGTGGACGTCGAGGTGATATTGGCTGTCTTCGATCCAGTTACCTTTCGGGTTCAGATCACTGCCGTCGAGCCTGTAAGATGCCCAGAAACGTCTCAGCTCGCCTTTGAAAAACTCATTGAAGCCGCGGTGCTGGGGGTAGTAGGGAAGCTGGGCCTCAAAGGGGATGTTCACGTACCCGTCCGGCCGTGTTTCAACTTTTTCCAGGTGGGTCGAGGCCCATTTTCGTGCCCCCATATGAGGCTCCAGGTGCCACTTCCCGACCATGCCGGTGACATATCCGGCGGCTTGCAACCGCGCCGCGATTGTCTTTTCCTCCAATGGCAACGGAACGTCGGAATTTTCATCAAGGCCAAAGCGCTGCTGGTAGCGGCCTGTGAGAAGCCCCGCGCGAGAAGGGCTGCACTGCGGGGCGGTGACGTAGCCATCGGTGAATCGGACACCCTCCGCGGCGAGCCGGTCCATGCGCGGAGTTTTGAGATCACTCAACACCCCTTGGGATCCCAGATCGGCGTAGCCGTAGTCATCAGCGAAGATGATAATAATGCCCGGTTTTTTTCGAGGGCCCTTGTCCGACCTGGTGGCAGAATTATGAGACTTGGGGGAGAAAATGCCGAGCTTATTTCCGAGGGCCAAGCCGAATCCGGTGTTTAGGAATTCGGTCGCTCGGCCCTGACCCGTGGCGCTATTCGGCGACAGACATGTACTCAGGACAAGCAGAGCTAACACCTTCGCCAACATTGCCGCTTCCTCAAAGCCGAAATAGACTTCCTCAGCACGTCACCGATGTTGTCAAAACCATAGCCGAACCTCGTCGGCTGGGAAATCCTCGTTACGACCGGTGACCTATCTTCATCAAATTGAAGAGATCGGTTGGTTTATTTTACGGAGAAACCACTGGTTCCTTATAGCGGCTCATCTTTACCCATAAGTGGTCGCTGGACACAGAGGGTGTGTCGAAGGGTAAGTCCCCGGACGGGACCAATATGAACAGCCCCGGGTGGGCGCGCCGCGCCGCGCATTGATGTCAACTTAAGGCAGGACCGGGCCCACGATTGGCGAAAAGCACGCCAATCGTGGCTACCCATGCCCTAGTCAGTCGTCTTGGTAGCCATG
>JAKEER010000479.1 GCA_022616615.1 Acidobacteriota bacterium
GCAGTCTTTGCCAAGACCTTCTCCTTTCAAGAGGGCGGCGCCAGGTTGCGTCTGGAACTGATGGCTCGGAACCTGTTCAACCATCCCAACTATAGCAATCCAGACACCTGCATCAACTGCGGATCACCGGGGAGGATCTCCAGTGCCTTTGGCACCTCTTTCGATTTTGCTCAGTGGCGTCAGCTCCGCCTGGGCGTCCGGCTTGAGTGGTAGTGTGACAGAACGGCACCCGTCAATTCTTCTTCGAAGGAAGTGTTTTGGTGACGTTTTAGTAAGGCACGGGTGTCACAACGAGAGGCACCGGCCCTGTCCACATTCAGGCTGCGGTTCATTCGCTGATTTCGAATTCTTCCAATGCTTGTTCGTTGATTGTCAAACCCAAACCCGGTAGGTTCTCATTCAGCTGAATAGATCCATCATCCGGTCTTGGTTCACCTTGGAAAATATACCAGAAAAGCTCATTGCCGACTTCCACATCTGAGATGGGGAAGAATTCAGCCATTGGCGAGTTGTAGCTCGCCATCACAATATGGTAATTGTGCAACTGCCCGGCGTGGGGAATGACTGGAATGGAGTAAGCCTCGGCCAACGCGGCGATCTTCCGAGCCTGCGTGACTCCGCCAACGCGGTTGGTATCGAATTGGATGTAATCGACCGCCTTGGCGTCTAACAGCTGACGGAAACCATAGATCGTGAACTCATGTTCACCGCCGGCAATAGGAACTCTCCCCATTGCCTTTAGAGCTGCGTAGGCTGCAACATCATCAGGGATGACAGGCTCTTCGATCCAGCGCAGGTTGTATTTTTCGAGCAGCCGGATCATCCGTTGGGCGTACTCCAGCGTGCAACCCATGTAAGCGTCCGCCATGAGATCGATGTGATCTCCGATGACCTCGCGGACCGCGCGCACGAGCTCCAGGTTTCGATGCATGCCGGCCGTGCCGTCGGCCGGGCCCCAGGGTTGCTGCCAATCAGAATGGGCCGCAGATGCAGATCGATGACCTGTTTGGCTACGTGAGGCGCTAGTGCAGCCTCTCGCGCTCCAGGATGAAGCGAGAGCTCTACCGCGGCAGAGCCGAGACCTCAAGGACTTTCGGCTCCGAGTGGGAGGCCTTTGCCAGAATCGCGTACCCCCGCTGGAAGGTCTGAAGGTGCTTCAGCATCGCTGCGCGAGCCTTCTGCGAATTGCGCTGTTTTAGAGCCTTGAGAATTGACAGGTGATGCTGGATGGCGATGGCCGCGGAGCCCGGCACCTGAAGACTCCTGGCTATGTACTCTTCGAGCAAAGCGCGGATCATCCGCAGCACCTGACTGAGGACCTTATTTTGAGAACCGCTGGCAATCGCAAAGTGAAACTCGACATCCAGTGGCAGAAAATCCGCGCCCCCACTCTCGAACGATTGTTGCATCCTGCTGATCAGCAGCTCCAGCCTTTGGAAGTCTTCTTCGGCCGCTCGTTGGGCGCAGAGTGCCGCCAGCTCAGTTTCAATCACGATACGGGTCTCAGCCAAGTCTCTCACATCTTTCTCGGTGTTCAGCAGACCCTGCTGGAGGACCCGATCGACAAACCGGGAAGGGCCATCAGCGACAAAGGACCCTTCACCCGGACGCATCTTGACCATCCCCACAAAGGACAAGGACCTCAAGGCTTCGCGCAGCGTGGAGCGGCCAACGCCCAACGTCTGGCAAAGCTGGTGCTCTGAAGGGAGCTTCTCACCCGGCAGTATTTGCCCCGCCGAGATCATCTCCACGATCTGCGACGCGACTTGTTCACTCAGCGTGGCGCGCGAAACTGGCTTGAGAGGGCTCACAGGTTAACCTCCGGTCTCTGTATGAAAATCCAAGTATTGCTCAGCCGATTGGCTGGGCGCATCAAAAAGCTGCTTGACATCGTCGATATGCAGACTATACATTCAGCATACTAATACTTCAACATACGTGTTGCTTGTCTGACAAGTGTGAACGAGCATGAAAGGAGACGTCATGAATCCAGCGAAGCGACCGCTGATTCTGTTTTTACAGGACAACGGCGGCGCCGCTGAAGGAATGGGGCGTAGGCTCAGGCGGGCAATGCGCCGACATCATACACTTCGCGCCCCGATAAGCCTGTGTTCCAACTATTGGCTAAAGACGCGCAGCATTAATTCGGCGCCGTTCCGAAACAGACGCGCGACGCATGGCCCGTGATTATGGGGCCGGGCATTATTGCCGGGCGGGCCCGATGCGTTCATCGCTTACGGTCGCTACTGGACGAATGTCTCGAACACGCCTTTCCGGGGAATACAAACAGTGGGTTCTGGAAGGCGGCATCTCGACTCCGCTGATCGTACACTGGCCGAAAGGCATCGCTTCGTCGCGCCGCAATCAACTCGCCCATACCCTTTATCACGAAGTCAAAAACGTGGTCGTGGTCGATGGAAGTGCTTTCACATTCACATCGGCCTGAAGGAGAATCCATCCTTAACTATCAGCGGGGTGCCATCAAAATGGAAGGTCACCAGAGAGGTCCGTCGCCCTCTAGCTTTTGAGGCACTCTCCCAACCCGAAGCCTAAAAGAAAGGAGCCGGTATCGCTATGATGGGGATTCCAATAACAGGCCCGAGGTCTTTCGCCCTGTCCAAGGGTAAGAGTATTTCTGAGGCTAGGAGGACCAGAGAATGCTTCATCGGAGTAGTCGTGTTCGTAACATTCATGCAAATCAACGCTTGGGCGCAGATCAGCACTGCCTCATTTAATGGGACGGTTCAAGATAAAACGAGGGCTCCACTCCCTGGGGCTGCCGTTGTAGTAGAAAATGTCGCTACAGGTGTGAAGCGGAGCGCTGCCACTGATGCCGATGGCTACTATTCAATTCCTCTGCTTCAACCCGGCAGCTATCACATCAGTGTTTCACTGACCGGATTTGCAACTCTCACCAAGAGAGAGATGCCATTACTGGTGAACCAGATCGCGAAGGTCGATTTTACTCTGGAAGTGGCAGGCTTAGAACAAACCATCGAGGTCACTGCGGCAGCTCCAATGCTAGAGGCTTCGACTTCAAGCCTAGGCACTGTCGTGGAGCAGCGTAGAATCGTCGATCTACCCCTCAACGGGAGGCAATTTACTCAGTTGCTGGTGCTGACCCCAGGTGTCGCCCCGGTGAATGTCTCCCAGAACGGATCACTATCACCTATCTTGGGGGCGGGAAGTATTATTCCCTCGGTGAATGGGCAGCAGAACCGCAGCAACATGTTCTTCATGGATGGAATGTACAACAGCGATCCTTTCTTGTCAGGCTATACCATTAGCCCCTCGGTCGATGCTATTCAGGAATTCAAGGTGCAGTCTCATATTGACCAGGCCGAATTCGGTCAAGTGATGGGTGGGATTGTCAACCTAGTCACCAAATCGGGCACTGACAGACTGCATGGCAGCGTTTACGAGTTCCATCGTAATGACAATCTTGACGCACGAAACTTTTTCGATGCGCGAAGGCCAGAGTTTAAGCAGAACCAGTTTGGATTTACGACAGGTGGGCCCATCAGGAAAGGTAACACTTGGTTCTTCGGAGGTTACGAGGGATTTCGCTCGTCGAGAGGGAGCGCTGTTTTCTCAAGAATTCCAACGCCAGCCGAAATCTCCGGCGACTTCCGGGGACATCCGCCCATTTTCAATCCCTATACGACAAGACCCGATCCCAATAACCCGGGTCAATTCATTCGAGATCCATTTCCGAACAACGTCATTCCCCAAGAACTCCTTAATGCAGGCAATCGGTTCTGGATCTCCAAGTTCATTCCTGCTCCTAATCGCACTGACCCCGGACCGAATTTCGTCAATACTCAGTCCAGGGTCACGGATCAGGATCAGTTTAGTGTACGGGCGGATCATCAGTTGACCTCAAAGGACATGATCTATGGGAGGTTCTCATTTAGCGATACAACCATAGGTAGCCCTGTCCAACTTCCTGTGAACCGCACGGATAATTTTTACAACGGTAGGAATGCAGTCCTCAATTGGACTCACACTTTCAACCCCAAGCTCATCACTCACTTCTCGGTCGGTTATAACGAATAAGATTCTTTGTCGGGTCTCGCCGCGACGGGACCTTGCTGAGAACTGGGAC
>JAKEER010000480.1 GCA_022616615.1 Acidobacteriota bacterium
GGAATCTTCGGGAGATTCGTGCCCGGTTCCCGCACAATGCTCATATCCACACGGCCCAGGCGAGCCCCGCCCGTACCGACGTGAATCGGATCGAGCGCCAGCGCGAAATAGGGCAGCGCTTTAGGCAATTGCGTTTTCCGGTTGTCGTTCATATTCGCTCTCCTGCATACGGAGCTTAAGAATTTTCAGGTGGAGGTCGAGGCAACGGCTGAAACGCCCGCTTAAGACGTCTTCGAAGGATATGCGTCCGTCGAGCCCGCCGCGTTTTAGAGTGGCCTCGACTAGGTGACCAAACGTTTTGCGGCTCTCCTCGATGTCCTCGCTGACCCGCCAAGCCACACGCTTCGTCTCGAAGAGGGAGTGGATGGCTTGGAGGCTGGTATTAGTCATCTCTGGTGCTTCGCGGATTTCCTTCCACATCTGCGTCAGTCGGGGCAGCTCATCGAGCAGCATCGCATCTTTTTCGGGGTTGAATTCGAAGCGCTGTGCTGTGTTCTCCAGAAAGTTGTACGCAAAGCGAGAGGGCATAATGCGCACGGGGTCACCTTCGCGCAGGTCTTTGACGTGGACGAGCCAGCGTCCGCTGTGCTGGAAGCGATTAGGGCGGTCGCTTACATCCATGCTGCCGTCAACAAAGAAGTAGGGGTACCAGACATCCTCGGTTGCGCCGTCACCCATTCTGATCGGCACGTCAAGATGCAACCGCTGCTTGTCGCGGCCAAGACGAAGCTGCCATTCGCCGCTCTCTGCCGCCCCGCTACATTCGACCGTCCAAGGTTCTTCTTCCAGATGCACCTGTTTGAGCATCCGGCGCGCTGTATCCATAACCGCCATAAGCGGCATCTTGCGCTGGAAGAATATCAAGCCGAGAAAGAGCGGCAGACGGTTTTGGACCTTGCCGAATTGTTTTAGATACTCCTCCCGGATTGTTTTTGTTATCTCCAGCGAATCACTTGCCGGGATGAGCGCAAGGAACTGATCCGGGGAGGTGAGCAGGGTCAGGTGTGGTCGGTATTGCGCCCACGAGTGGGTTGCTGGCGTGACTGCTTCTATCTTGAAGGGGATGCGCCTGCGTGGGTTATCGGGGTCGCCGACTTCTGCATCACACCCGGACCATTGTTGTAATTCTTGCAGGGTTTTGGCTGCTCCTGCTACCAACTGGAGATTGACGATGGTAACGAAATGCTTTTCCGTTGCCCGCCAGACCAGGCTGACAGGCTGGCCGTTGACAGTGCCATCGTACGGGACATTCTCTTTCCAGTTCGAAGCGGAGTCCGGAGTAACAAACAGCCGCGCACGCCGCAAGGCAACATTGTGGCTATCCTCGGAGTACTCGTGGTTTTCCAGAACTTGTTTTTCTATAGTCTCCATCCAGAAGCGCTGGCAGGTTTCCCACACACGCCGCAGACGAGCCGGCGATGGGTTCTTGGACACGCAGGCGGATGGGTTGTTTTCCACGGCCTTCACCAGCATGGTGTGCACCAAGTCGCCGGAGAGCCAGTCGTCCAGGTCGAACTTGCCCACAAGGAGCGCCAGGCGGTTGTTGTGGTCAGCGATCTCGTCGAGCCAGATGGACTTGAACGGTTCATCCTTCCATGAGTTGATGCGAGACTGGCGGCGCTCGAAGCAATGCTTACAGGCTTCCTCACCATCACCCATCGGGCGCAGCCGGCAAACTGGGCAGACTTCGCTGCCTTGCTGGACACTGTTCCAGAGTCTCTCCCAGCGGGGAGTGTAGTTTTCGTCGTCAACGGCGTGCACCAGAGCTCTTTTTGCTTCGCCGCGCTGGTAGTGCAGCAGGTTCTTGAGTTGGTCTGTGGCTGTGCTACCAGGCGCAATGCGCACAGCAATTCGAGGGGCAAGTTCTGGCTCGATGTCTTCCACGCGGCGGCGGACCTCTTCGGCCAGTTCCGCGAGCAGGCCATGATCGGGGAAGGTGAAGTAGATGCCGGTCGTGTCCCGGTAAACCTCGTTGCCCAAAGGGTATTCCTGTTCGACCAGTTGCTTGAGGCTTTGGCAGACTTGCTGGACAGCGTTCTGGTAAGCAAGTAGGTCAGCGATCTTAATGGCTTTGGCAAACAGGCCGAGTACGTCAAAGTTGACACGCAGGAGACGCCAGCGGATGTCATGGGCAATAAGCTTTTCCTTCCAGCTAGCCCACCCGCGAATTCCACGCTGCTGACCTTCCAAGACGCATGTTGCCAGGGTGGATTTATACAAGGCGGCTACCGTAACCGCCCAGTCGGCGAGCGTGATCTCGTTGATCGGGCGTCGTGTCTCACCCAAACCATAGGAGAGCTCGTCGAGGAGGCTCTTCTTGTCCCACGCCCCACCAGGTGTCGGTAGCCGCGCCACGCGGTTATCTAAACTGCCTTGGGAGTTTTCTACGGGAACGGCCACCGGCTCAAATCCGAATGCCGTACTGACGCGAACCGTTGGCCAACTCTGTGCACCCTCACCTTTTGCTGGCTCCTGTTTGTCGTGATGCGCCTCGTTGTGGCAGACACCCAGCACAGCCGGCAGCCATCCATCTTTGCCTTCTAGGAGCTGGGCGCGAGATTGGTGGGTGGCGAAGCCCGGTGTTCCAAGCATCGTCAGCTCGGCCAACGTGTAGGTCTGGCCAAACAGAGTAACGAGGCTTTGTTCCAGCGCGGCTTTGAACTCTTGCGCAAGGAAATCGGAGGCTTTAGGGCTTGATGCATTCAGCACGTTGTTCAGCGCATCGGGTTTTGGAATTTTTGCTGCGGCCTTACTCACACGGATGACGTCTCCGGGGTTGTCCACAACTGCCTTGTATGCGTGGTCGTTAGACCATTTCCGTGAACCGCCCTCGCTGTGCGTTTCGACGTGTAGGTTGCAGAACTTACCGACATCATGGAGCAACGCCCCCAACTCGGCCAGCAGCAGGGCGTCGTGGTGCTGCCTGAGCACGTCCAGCTTAGAATTGGACATTTTTCATCCCGTCGCTGAGCGTGCTCAAACGAGTTAGCGGCCAGCCTCGGTCGTTAGCTCGTGTCCACACCTTTGCGCTTTCGGTTCCATCTTGGGCAGTGCCGAAGCCGCTGGTGCGTTTGGCGGAAAAGCCGTAGGTCAGCATCATGGCGCTCACGCCCTCCGCGACAAGTCCCAGATCCTCCTGCGCCTGGGTTTTCACTTCATTCTCGGACTCGCCAACTAGATCAAAAGGGACGTAAAGCAGGCTGAAGGTGCCTTTGGCACTGGCGGGAACGCATTCAAGATAAATCGGGTTCGTCCCCGCTTTGGTCTTACGGGAATGGGGATTGATGACCTCCACATCAATCAGGTCGAAAAATGTAGGGTAAAAATTCAGGCGTCCGCTGTGATGGGGCATCTCTTGGGCGTCGGCGCTCAGCCCGAAATGCTCCTTGACCAGCCTCCGGTAGATCAGCCCCGCATCCCCGTTCAGGCCATCCAGGTAAGCGGCAAAGTCTTTTGGTTGGCCGGGTTCTTCGCCCTTCTCATCTCCAAAGAGTAAAGCCTGTCGAACGCGTTCTCTGGCAAAGTCTTCAGTCTTGAGCTGGTCTCTGTTCAACGCGAGCCTTACATGCATGGCCGTCCAGCGCAGCAGACCCTTCCAACTCGCGGCAGACATGACCGGCACTTTGAAGACTTTATCTTTGCGAACGGGGTTCACTCTGTCGGAGACGTAGAACGGAGTGTCATCCTTACTCATCCAAGATTTGGCCAGCGTAAACTCAAATTGCAGTAGCCAACTCCCCGTTGGCAAGCTCAAGAGAGAAAACGAAGGTTTGAGCAGGCCAAGGTCGTTCAGCCGCTTTAGCTGCTCCTGGATCAGTCCTGTGGTAAACGGAGCCGTGGCGGGGTTGCTGGCTTGGACGAGCTGCTTGTAGCCACCGCCCCTCTTCCGGTCGCCGCTGACAGCATAGTCCTTTATGTTTGCATCGCTGGCGGCGGTTCCCGTCAGCAAGCGAACCCGCGTGGCGACGTCGTGGACCTTGACACCACGGTACGTCCCCTCCACAATTTCTTTCACATCTTGCTGAGTAGACCCGCCCAAATCGACGTACAGGTCACAGCTCACTGATCACCTCTTCCCCGGTCTTGATGTCCGCGCTAGTCCCGAGTTCCTTACCAAGCCGTTTGATGATTTCGTCTCGCATCGTTTTGTTGAGCCCGTACCCCCAAAGGCGCCCGCTGTCCGCATGGAAAGAAAAAATCTTTTTGCTTACGCCGATGTCACCACGTAACCACCTCTTGATTTGATCATGCGTGTCCGGGATGTGCCGGCCATCAGGCGACCGTCCCATCATGGTGTTCAGTTGGCTGCGCGACAAGTGCGCGCCATTCCGAAAGAAGAACCAATTCAGATTAGCCCACTCCTGGCTTATGGCCCTCCTCCACTCCTTGTCCAGCAAATATTCCGCGGCTGCGGTTCGGGACTGCCTTGCAACGTTGTTCGAGGTGATCCATCTTACGATTCCCATATCATCGCCGGGCTTGGTACGTGGAAATTTCTTTAGGGTGTCGTTGGGCCCCCGCACATCCCTCTGTGGTTTGAGCGTTGTCTTGCCACCCACTGCGCCATACTTGGCCGCGATTTCGACGGCCTTCGCAAGAAGCCATTTCTCTGCGTCTTCCATCGGACGCAGCTCAATAAACTGAAGTTGAAAGTGTGTGTCGCGCTCCAAGGCATCTCGAATGAGTTGCTTGTTCTGGTCCAACACGCGTAGCCGGAACTTCCGCGACCAGCCAGTGCAACCAAAAAGCTCGCAGGCTATACAGTGGTTCTTATCCAGACAGGGACTGTTGTCGGTGGGATCGCAGGCGGAGCCGTTTAGCCCCCGCACCAACGCCTCGTACCACCAGCGTAGCGACCCCATCAGGCCCGTCTCGTGCAAACGGCCACAATTCTGATCAACGCCTCCCGTCCAAACAGGGGTGATAGTGCTAAGTTCAATCGTCATCGGCCCGGTCGTGGCCATCAGTGTTCTCTCTTTTGCCCCGCGTGATCTGAATCTGGCGGTGCCCCGGTTACCAGCGGAAGCTGAACGGCTTGTACTGGCATTTGCCGCGCAGGAAGCTGACCAGCGTGCGCGCCTGCATCTGAATGATCGAGCGGACCTGAAATTGCTGCCCGCGAAATGGTTCCGGACTGGCCAGCCTTTCGAGAATCTTTTCGCCGATGGCTCTGCGCGTGTCCAGGTCCAGCAAGCCGTCTTTCATGCCAATCGGCTGGCCCAAATTGATAAACGCAATGACAGTTCGATCCACCACGGGCTGCCGAAACTCCTCAACCAAGTCCAGGACTAAGGAAGGCTTGCCTGGGCGGTCCACATGGAGAAAGCCTGCAAAGGGTTCGAGCCCGGCGTTGACCACCGCGCCCCAGACATGGGCATACAGAATTCCGTAGCCGTAGTTGAGCAGCGCATTCACGGTATCGCTGGCACCCTGGTGAACGCGACCCATGAATTCCACTTTGCTTTCGACGATCTCTCTGACGCCCTGCCAGTA
>JAKEER010000481.1 GCA_022616615.1 Acidobacteriota bacterium
GACGCTGCCCCCAACAGCCGGAGCGGACGAGGTCGTCCGCGCTCCCCCAGGGTCTACTTGCCGACTGCCTCCAGCAATTCTTCCGCAGAAACCGCGTGCGTGATCTCCCGCATGACCGCCAGCGAAGCTGCCACATTGGCCAGGACCGCGGCTTCCTCGAGTTCTGCGCCGACCGCCAGCGCCGCGCATAGCGTCGCGAAAACCGTATCACCCGCGCCGGAAACGTTCACCGGACGCTGGCATAGCGCTTCGAAGCGGGACACTTCGCCGCCAGGACTCACAGCCAGCAAACCCTGTTCCGACATCTTCAAGACTACCCGGCTGGACAATTGCCGGCTCAAGCATGAAGCCAGCTCGGCAGCTTCGTCAGGCACCGGGCTTTCAGGCTGGAATCGGACGAAAAGGTCGCGCGCTTCCAAAAGATTCGGCGTGATCAGACTGAGGCTGTTCCAGTAGACAGCGTTTCTTGGCTTGAGATCCGCAAAAATGGGCACGCCGGCGCGCTGAGCTGCAGACTCGAGCCGCTGCGCCAGAGAAGGCGTCAACGTCCCCTTGTCGTAGTCGGATACCAGCAGCGCAGAAGCCTTGCTCCACTGCTTTCGGATGACTTCTTCGAGTGCGGCTGTCTCCTCATCGCTTAGCGGCGCCGTTTCTTCTTCGTCCAGGCGCAGATGGTAATGAAGACCGGAAAGAATTCGCGTCTTGTGCGGAGTTGGCCGCCGGAGCACCAAGGGGTGAAGGTCGACCCCCGCTTCACCAAGAAGCCGCTGCAGTTGTGCAGCTTCTCGATCCTCTCCCGAAGGCGCCACGAGCCGGGTCTGGACACCCAAGCAGGCGAGGTTGGCGGCAACATTTCCGGCGCCGCCCAGAGCGTGTATCTGTCTCTGAATCTCGACGAGCGGCACGGGGGCTTCGTTGGCAACTCCCAGGGCACGGCACTCCAGATAAGTGTCCAGCACGAGGTCGCCAACGACGAGCACTTCGACGCCGGAGAAAGCACGAATGATCTCGGCCTGTCTGTCCTTGTGAACTTTCAACCCGGCCTCTTCCGCACAAGTTGAAGTGCAGGACGCCAAAGCCCTCCTCCTTGGAGGAGGAGGGGAAGTAGCGACGCGGGGGTGGCGCCCATAGCTGTTAAGTTAAGGACGTCGATTTTAGCCTCCACGCTGTTCATTCTCAGCGACTTAAGTCGATTCGAGAAGTGGTTTTTCTTGAGAGAGCCAAATTCAGAAATCGAAAGCCGGAGACCCTGATCTGGAGAGCATTTTGGCTCATTTCAGCTCTTCTTAACTTAACACCTATGGGGTGGCGCCTGGTACTGCTTCTGCTGGATACGGCAGGTGGCGCTCGTCCGGAGCTCCGTGGACGGCAGGCATATACGTCACGGTTCTTACCCCTGCGCGAGTTCCTTCTCCAGCAGCTCGCAAATGATGTGCACGACGGCCACGTGAGATTCCTGGATGCGCGGCGTGTTGTCGGACGGGACGCGAATGCAAATGTCACATAAGCCGGGAAACTCGCCCGCCGCGTTTCCAGTGAACCCGATCGTCGTGGCTCCCTTGCGCCGCGCTAGTTCCAAAGCGATGACGACATTCCGTGATTTTCCGCTGGTGGAAAAGGCCACCACCAGATCTCCTTGCCGGACAAACGCATCGACCTGCCGGGCAAAGGTATTCTCGTAGCCGTAGTCGTTTGCTATGGAGGTCATCAGGATTTCATTGGTCGAAAACGACAGCGCCGGCAGAGCCTTGCGCTCGATGATGAAACGGCCAACCAGCTCGGTGATGAAGTGGTTGGCATCAGCGGCGCTGCCGCCGTTGCCGAAGGCATAGACGGTCTTGCCCTCGCGATAAGCGCCTACGATCGTCCTCACGACGCTCTCGATGGCTGGCAGTTGCTCCCGCAGCAAGCGCTGTTTGACGTCGACGCTTTCCAGCAGCAGGTGGCTGATCTCCTCGTGAAAGAGATTCATGAGTTCTTCGGGCGAAACGTAGGCAATGCCGGGCTTGGCGACCACGACCCCTGCTGCCTTGTTGGCCAGCTCCGCAGCTTGTCGCAGGGGCGCGCCAGCAGCCAGACACAGCGCCACCACAGCCGTGCTGCTGTCGCCTGCGCCGGCCCGATCAGCTAGCGGAACACGGCTGGCAGGAATCCGCTGGGGCACGGAGGAGCGTTCAAACACAGCCATACCCTCACCGCCCTGAGTAATGAGAATGTCAGAACCCAGCTTCTCCGATAGAACCTGTCCAGCCTCTTTCACCGTTTCAACGGGGGCGCCGAGCCTTCGCGCTGCCTCAAGACTTTCTTCAGCGTTGAAAGTGAAGAGCTCTGCCGCGCCATACCAGGAAACGTGTTCCGGGTGCGCATCGATGACAACCTTGATCGACGAGTGTCCCCTTAGGTCGTCAATCGCACGTAGCAGGTCAGCATCAACGGCTCCATAACCCTGGTCGTAAACCACCAGAACCTGAGCCCTCGTTTCCCCGGTGCTCGCCAGCTCCATGAAAGACTGGGGCAGTGGAACTCCCTTGGCGTTGCCAGGTCTGCCCCACATCTGAAGTAGCTGCTGGTTGGCAGCAAAAATCCGGTACCGCTCAGGCAAGGGGAAATCCAGGCCGGGGCATGCGGTCAGACAGCCAACGTTTTCTGAAGGCAATCCTTGCCAGAGTTCGCGCGAAACCGCATCTTCGGCGAAATTGCCGCACAAAATGACCTTGCCTCCGAGCAGCGCGATGTTCTTCGCAACGTTCGCCGCGCCTCCAGGAACCGATCGCTTGGATTTCACCTTAACGACGGGGACCGGCGCCTCCGGGGCCAGACGCAGAACTTCTCCGTAGATCTCGCGATCGACGTAGGTATCGCCAGCAACCAGAATCGTCTGGCGACCAAATTGGTTGACAAGGTCTTGGGTTAACACGATAAGTTTCTCAACTGGCAGGCGCGCCCGGAGAACTGCGAGACAACTTGCGGGAACAGCCTCGTGGCGAGAAAGCGCATTCTAACGCAACTCTAAACGATTCGGATGCGTTTGTGTGAGGCATTAGCCTTCGTTACCAACAGCGCCAAGACTGGATTCCGGGTCGCGCTACGTTTGCCCGGAATAACGGTGAGTGGAAACTGCCATCATTTGAGTCATTCCCGCGAACACGGGAATCCAGACCGTGGGCTACCGGGAGACGTTTCGTGATGAAAAACCTGCTGTGACGAACCAGCCGAAGCTTAGCGTCGTGCAAGTCCATGGCGGGTGCCGGGAACGAGGTCGAGCGAGTCTTCTGTGAGGGGCGTCATTCATGTCTCTTGAAGTGGCACCCGTTGAAAGGAATCTAATGAAGCCTTCCATCCCGCGTCTCGCGGCTTCGGCGGCCGCGCTGTTGCTTGCCCTTTCCCTCCTTCCCGTTTGGCCGGCCGGCTATTACCTGCTCTTGACCTACCTCGTTGGAATTACAGCGGCGTTCATGGTAGTCCGGGCTCAGGAAATCCGCTCGCAACAGTGGATGATGACTTGGATTGTCATCGCCGTCCTTTACAATCCCATTGCTCCATTGCGCCTGCCCCCATTGCTCTACCAGTTGCTGAACCTCGTTTGCGCGGGCCTGTTTCTCATTTGCGTGCGCCGGTTTCGTTTGTAGCAATTCGCACGATACCAACCCGCGCTCATACGGAATGCCTGATTCAACAATTGAGCGTGGGAGCCGGCCTCCGGGCGGCGATCGCTGCGTCGCGGAACGCTCCGGTCGTCCGGAGGCCAACTCCCACATTCAAGAGAATCTGGTATCCGACGCACTCTCGAGGAAGTCAGTTAGACAGCTGGGCTACGCCAGTCGCCGCGAACCTTGGGGAGAGGTCGCCTCCAGCGCCTCCAGGAGACGCCCGGCGCATTCCTCGCCACGGCGAATGCAGTCAGGAATCCCGATCCCGGTGAAGCCGTTGCCGGCAAGCTGTAGTGTGGAATGCTTTTTCAGGTTGGCCTCGATGTCTGCCACCAGGTCCAGATGTCCCACCCGGTACTGGGCCATGGCCTGGACATGGCGTTCGACCAGGGCGAACAGCGGCGCTTTCTCGATGCCGAGCAGTTCACGAAGGTTCTGACGAACAATCCGGATCATTTCTCCCTCGTCGTAGTCGAAGGCTCTGGGTTGGAGCGATCCACCCATGAAGGCTCGGAAAAGCGCGTGGTTTTGCGGCGCCCGCCCTGGAAATTTCATGTGGGAAAACGTGCACGCCAGGATTTCGCGCTTTTCAATGGCAGGCACCACGAACCCAAACCCTTCCAGGACGCGGGGAATGTCTTCCAGGGAATACGCGAGATTGACAGTCGCCGTTGAGGCATAGCGAATGCTTCGTAACTCTGTTGCCAGCTGGGTGTCGAAACCTTCCAGAAGGTTCGCCGACTGGAAGGCCGCAAGTGCCAGGCAAACCGCATCTGCCTGGAGTGGAGCCCCGTTTCTCAGGTCCAGAATCCAATGGCCTGCAGAGGGACTCCATCGCAAAGCCGAGACTTGCGAGCTGAGGTGAATGGAGCTCGCTGGCAGCTTTTTGCGGAGCGCCTGCACCAGGCGGGACATTCCCTGGTCCAGCGAGATGAACAGACCATAACGCGGCCCAGAACTCTGCGACTGCAACATTTTCTGGCGCTGGCGCCACATTGCTAGAATCAAGCTACGATGCTCCTGTTCCATTTCGAGAAAGCGAGGCATCGTGGCCCGCAGACTGAGCTCTTCGGGGTCCGCGGTGTAGATACCGCCAATCATCGGCTGTGCCATGCGCTCCAGCGCTTCCCGGCCCAACCGCCGGCGCACAAAGCTGGCCAGGCTTTCGTCCTCATTCGCGGATTGAAGCTTTCTCCTGGGCAGAAACAAGTCTGCCGACATGCGGAGTTTGCCGGGCCAACTGAAAATCGGCGTCGTGATCATCGGCCAGATGCGAGTGGGCGCCACGAGGTAAAAACCGTCGGGAACCGACTGCAGCTTGCCCTGGCGAACAATGAAACTCCGGCGCTGGCTCTCGCCGGTGCTGATGAGGTTCGGTTCCAAGCCCAGACGCCGGCAAAGTGACAGGGCCCAGGGCTTCTCCGAGATGAAGGAATCGGGCCCTCCCTCCATCACGAAACCGTCGCGCTCGATCGTGTGAACGACGCCGCCCAGCCGGCTGCTTGCCTCCAGCAGCTTTAACTCGACCGTTCGATTGAGCCGCGCGCGCTCCTCTAGAATTCGGTTCGCAGCGGCGAGACCGGAAATGCCTCCGCCGACGACGGCGATTCGGAGAGCGGAAGATTGTGGCAGTGTGTTCATCAAATGCCGGGTGTGCAGACCAGATATTTTTTCCAGACCCGTCTGCATGCACCAGTTGTCGCGGGTATCATCACAGATGAGAAGGCGCCCTGCAAGCTCGGGTGTGGCGAGGGAGAGTGGCGCATCCGTTGTTGCAAGTTCGCTCAGCCACTCCTTTCAGGGCGTCCCGCGGGCCTCGCGAGCCTGCTGGCGAAAGGGCTCTGATCTCATGATGTATTTCACGCATCGTCAAGCCTCGCTAGCCTTGGGAGGTAAAGAGTGAGGCGCCGGATGAAGCCTCGCAAGGGACCATGAATGAGCTGAAAGCTAAGATGGCAGAACTGCAGCGGCTGGGAGAAGACGCCGGGCGCCGCGGAGCGGAAATGGAGAGTCAGCGGCAAAAGCGACGGTCAGTATCAAGGAGAGAGCCAGACCTCCTAGCGTTGCTTCCGTGGATGGGGCTTGTTCTCCAGAGATCATGGCATGAGGGAGAGATTGGAACTGAATACGTGCGGAGCTTGCTCAGTCTCGTGTAGCCCATTCCGATGTTATCAGCACATTCGGGTGCGTCGATGAGACCGGAATTCAAGAGGCTCTTGTCCACCGGATAGCAGTCCAAGAAATCTTGGGCTGGGGCCTTCGTCAGTTCGCCGACTCGGTGAGGATCTGAAGATGGGTGCGCCAAACGATCTGCCGTGCAATACAGGACTACCTGTGGCTCCTGTGGCTTAAACTCCTTTACAAGCCTTTGACGCTTGTGCTACAGTCCGGCTCGCTTTTTCAAGGGATTTGACTTAGAGGAGCGCAGTGGCATGGTTTTTACTAGCGAATTCAAAACTTCAGTGATCAGCCAGTATCGGGTTCATCCTACGGACACGGGCTCACCCGAAGTTCAGATCGCTTTGCTAAGCGAGCGCATCAACTACCTGACGGAACACTTCAAGACTCACAAGAAGGATCATGCCTCTCGGCGGGGCCTCCTCAAAATGGTGGGCCACCGGCGCCGGCTCCTGGATTACGTTAAAGCAAAGGACGTGGAGCGCTATCGCGGGCTGATTCAGCGGCTTGGAATACGAAAATAGTTCCTTCAATTTTAGTCATAACCCATTTCTCAAAACCAAAGCGACCTGGGCGGTTTCCGGAGAAACCAAAGGGTCGCTATTTTTATTGCTGCCAGTAAGGTCTGATGCAGAAGGGTGCGCGAAGACCCTTTAAGCCTGCACTTCTTGGCGGTTGCTCTTATTTCGCGAACAAGGAAGGTTCACAATGATACACACAGCCAGCATCACCCTCGGAGGCCGCGAGCTCTCCATTGAAACTGGAAAACTTGCCAAACAGGCGCACGGCGCCGTCCAGGTGCGATACGGAGATACGCTTGTTCTTGTCTCGGCTTGTTCCAACAAGAAACCGCGAGAAAATACGGATTTCTTTCCTCTGACCGTGGACTATCGGGAAAACTATTATGCCGCAGGACGAATTCCGGGAGGCTTTTTCAAGCGCGAGGGCAAACCCAGCGAGAAGGAAGTCCTGACCAGCCGCTTGATTGACCGCCCCATCCGGCCGCTCTTTCCGGCAGGCTTCTATTGTGATACGCAGGTGATCGCATTAGTGCTTTCCGCCGATGGCGAGAACGATCCCGATATTCTGAGCATCACAGGGGCCTCCGCCGCACTCACACTCTCCAACATTCCCTTCCACACGCCGATTGCCGCGGTCCGCGTCGGATATGTCAACGATCAACTGGTGATCAATCCCACCAGCGACGACCTCAAGAAGAGCCGGCTAAACCTCATCATTGCCGGAAGCGAAGACGCCATCGTGATGGTCGAAGCAGGTGCGCAGGAAATTTCTGAGAAGATCATGGTCGAGGCTCTGTCTTTGGGTCATGCCGAGATCAAGAAACTGGTGGCGCTGCAGAGGGATCTGGCCGCCCAGCTCAAGATTCAGAAACGCGAAGTGGCTGTTCCAGCGGCGAATCAGAAGCTGGTTGACGAGATTGCCGCGAAGATCTCGGCTGACTTGCGCGATGCTCTCGATATGCAGAAACACCCGAAGATTGAAAGCTACGATCTGGTCGACGCGCTCAAGGAGAAGCTGGTGAGTTCCTACCCTGAGGAGCCGGCAGACCTGCGGTCGGAAGCCGGCGCTATTTTTGACACGCTGAAGGAAAAAGTCTTCCGCGAAGACATCCTTGACAAGCGCCGCCGGCCGGACGGCCGAGCCTTTGACCAGGTCCGGCCTATCACCTGCGAAGTGGGGCTGCTGCCGCGCACTCACGGTTCAGCTTTGTTCCAACGCGGCGAGACTCAGGCTCTGGTGGCCACTACGCTGGGTACTTCTGACGATGCGCAGAAGATCGACATCATGGAAGGCGAGTCGTCCAAGCGCTTCCTGCTGCATTACAACTTCCCGCCGTTCAGCGTGGGTGAAGTCGGGTTTATGCGCGGCCCTGGCCGGCGCGAGGTGGGACACGGGGCCTTGGCCGAGCGCGCTATCCTGCCGATCATCCCCGGGGAGGACAAATTCCCCTACACCATCCGCGTGGTGTCAGACATTCTGGAGTCAAACGGGTCTTCTTCCATGGCCTCGGTTTGCGGCGGCGTTTTGTCTTTGATGGACGCTGGTGTGCCCATCAAGTCACCCGTGGCGGGTGTCGCAATGGGCTTGGTGAAGGAGCGGGACAAGTACGCCATCCTGACCGACATTGCCGGAGCGGAGGATCACTACGGTGACATGGATTTTAAGGTCGCTGGCACCCGCGAGGGCATCACCGCTTTGCAAATGGATATCAAGATCGGTGGGCTGACGATGGGGATTATGACGGAAGCCCTCGATCAGGCTCTTCGCGGGCGGCTGTTTATCCTGGACAAGATGCTGGAGACAATTTCCGCCTCACGCAGTAACACCTCGCGTTACGCCCCCCGAATTCATACGCTCAAGATCAGCACCGACAAGATCCGCGACGTCATCGGACCCGGCGGGAAGGTCATCCGCTCCATCATTGAGCAGACCGGCGTCAAGATCGATGTATCCGATGACGGCAAAGTGAACGTGGCCTCAGCCGACGAAGCCTCGGCCAACAAAGCCATCCAGATGATCAAAGACATTACGGCCGAAGCCGAAATGGGCAAGATCTATCTTGGCAAGGTGGTTCGGCTGGCAGATTTCGGTGCTTTCGTCGAGATCTTCCCCGGCACCGATGGCCTGTTGCACATCAGCGAAGTGGCCGAACACCGCATCCGCGACATCAAGGATGAACTGAAGGAAGGCGATCAACTCCTCGTCAAGGTGATCGGCATCGATGGACAAAAGATCAAACTCAGTCGGAAAGCGGTTCTGCGCGAACAGCGCGAGAAAAAAGGAGAGAAAGCACACTCGTAAAGCCCGCGACGTCACCGCGAAGCTCGAAGCGCGATTGCCGAATACGACATTCGCACTTCGTCATTCAAACCTTGGCATTGCTTTTCTTACCCTTACTCTTCACCCCTTCACCCCTTCACCCCTTCACCCCATCACCCCTTCACCCCTTAACCCCTTCACCCCATAAACCCCGCCACCAGACACCCCATATAAAAAGGTAGTTTTACTTTCAAGAATTACAGGGCAAATAAGAAAAGTATAGGGGGATAAAAAC
>JAKEER010000482.1 GCA_022616615.1 Acidobacteriota bacterium
GCCCGCGCTCCCAGGGTGGCTGCGTCAAACCCACGCTTCGTCTCGAGTCAGTGCGTTCCGCCAGCGAAACGCTTGTTTGGTTACGGCTCTACACACACCGCGCTCACAACAACCGAAAAGCCGTGCGAAAGACCGGAAAAAATGTCCAGTCTCCAGGGCAAGCCGGAGGCTTGCTAGATCAGTAGCCCGACCGTAAGGGAGGGCATCTTGGCGCGAGGGTGACGCCTGGGTGACGCCCTCCCTTACGGTCGGGCTACTGAATCATTCACACCTCTGAGAAACTCCAGACTCTGGCCGAAGGCCAGAGGAAGAACCTCAACGCGGACGTTAGGCTTCTGCAGGCAGCTGGTATCCGTGATATCCTAGTGGCAAAGATTAGACATCAGTTGGGTTGGAGACTCGGCATGAACTTCACCATCGAGCTTGAGCAAGAAACGGATGGTAGCTGGATAGCGGAAGTCCCAGAACTGCGGGGAGCACTGGTCTACGGTCAGACCCGACAAGAGGCAATTGCTAAAGGGCAGGCTCTCGCTTTGCGGGTTCTTGCTGAGCAGCTCGAGCGTAACGAAGCAAGCTCTGATCTTGTACACGTCACCTTCAGCGCTGCATGACTCAATGGCCCTCGACAAGAGCCAAACGAGTTCTAGCGGCGCTTCTTCGTATTGGTTGGACGATCAAACGCGAGTCCGGTTCTCACCGGACGCTCGAACGTGTGGGTTGGCCTGACATGGTGTTTGCTTTCCATGACAGTGAAGAGATAGGTCCTCGAATGTTGGCAAGGATTTCTAGGCTGTCTGGACTAAGGCCTGAAGATCTCTAGCAATTCCGCTGAGTTTCCCCAACTCCAAAACGCCTAACGAATAGGAATCTTTGCGACCCGCGGTGCTAGGGACTTGACTTTCCGCTGCCGGTTCCGATAGAGCGAGAGTGAAGTTGGATTATAATGAGGGCTGCAACACGGCTCGAGCGCCACTTGACTGATCGATTTTCTTGGCTCCAGAGGACGCAAAATGATTCAGGACACGCTGGCAAAGATCGAGGCTAGGCTTGGAAAGGCGGGCGCGCTCAAAGAGGAACAGCGGACAGAATTGCTTGGCCTCCTGTCCACCCTGAAGACTGAAATCGGAGAACTCTCCAAGACACACTCCGAACAAGCACAGAGTATTACAGCCTTCACCGAAGTTTCCACCCACGAAGCCACTCGGCAGGAACGGGATCCACAACTCTTGAAACTTTCTCTGGAAGGATTGACGGCCTCAGTGCAGGGTTTTGAAACCTCTCACCCTAGGCTGGTGGAGATTGTCAACGCCCTTAGCCTGATGTTATCCAATAGCGGTGTATGAAGTATGCTCGAAAGCATCATTAGTTGAGCGCCGCACGCCGCTACCTTCAGCTCCCACTTCATGGCACCTCTCGGCACAGCCGTCTTCGAGTGTTTCGATCCGCTCCGCATTGGCTGGTCCTGCGCCTTTGAGAGTCCGCTGGCCGTTCACGTCGCGCAGAAGCTCGATGAAGTCCTGCCCTTGCTCCGAGAAGCCGAACGAGCCGCGCAAGAGGGTCTTTGGGCAGCGCTGATGCTCAGCTACGAAGCCGCTCCTGCCTTCGATTCTGTAATGGAGGTTCACCCACCGGGAGACTTTCCTGTCGGCTGGCTTGCACTTTTTCGCGAGCCTTCCGCGCAAACCCCCAGCTTCAGGTCTGGCGGCCTCTTGAAACCGGACTGGAATCCTTTGATCCCGCGGAGCGAGTACGCTGCAGCGATTGCCGCCATCCGGGCTGCCATTACGCGGGGCGACTGCTACCAGGTGAACTACACCTTTCCGCTCGAATGCCGGTTTGAAGGGGATGCGTGGGCCTACTATCGTGCTCTGGGCGCCGCCCAGGGCGCAGGCTACTCTGCTTGGCTGGATTTGGGGCGCTACCGGCTGTTGTCTTTTTCGCCGGAGCTGTTTTTTGAGCGGCAGGGTTCGGTTTTGAGAGCGCGGCCGATGAAGGGCACAGCGCGCCGCGGACGCTGGGCGGCAGAAGATCAGGCGCAACGGAAACAGCTTGAAGGCTCTGCCAAGAACCGTGCTGAAAACCTGATGATTGTCGACCTGCTGCGGAACGACTTGGGAAGAGTCTCCGTGCCAGGCACGGTGTGCGTCCCGCGACTTTTCGAGGTTGAGCGTTATGAGACGCTGTTTCAGATGACCTCGACGATTGAATCGGTCTGCCGTCCGGAATCACGGCTTGTGGATCTTTTTCGCGCACTGTTTCCGTGCGGATCTGTGACTGGCGCACCCAAGATCAGCGCCATGAAGATGATTCACAGCCTGGAGCGTTATCCACGCAATGTTTACACCGGAACGATTGGCTTTGTCCGCCCAGGTGGCGATTGCACCTTCAGCGTGGCCATTCGCACGCTGGTGCTCGACACCAAGGCCGGCCGGGCCGTGTTTGGCGTAGGAGGGGGAATTACCTGCGACTCCACGGCCGAAGACGAGTATGCCGAATGTCTAACCAAAGCGCGCTTCCTCACGGAGCCCCCGCCGACTTTTCAATTGCTCGAGACGCTGCGGCTGGAGGAAGGAGCCTACTTTCTGTCCGACCGGCACTCCGACCGGATGAGGGAATCGGCAGCGTTTTTTGACTTCATCTGGGATGAGGCTGCCGTGCGGGCCGCGCTGGAGGCGATCCGGGCAGCGCATCCGCAAGGGGTGTGGAAAGTTCGCCTGCTGGCATCCCGCGTGGGCGAACTTCAGAGCGAAGCCGCGCGTCTGATCCCAGAAACAAAACAGGTCTGGCGCGTTGCTCTGGCACCCGGTCCGCTCGACTCGGGCAGCCGTTTCCTGTACCACAAGACGACGCACCGATCCTTCTACGAGCAGCCGGTGCGAACGCGCCCGGATTGTGACGATTTGATCTTCTGGAACGAACGCGGCGAAGTGACCGAGTCCAGCATCGCGAACGTGGTTGTGGAAACCGGTGAGGAACGATGGACTCCGCCGCGCAACTCAGGGTTGCTGGCTGGGACGTTTCGGGAAGAGCTGCTGGCGCAGGGAATGATTCGCGAGCGGGTGATCTCGAAGGAAGAACTGAACCGAGCGGATCGTCTGTTCCTCATTAATTCTGTGCGCCGATGGATGCCGGCGAGATTGATCCACCGATGACTTGCTTTCGGATGTAGTGGCCGGCGTTTGCCTGGCGCCAATTGACTTTGGGCTGGCGCCACACGGATGAATGCTTCGTCGCTCTGGTTCGTGCTCGTACTCCGCGTTTCGAGAACGAGCACGAGGACGATCTCAGGAGAAACCGATGAACCAGCCGCAGAACCCAGGTCAGCGATTGAAGGAAAAACTGCGCAACGGACAACCAGCCTTTGGCCTCTGGATCACGCTCGAGGCTTCTGCCGTTATTGAGATTGCTGTTCATCTTGGCCTAGATTGGGTTTGCATCGACACGGAACACGGCAATCTCGATTTTCGGGAAGTGTCAGGTCACCTGGCTGCGGCGAACCGCAGTGCCACAGCGGCTCTGGTGCGAGTCCAGGAGATTGAGCAGGGGGTTATCAAACGTGTGCTGGACCTTGGCGCCCACGGCGTCATCGTCCCCCAGGTGTGCACGGCTGAAGAAGTGGAGCAGGCTGTGCGCTTTGCTAAATATCCGCCTCGTGGTGTGCGGGGAGTCGGTGCTGAGCGATCCACCTTTTGGGGCAAAGCTTTGCACCGGGCGCGAACGGCCAACCAGGACACGCTGGTCATACCCATCATCGAAAGAGTGGAGGCTGGCAAGAACATTGGCACCATTCTTTCGGTGCCTGACGTCGATGCCTTCTTCTTCGGCCCAGCAGACTTCTCGGCCTCTGCAGGTTTTCCAGGCGAATGGGAAGGTGCTGGAGTTGCCGAGGAGATTCTTCGCATCAAAGAGCGGATTCGAGCGGCAGGAGTCCCCTGCGGAATCATGGCTACCGGCCCGGAGAACGGGAGAATGAGGCTGGCGCAGAATTTTCAAATGATCTCCGTTGGCGCCGATTGCGGGCTGCTGATGCGAGCAATTACGCAGATGATGGAGGGTATGGGCAGACCGGTGGGTATTGAGGTGCTGGATGTTTAGAAGCAGGGTCCCGTCAAAGCCGCGTAAATCGTTGAGTTGCGACAGAGCCCTTGCTGACGCGCGGGCTACTGACTTGAGCCTCCGACCTGTTCAGTAGCCCGACCGTAAGGGAGGGCTCACGACTTTGACGGGACCTTGTGTCTAGAAGATTCACCGTTGGCTTGAGTGCGGCTATTTGAGAGTGCTAGCCTCGACGATCTCAGGAAGAATGGCATTGAATGGCGATTTCTGGAGCGGCACGCGCCTGGGGCGAAAAGATAGAGGAAGTTCTGAGTGGGAGAGCGGCTTCCTCAACGCGGGAGAGGGGAGCTGTGAAAAAATGGCGGTTTTGGCGCGGCTCTGCCGCCCGATGTGCGGCGACTCATGCGGAAAGGCAGAGCCTTTCCGCACATCGGGCGGCAAAGCCGCTCGGTGCCTGGAGTTTTTTCACAGCTCCAGAGGCTGGAGTGAGGGGAATCCGATAGAGGACACCACTCAGCGGAACTTCTCACTGATGGACTGCCCTGCATACCCCGTCATTTCCAGATAGCCTCTCCCCTGCGCGGGTTTTCCGTTGTGCGTTCCACGGACCTCAATCGCGCCTTCCCAGTAGGTCACGCCCGTGGATTTTTCCGTGTGAAGCTCCTGGTGCGGCAGAACCGCCCGCACAGCAAGTTTCAAACCCCGGCTGGGTACGTTGACTTCCCAAAAGAGCGGGTAGCGCGCGCCGCTGGTGGTAGAACGCCAGATTGCTCCAGGCTTCAAGAAGAACTCACGGGCTTCCAAGCTTCTGCTCTCGCCGCTGCTCCCGACCCACGTGCCGCTGGAGTGCCGGTCGATGGAACCGTCCGAGCGGCGGAGTTGGAACAGCATCAGGTCGGAGCCGTCTTCCAACTGGATAGAGAACCAGTCCCACCCCTTTTGCTCCTTCCCCAGAAAGCTGGTGCCGAACTCATGGTCCATCCAGCTCTGGCCTTCTACGGTGTGGATCTGACCGTCAAGCGCCAGCGTTCCCTGCGTCGGCATTCGCGTGAGCGAATAGTAGTGAGATGCATTCCCCGCTTCGCTTCCCTTCTGGCTGATGCCACGCACACCGTGCATGACGGGACGCTTCCCTTCCGAAAGCACGAGCGTCAACTTCAGGCCGCTGTCTGAGGCGTTCAACTCATGCCGGCCGTCCGTGAATAACCGCGCTTCCCAATCCTGATTCCAGACCCGATAGTGGCTGCTCTCAGCGCCAGCCCATCCGATGCCAGCGCGATTCATGCGATCAAAAAAGAAATATTTCTGGCCGCTGATATCGGTAACGGCAAAGTGGGCCATAAACAAATCACGGACAGCCCAGCGCGACGGATTCTTTGGCTGCGGCTCCACGCCAACGCGAAAGAAGGTGAGCTGGTAGCCAAAGCGCCGTCCTTCGCGGCTGGCCAGATTACCGGTGTAATACCACCACTCAATCTTGTAATCGGGATGGCTAGCATGGTCGCGGGGAAACTCAAAGACAAATCCTGGCAACGCCTGCCGCCAGGTACCATCGGCCAAGGCGCAGCCAGCAACCAAACAAAGAAAAAGAATCGCCGCAGATGAACGCAGATGAGCGCGGATAAAGGTTAGCTTCATACGGAAATTGAAGTTGCAGAAACTTGAGGATGGAGGATGAGATCTGCCATCTGAGATTCATGGAGCATGAGATTGAGATTCGAAGTCATTTGAAATGTGACATTTCAGATTCGTGATTTGGCGCTCTTTGAACTTCAGATCTGTGAGGCCGTCGATCTCACCCTCTATCTTCTATCTTCGATCTTTCCTCAATCCTTCGCACTTCGAACACTCGACCTTCGTCCTTCGCACTTCCTCACTCCTCCAGCAGCGCCTCCACGGCCCGCATCCTGGCAGCGCACCGCGCTGGATATAAGCCCGCCAAACCTGCAGCGATCAGAATGAGTAGCGACGACTGCGCAAGAAAACCCACCGGCAAGTGAAACTGAATGGTCCAGCCGAAGCTTTGCACGTTGATCACATAGATCAAGACTAGAGACAACAGCAGGCCCACGCCCAGGCCAATGCATTGGCTCACGCCGCCCAGCATCAGGGCCTCAGCCACAACCATCCGTCGCACCTGCCCCTGGTCCGCGCCGATCATGCGCAGAATGGCCAGTTCCCTGGCCCGTTCGAGAATCAGCGTCAACAATGCGCTCGCAATTCCGAGAATGGCGACGAAGATTGCGATCAACTCTAAGGCATAGGTAATGGAAAACGTGCTGTCGAAGATGCGCAGCACCTCGGCCCGCAAGGCGCTGTTCGTGTAAATAAACACGCGATGGCGGCTTTCCAGCGACTTGAGGATCTGGGCCCGAGTGGCTTCCGGCGAGGCTCCAGGGCGAAGATAAATCGTCAGGCTGGTGGGCGCGATGGGCCCGAAATGTTTGACCAGCGTGCTTTGGTCCATGACCACGACACCGCGATCATTCGAATAGTCGTAATAAACTGCCACAACCTGAAAGGTCTTCGACCCGCTAGGCATCGCTAGGGTCACGTGGCCGCCAAGGTTGACGGAGTGCTTCAGGGAAAAACTTTCCGACACCACCACGGCATCCTGGCCAATCGCGTTACGCAGGACATCCAGGTTACCGGAGGGATCTTTGATCAGCAGCTTGCCATGCTGCAGCAGAACACTGAAGTCTCCAGCGCCTAGAGTCACCAATCCGTCGTCATAAGGCAGCGTAAAGTTGCGAAACCGGTCGACCCCGGCCACCTGCGGATGACGCCGCACAGCTTCTTCAACCTCCGGTGAAACCGTCGCTTCGACAGAAACGTTGGAGCGCGTGGTTGGGCGAAGGTAAAGATCGGCGCGCAGCGTCTGCTCTACCCAATAGATCACCGTTTCGCGAAAGCTGCCGATCATCACCGCAATGGCGGCCAGCATCGACAAGCTGACCGCTAGCGCCGCCACCGAGATCGCGATCCGCGGTATGGAGCTTGCCAGGTTGGCCATCGCCAGGCGCCATTCGACGAAAGCCTGTGGCAGGCCCTTCAGCAGCACGGCGCCCGTCTTCTCTCCAATCCAGCGCGCTGCGTGCAAGACGCTGGGGCAAAGAAAGGCCGCGCCGAGAACAATCGCCAAAGCCGCCGCATATCCAAATACCGGAAGACTGCCCACCGGCTTCAGGCAGCAGAGCATGCCCGCCGACACAAACAGGCAGAATGGCAGCCACAGCGCCTTCCAGCGAAAGCGCGGCCCGATTTCCAATTGTCCGGCGCCGTGCATGGCCGCCACCGGCGGAACGTGCGACGCCTCCAGCGCTGGAACAGCCGCTGCCAGCAACGCCAGTGGCAGCGCGCTTCCAAAGGCCAGCAGCCAGTGCCCGGCATCCAGTGGTGGCGCCTGGGCTGCCGTAGCAACATACAGCGTTTTGACGGTCGTCGCCGTAATCCGCAACGCGCCCAAGGCCATGAGCCGGGCGAGCGGCAGCCCAGCAAGAATCCCGGCCACAGCCAAAGCTGACGCCTCTGCCAGAAACAGCGCGACAATCGTTCCCCGCGCGGTGCCCAGTGATCGCAGCACGCCAATCTCCTGGCGGCGGGAGATGACAGAGACAGAAATGGTGTTGTAAATCAGGAAGAGTCCAACCAGCAGCGCGATGTATGACAACGCCGTCAAGTTGAAATGAAACGCCTGCAGCATCTTCTCTACCTGCTGGCCACGGCGTGCTGGCCGCTCCACGCGCAGGCCCGGCGGCAACCGCCGTTGGATTATATCGCGCAGGGCTTCTAGCGATGGCCCCGGGTTGGGCAGCAGCTCGAGACGATCAAGCCGGCCCAGCCGGTTCAGCGCAAGCTGGGCGGCCGCAATATCCATCACCGCCAGATTGCCGTCCATGGCTCGGGCGGGTCCTTCATTGCGCAGCAAACCGCGAATGACGAAGTTCTGCAGGTGGTCACCCAGAATCAACGTCACCGGGTTGCCAACCGCGAGACCAAAACGTACGGCAAATTTTTCGGTGAGGATGACGGAAGTCGGGTCGATCAGGAGATCGAGAAATTCCCGCGTGCTGGGCTCGCGTTGCTGCCGGTCAAATTCCAGCAGCCGGTAGTCGCGGAACGACCGGTCGGAAAGAATATCGATTCCCAGCACGCGCAGCGACTCGCTGCCAGAGGTGCTGGTCTGAAACCTTGCTTCTCCTTCCAATACCGGGCTCACTTGGCCATACTCCGCCAACCATCCCAACCCTGAGAGCCGAATCTCTTCCAAACCAGGCCCGGCGCCCACGATCTCCAACGCAGCTTTGCCCGAGAGCGTTTCGATGGCCATCTCGAAACCGCGCAGCGAGCCAGCATTAGCCATCTGGACCGACACGACCACGGCTACGCCGAGTGCGATACCCAGAATAGCAACCACGGCGCGTAGCCACTGTTTGGCCAGATGCCGGAAGATGAACTGGCGGATGAGAAACATGAATTCAGCGATGAGTCATCGGTGATGCGGAGGACTGTGGAGGAGTGATGAATGTGCCTAGACGAGAATAACCTCGACGCCGCGGGCGCGGAGCGCCTCCACCAGGTCGGGCGCGGCCTTGTTGTCGGTGATGACGCGATGCACGTTTTCCACGCGGCCGATCACCGAGAGGCTGCGCTGGCCCAGCTTGCTCGAATCGGCAACCACCGTTGCCTGCCGCGCCACCCGAATCATGAGTGCATTCAATTTGGCTTCAAAAACGTCCGGCGTCGAAAGTCCCAGTTCAGGGTCGAGACCATCTACGCCCAAAAAAACGTGATCCGCATTCAACTCGCCGAGGATCTGCTCCGCGTGCGGGCCAACCAGTGAATACGACATCTGGCGCAGCATGCCGCCCAGCATGATGACGGAAACATCCGGTAGATTGGCAAGTTCCATGGCGATATTCAGTGCGTTGGTGATCACCGTCAATGCTGTGAGCTTCGAGCCCTTGATCTGCCGGGCGGTTTCAGCCGTCGTCGTGCCTGAATCCAAAATAATCCTTTGATCTACACGGATCAGGCGCGCAGCCGCCTGAGCGATGCGGACTTTAGCCGCATGGTGAAGAGTCTCTTTCACCTGAAGTGGATAATCTTGTAGCGGGTTCAGCCGCTTCACGGCGCCGCCGTGCGACCGCACCAGCGCGCCCTGCTCATCCAATGCGTCCAGGTCTCCGCGAATTGTGACCGCAGAAATACCGAATGCCTCCACAAGACCGCCGACGGTGACGCGTTCCTGAGCGCTCAGCATTTCGAGAATCTTGCGGCGCCTCTCTTCGATCAAGAGCTGCGGGACTTTCGCCGCCCTGCCGCCGTTCGCAGCTTTGGTTAGCTTAGCCACTGGTCGAGGCGCCTCTGAACAAACGCATCATCCTGCAGGTGTGGATAGCTCTTGCAAACGCGGTCAATCTCTTCCATCTGCCCCGGAGACAGCTCTTCGTGAGGGTCGAGGCACCAGCGCCCTTCGAGCAGTCCCTGGCGGCGAAGAATCTCGTGCAACCCAGCGATGCAGCCGGCAAACGCATGACGCACATCAAATAGAGCCGCATTCGCGTCGGTCAACTGGTTCGACAATGCAAGCAGCTCCAAAGCTTTGCCGTGCGCCTGATCACGGCACTGGCTCACGGCTTCTAGCAACTCCACCGCCCGCCCTGTCCAGACCGCCCACTGTCCCAGCAATCCGCCCGAAAAGCGAATCGGGGGCGAGGACGAATCGGGGTCCAATGGGAAATCGGCCAGCAGGTCGCCAATGATGTTGTCGTCATTGCCCGTGTACAGCGCCACCTCGCCAGGCCGGCCGCTGGCCGCCAGGGCCCGCACAACATCCAGCGTGTGATAGCGATTGAACGGCGCGATCTTGATAGCTACGACGTTGCCAATCTCGAGAAAGCCGCGCCAGAAGTCATAGTCTAACAACCGCCCGCCGACAGCTGGTTGCAGATAAAACCCAAACACCGGAAGAACGTCTGCAATCATCCGGCAATGTTCCAAAATCTCGGGCGTCGAAGCAGCACGCAGCGCCGAAAGGCTGACCAGGCCAGCATCATAGCCCAGCTCGCGCGCTAGCCCCGCCTCGCGCAAGGCCTGATCCGTCAGACCGCAGATGCCCGCTACCTTAATGAGGGTTCGCCCCGTCTTGTGCTCACACGCTCGAACGGCATCGGCAGCGAGCCGCAGCACCGGCTCAAGCAAGCCGGTTTTCGCGTCGTGAATGGCAAACTGCGTGGTGTGAACCCCCACCGCCACGCCGCCTGCGCCCGCATCGCAGTAATAGCGGGTCAGCGCGGTCTGCCGCCGTTCGTCCAGCCTGCGATTTTCGTTAAGGGCCAGCGGATGCGCCGGAATGACGCAGCCCGAAAGCAAGGTTTCGCGAATCAATTGAATAGTTAGCACGGATGAGTCCCTTTTTCCCGGGAGTTTCGCATCCCGCAGTGCCCGGCACGACCGGTGAAATTCCTCGTCCTCGGCTTTTCTGCGAGGACGAGTGCGAGGATGACGACGAGGACGACTTCAAGAAAGCTCTTCATGCCGCTTGCGGCGGCAACACGACCTATGACAAGGATTCCTCGTCCTCGTTCTTGTCGTCGTAGCCGGCATTCGTCGAGGACGAGCACGAGGACGACGACGAGGACGATTTCAAGAGAGCTCAAAACTTTCCGTCAGCTACTTCGTACTTGGTTGGCTTGCCCAGATAGCTGCCCTCTAGCTCAACCCAATGGGCCACCCACTCCAGCAACTGGCTTGCGGGTACTTCAGGTTCGCCTAGCAACGAGCGGCTCAAAGTTGAATCGCTCAGCAGCGCGCTGGGACCTTCAGCTCCCTCCAGTCTGGCTTCCTTGTTCCAGCGCGCGGCGAAGAACTCTGCCACCTGTCTGACCGAGAGCTTCTCCGGGCCAGTGATGTTGAGGATCCGTGGCGGCGCCTGGCATAGCTCTAGGCTTCGCAACGCCATGGAATTGGCGTCTCCCTGCCAGATTACGTTGGCGTAACCCACCGACAGATCGATCGTCGTTGACTGGCGCACCTTCCAAGCGATGTCCACCAGGACGCCGTAGCGCAGATCCACAGCATAATTGAGGCGGAACATCACGCAGGCCATTCCAAATTCGCGCGAAAAGTATTCCATCACGCGTTCTCGCCCGAGGCACGACTGGGCATACTCGCCCACTGGACTTGGCCGATCGGTCTCGACAGAACCAGCGCGGCTGGTTTCAACCAGCGGATACACGTTGCCTGTGGAAAAAACCACCATTCGCGAATCACTGAAATGAAACCCCAGATTGGCAGGAACAATGGTGTTGCTTGCCCAGGTCAGATCGGACCGTTCACCTGTACCAAATTTTCGACCTGCCATGAACAGTACGTTTTCGCTGTGGGGCAGTCGCTTGATTTGCTCGCGATCCAGGAAGTCACAGGCCAGTGTTTCGACTCCTCTGTTCTCCAAAAACTCCCGCGCGACCCGTTCCGAAAAGCGCGAAACCGCGACAACCCGGCGCGTGACACTTGCTGCCTCCGCAGCCCGCTGGGCCCGCAAAGCCAGCGAAGGACCCATCTTGCCGCCGGCGCCTAACACGATGACGTCGCCGTTGAGGCGCCGCGCCCATTCAATATCCGCCGCGTTGGGTCGCGACAGCAGTTCCTCCAGTTGTTCTTCGCTCGCGACAGATTTGATGGATGAAAGCGACATGAGGCACCTTTGTTAATCGTTTTCTTGAAGCTACACGCTGGTTCGGCCTCGGTGGCGCCTCGCTGCGCATTGATGTCAACTTAAGGCGGTTTCGTCCACTGCCGAGACGACTGACTAGGGCATGGGTAGCCACGATTGGCGTGCTTTTCGTCAATCGTGGGCCCGGTCTTGCCTGTAAGTTGACATCAATGCTTCCTGCGGCATTTGCGGCTCGCGCACCAAGAGAGGCTCCAACAGGGGTTATACGTTCAAGCCCTGTTTCCGTCAAGTGCCAAACGGAAAGGAATCGCAATAGAAACGAAAGAGAGGGGTTTCTACAGCCTTGTTGCGAAGCGCCGCCCTGGGAGCACGGGCGTCCCGCCCGCCCCGCGCGGCCAGGGGCCGCGTCAGTAGCCTGCGGCCACATTGCGGGCGGGACGCCCGCGCTCCCAGGGCTCTTGCTGGCCGGGCACGTTTCCGCTATCGTTAGGGTCATCTCTACCGTGAACGGGCTGGGCAAGATGAGTCCCGTCCGCCCCGGCCACAGGTGGATTTTCCGGCTGCCTGCGGCAGCCGGTTGCGGACGAGACGTCCGCGCTCCCAAGTAGAGGTGGTCCATGAAATTCACATTCTTTGTTGCGGCTGTGCTGGCCGCCTTCTCCCTCGCGCCACAAATCAACAATGCCGGCAGTTTCAAACTGCGGTTTGCCGATTTCACTAGCTCTGGCCAGAGCGGCAGCGCTGAAGGCTGGCAGGCCTGGGCTCCACGCGCCGAGCTTCAGCCGCGTTGCTACGTCGACTCGGCTCAGTACCGCTCCCGGCCCAATGCGCTGGCCATCTCTGGTAATGGTAATCCGGCCGAGTATGGCGGCTGGAGCTATCGCGCCGCCCCGATTCAGCCGGGACGCCACTATCGTTTTACAGCCCACTACCGCACCGAGGCGGTCAGCCATGAACAACTCCGGGTCGTCGCCCGGTTGGATTGGCAGGACGCCAGCCACAAGCGGGTGGGATACCCCGACTACGCTTATCTGAACCAGCCCACCGGCGATTGGAACAGATTCATCCTCGAAGCGCCCGCTCCCGAAGGAGCAACGCAGGTGCGCATTGAACTGGCTCTTGGCTGGTCGCCTCAAGGCACGGTGTGGTGGGACGATTTATCTTTGGAAGAGGTCGCGGCGCCGCGCCCCAGGCCCGTGCGCATTGGCAGCGTCTCGCTGCGGCCGCGGCAGACGGGGGGCAAAGAAGGAAGCCTGACAGCCTTTCTGAAAGCGCTCGATGAAGTCGCCCTCGGCAAGCCCGACATCGTTTGCCTGGGTGAAGGCATCACGCTGATCGGCCATAACTCCAGCTACCCGTCATTGGCGGAACCCGTTCCGGGTCCCACCACCGAGCGGCTTGGCGTGAAGGCCCGCCAATACCAGATGTACATCGTCGCGGGAGTCTATGAGCGCGAAGGCAACGCAGTCTACAACACTGCCGTGCTGATTGACCGCCAAGGGAAGGTGGCCGGCAAATACCGGAAGGTCTACTTGCCGCGAGAAGAGATCGAAGGCGGTTTAACGCCGGGCAACAGTTATCCTGTCTTTGAGACCGACTTTGGCCGAATCGGCATGATGATCTGTTGGGACGCCCAATATGCCGATCCCGCACGGGCCCTGGCCGCTCAAGGCGCCGAAATCATCTTCCTACCGATCTGGGGTGGTTACAGCAAACTGATGCAAGCCCGCGCACTGGAAAACCATGTCTATCTGGTGACAGCGGGATACGACTGCGAAACTGCCATTTTCAATCCGCTAGGAGAAGCGCTGCACAGCACCAAACAGTCAGGGGTCTTCAAGACCCTGACCGTCGACCTCAGCCAGCGGTTTATTGAACCCTGGCTCGGCGATATGCGAGGACGGTTTCACAAAGAGATTCGCTGGGACGTGTCCGCTGTCGGCAGCACCGCACCGCACCCGTGACGAGCGGGACTCTCTGAAAATCGTCCTCGTCGTCATTCTCGTCCTCGGCTTGTACCTTCCCAAAAACCCGAGGACGAGAATGACGACGAGGACGAGAACGAAGAGTTTCATCGAGCGTGGCGCCGCTAAGCGGCATAAGAAACTCCCTTGAAGGAAACCATCCCCTCAGCAGGCAGAAGCGAACGAGCAGCGTTGCAGCTCGCCTGCCCGCGATGCCGTGCCATGGGCTTCCATGCTGCTTGTCTGGAATGCCCGGGCTGCGGCTTTGTGCTGCAGCTGCAAGACGGCATCTGGCGCGCCCTGCCGCCTGAGCGGGAGCAATACTTTCAGCCTTTCATCCGCGACTACGAAGCCATTCGCCAGGCTGAAGGCCGGGGAAGCCAGGATGCTGACTACTATCTCGCGCTGCCCTTCCATGACCTCTCCGGCAAGCTGGCTTGGCAGTGGAAAATTCGGAAGGCCAGTTACCGCGCCCTGGAGAGACGGGTCTGGCCGCAACTGGAGAGGAGCTACCCGAACGGTGGCGACCTTCTCGATATCGGCTGCGGCAACGGCTGGCTTTGCTATCGTGCAGCTCTCCGTGGCCATCGGCCTGTGGCCGTCGATCTGACAGTCAATGACCTCGATGGATTGGGCGCGGCTCGTCACTACCTATCTCGCTTGTCCCGGCCCTTTCCCAGGTTTCAGGCGGAGATGGACCGGCTGCCTTTCGCGAAAGAGCAATTTGACATCGTGCTCTTTAACGCATCGCTCCATTATTCCGTCGATTACAGCCATACCCTCAACGAAGCCTTGCGTTGCCTGCGATCGCGTGGACATCTGCTGATTCTGGATTCCCCGGCCTACCACCATGAGTCGACCGGTCTGGCCATGGTCGAAGAGAAACATCGCGGCTTCGCCCAGCGGCATGGAATCCGCTCCGACGCAATTCCGAGCCAGGAATTTCTAACGTTCGAACGGCTCGACGAGCTCGGCACGGAGCTGCACTTGAAGTGGACTCTGATTCATCCCTGGTATGGCCTGGGCTGGTTCTTGCGCCCGTGGAAGGCAAGACTGCAAAGAAAACGCGAACCGTCGAAGTTCTGTGTCATCTGGGGGCAGAAGGCGTAGGCACAGGCGTTCGGGTCTGTTTGACAGAGCGGAATGACTAATGACTAAGCGCGAATGACGAAGGAAATCCTAAATCCGAATGGCGACAAGCTGGGCTTAGACATTCGGCCTTCGTCATTGTTTCGTCATTAGGGCTTCGTCATTAGTCATTATTAGTCATTCGTCTAAACCACCATCCCCATCTTGCCCGCCTCGTAAAGGCGCCGATCGACCTTCGTCAGGCTGCGCTCCATTTTGGGAGTGAGAAGCGGCCAGTGCTGGATGGTAAGGAGAGAGTTGTTAAGCACCCACAAATCCTCTTCGGCAGTCATCCAGCCCATCGGGTCGAAACGCGACAGGTTCAAGGGGTTCGAGTACCGCCGCAAGGTTTTCTCGCCTTTGAGATTGTAGTAATGCTCGAAGTACGACATGACCAGCTCGCGAATCGTCCGATACACCGGTTCCCGAAAACGCAAGCCAGCGTAGTTTGATTTGCCGATAGCTCCCCAGCCGCCGTTCTGCCTGAACACCGCCAGAATATGATCGTCATCCTTGGCCGGATCGGCTTCCAGATCGATGACCAGCGGTGGGTGTCCGTTCACACGCAAAGCGGCCACGGCAAGCAGCCCGCCTTCAAAGCAGTGTCCGGTCATGTCGCGCAGAACACGGCGCGGGGAGCGGCAGGTTTCGCCGTCCATTTCCTTGTTATAGGCAATGTCTACGTCGATGTATCGCTGAATTTTTTCCGGTGTGTTCAGCCGCTTTAGAATGGCCAACTCCTGCCGCGTTAGTCCGTGCATAGGAGATCTGAATTCCTCAGGTTGAAATTGGGCAACGGCGTAGTGTGTTCAGCGCCGGCGATCCGTTCCAGGGAATGAGCGCTTGGCGAGCCCTCCAGATGCGGTAGTCGCGCCAGCATTCTCCCAAACTGCAGGGACGCTCGCAATACTCGCCTGAAGAACATCAAGGAAGGGATAGCCTCGGAAGGGTCAGTACTGCGGAAACTGAAAGTCGCTGTAGCGCTTCAGGGGAAGGCCGTTGACCTCATGGTGAGGATGCGAAGAAGAAATGGCCATTTCGATCGATTCAATCTGTGCTTGCAGAGGAACGGCCGGTTCAAGCTTAACGCCTATCGGGCCATACAGCTCGCCAGAGCATTTTTCGCACGGAATCAATTGGTAGTGTAACTTCGACATGTGGCCTCCGTCCGTTTCTCGCATGGTATCGAACGAAAGCAGCGAAAACTTTAAGGGGAGAGGTGTGAACTCGTTCTGAAAGGCCAGCTGTTCCGATGGCTCACGGCTTTATTACCTCCACTATGTAACGCGCAAAATCGGCTCGGAAAAGCTCAAAAAATCTTCTCGTTCTAGGGAACCGCGAAGCCACCGCTTTCAAGGTTGCGACAAAGTCTTCAGGGCTTTGTTCAAAGTCGCCCTTGAAAACGTCCTCGTCGTCGTCCTCGACAAAAAGCCGGGTACGACGACGAGAACGGGGGCGAGGACGACTGGCAATTTTCATCGGTCGTGGCGCCGCGCAGTGGCATGGAGGCGGACTCCACTGGACATTGACTTGACCGGCCTAACCCGATATTTTTGTTGGCAAATCGGCGCTCGGATCACTTCTACTGATGACCCCTGAACGATGGCAGCAGGTAAAGAAAGTCTTCGACGGCAACTCAAACCACGCAGCAGCTCCCTGCCCCCCGCCGTTCCGTTGCCTTTATTGGATTCAAGAATCTATCTGGAAATCCTCAAACGGCGTGGCTTTCCACAGCCTTTTCAGAAATGCTATCGACCGAGGTTTCGGCCGGCGAAAAGCTGCGTACCGTGCGGGGAGAAAACGTGGCGCGCGTGAAATTGGAGTTGGCCCTGGCGGACGCGGATGCCTACGGCAAGGAAACACTCAACCGCCTCCGCTCCAATCTGGGAACCGACATCGTTGTGCTGGGGGCTTACACCGCTTTGGGCCGGCAGTCGGGTGGGCGCATTCGCTTGGACCTGCGCCTGCAGGACACCGGCGCTGGGGAAACCGTCGGCGCCGTCACCGAGACGGGAACGGAAGCCGAGCTTTTGGATCTGGTGGCGCGCACTGGCGCCCGCCTGCGCCAGAAGCTCGGCGTCGGCGAGGTTTCCGCCACCGAGGCCGCTGGAGTCCGCGCCTCACTTCCCGCCAACCTGGAAGCAGCCCGGCTTTACTCTGAAGGACTGGCGAAACTCCGCCTCTTCGACGCCCTGGCGGCACAGGACTTGCTGAAGCGGGCGGCCGACGCCGATCCGAAGCACCCTCTTGCTCATTCGGCCCTGGCCTCCGCCTGGTCTGCACTGGGCCATGACGGCAAGGCGCGCGAGGAAGCGAGGAAGGCTTTTGATCTTTCAGCGAACCTGCCGCGCGAGGAACGCCTTTCCGTTGAGGGACGATACCGGGAAATGTTGAATGAGTGGGGCAAAGCCGCCGAGATCTATCAATCCCTGTTTCACTTCTTTCCCGACAACCTCGAATACGGTCTTCGCCTGGCCTCGGCGCAAACGTCCGGCGGCCGCGGAAAGGAGGCACTGGTTACGACTGAAATGCTGCGCCGCTTCCCTCCGCCAGCGGCTGACGATCCGCGCATCGACCTGGCGGAAGCGCTAGCGGTTGGTTCCCGGTCGAACTTCCAGAAAGAGCAAGAACTCGAAGCTAAGGCGGCCCGAACGGGCGCTGCCCTCGGCGCCCAACTGCTAGTGGCCAGCGCCCGCTTGCTGGAAAGCCGGACACTGCGGAACATGGGGCAGCCCGAGCAATCCAGGGCAGCGGCGCAGGAAGCCGCGACATTTTCAGCCGCGCCAAATACCTGGAGGGGGTGGCCCGCGCGACCAACAATCTCGCGGCCCTGCAGTCTGACCAAGGCAACCTGGATGCCGCTGCCCGGCTGCATGAGAAATCGCTGGCCATCTGCCGGCGGATTGGCGACCAAGGCGGAGTGGCGAGCGCATTAAACAACCTTGCGATCTCTGTTAAGGGGGAATATTCATCAAACGTGGCGCCGCCAAGCGGCATGAAAAACTCTTTTGAAAATCCCTGTGCAGAGGGGTGCCAGCCGGAGGGTGGAGTCTTGAGAAGACTCCACGGGTGGATCCGATGCCCTGCCGCGAAAAGCGCGGCGTCCCCCTTGTCAAGACTTGTCAAGCGGAACAGATC
Organism: Acidobacteriota bacterium; assembly: GCA_022616615.1. GTDB lineage: Bacteria > Acidobacteriota > Terriglobia > Versatilivoradales > Versatilivoraceae > VFZK01. The sequence goes on from JAKEER010000482.1 coordinate 17,965, forward strand.
CGGATTTTCATGGGCAAAAGCCGCAAGCCTTGGGGGTTGTCTTGACGGGTTCGCAGACCGAGGCGCGACAGCCTCCGCGCGGTTTCTGCGAAACCGCTGTTGCCTTTTTATTAAGGGGGACTTTGCCGTGGCCCTGCAGATTCTTGCAGCCTTTGACGCGATTCCCACTCTATAATGCAGTCTGTTCACTCCTCCTACGCAAGTCAGATCGTTGGTTGTTCACGCAGGCAAGAGGGGCTGAGTGAACAGCCTCGTTACTGCGTGCGCGCGCCAACGCATTTGGAAAGGATAAAGCCATGAAAAAGACACCGCTGCCTTCCACCTGCCCCAGCTGCGACGGCATTGACAGGCGCCAGTTTCTCAAGACTTCTGTGATCACTGGTGCCGCCGTGGCCTCCGCCGCCGCGCTGCCCCGAATTCTCGTCCTGGATCCGGTTCACGCGTCGCCCCTGAAATCTGCTGGCAAAGCGGTCTCCTCAGAAACACTGGTTTCGACTCTCTACAAGAGCCTTTCGGAGCCCCAGCTGAAGGCTGTTACTTTCGAGTTCGACCATCCGCTTCGCTCCAAGATTGACGCTAACTGGCGCATCACGCCGCAGAAGATCGCCGAATTTTTCACCGCTGATCAGCAAGCGATGATCCGGGAGATTTTCCTGGGGATCCACAACCCGGAATATGTAGAGAAGGTCATGACTCACATGCAGGACGATGACGGCGGGATTGGCAACTACTCCATCGCCATCTTCGGGCAGCCGGGAACCGGCGCCTTCGAGTTTGTGCTCACCGGAAGACATTGCACGATGCGCTGCGACGGGGATTCGGTAGAAGGCGCCGCTTTTGGAGGTCCCATCTTTTACGGGCACGCCGCTGGAACCTTCAACGAAAAGCCCGACCATCCTGGCAATGTGTATTGGTTCCAGGCTAAGCGGGCGAACGATGTCTTTCAAGCTTTGGATGGGAAACAGCGCGCTGTGGCACTGCTGGGCGATCCGCGGGTGGAGCAATCCACCGGCACTGTCGAACTGAAAAGGACTGGACAGCTGCCCGGCTTGCCCATCTCAGAAATGAGCCGCGACCAGAAGGCGCTAGTGGAAAAAGTTCTGGGAGATTTGCTTCTGCCGTTCCGGAAGAAAGACGCCGAGGAAGCGATGCGCCTGATTCGCAAGAATGGCAGCCTGGATCAGCTTCACTTGTCTTTCTACAAAAACCTGGACGTAGGCAGCGACGGCGTATGGGATGTCTGGCAACTGGAAAGCTCAAATATGGTGTGGTATTTCCGCGGCCATCCCCACGCGCATGTGTGGGCAAACATTCGGGCGTGAAGGCGGGAAAAGACTGAAGGGGATTGTCGCGCCTCCGGTCTACGAACCGGGCAGGGCAACCCCCAAGGCCCGCGGCCTTTGCCCTGAAGTTGGGAAAAATTGAAAACTTCGCTTCCCATCTTCCCCAACGCTGGGCGTGTCCCACAAGTTTTTTGCTGGACACAGAGCTTGATTCTCTGTTGTCCCCGGAGGGGACCAATATGAATAGCCGGGGGGTTGAGCGCAGCAGCGCGGAGCGAAACCCATGTAGCAAGAACGTTGCAGATCCATCCCTGAAGGGGTTGAACCAGGCCTCGGCAATCTCCACGTTACCTTCCTGTTCGGCCCCTTCAGGGTCGGTGCCTTTGGCGACATTTCCCCGAGGTGGCGCGGCGTGGCGCGCCACCCGGGGCTATTCATAGTGGTCCCCTCCGGGGACTTACTCATCCAACACCGTAACACCACAGGGATTAATAAGTGCAGAAGTAAGGAGACACAGCAAAGGATTGAATCAGCGCCCCTCACCCCATGAAGGCTTCTCAAGCCTTCATCCTCTCCCCAAGCGGGGCGAGGGGAGCAGACACGCAAGAGTCGTGTCGTCTAACCAAAGCTCCGACTAATAGGTCATGATTCGAGCATTGATGGCAGGCTGGACGATAGTTCTCTTGGCCCGGCTGGCTTGCGGGGCTGAGGCTGTCTACCACAACGGCAAAGTGGTGACTCAGTGGAGCGGGAGGCCCATCGCCGAGGCCTTTCTAGTGGACGGCAACCGTTTTCTGAAAGTGGGGTCGAACAGCGCAGTGCTGGCGGCAGCCAAGCCGGGTGCGAAGCGGGTTGATCTGCAGGGACGCACAGTGCTTCCGGGCCTGAACGATAGCCACACTCATCCCATTGGCGCAGCGTTGAGCGAGTTCGACGGGCCAGTTCCGGTGATGAAGTCGATCGTTGCGGTGCAGGCCTACCTAAAAAGGCTGGCGGCGCAAACGAACCGCGGGAACGTTTTGTTCGTGCCTAAAGTCTATTCCACGCGGTTGGTGGAGCAGCGTTATCCAACCCGCTACGAACTGGACCAGGCAGTAGGCGATCGGGAAGCGATGACCGACAATGGTTATGCCTCGGTGCTGAATTCCGCTCTGCTCAAGAGGCTGAACATCAACCGCGACACGCCGCAGCCCACCAACGGGAAGATCATCAAAGACGACAAGGCAGAGCCCACTGGATTGATCCTGGGCGCAGGACAGTTGCTGGGACCGCTGCGCGCCTCACGAGCATTCTCAGATGCCGAACGGCTCAAAGCGTTGAAGACCATGCAGGCGGCCTACAATCGCGTGGGGATCACGAGCACGATCGACCGGGGGCAGCGGGCCGATGGCTTCCGCACCTACCAGGAACTGAAGCGGCGCGGTGAGACGACGGTGCGCACCGCAGTCACCTATTTGGTGAACGCCGAAGGCAAAACGGCGGACGTTCGACGTACCATTGAGAACATCCCCTTCGTCACTGGCTGGGGTGACAGCTGGCTTCAAGTGGGCGCCCTCAAGACCATTGTCGATGGAGGGATTCTCATCGGCACGGCTTATCTGCGCGAGCCCTACGGCAGGAACACCGGCGTCTACGGCTATCTCGATCCGGAGTATCGCGGCGTTCTGAACGTTCCGCCCGAGAACTTGACTGAAATGGCCAAAACGGCGAGCCGCCTGGGCTGGCAGATGACGGCACACACCACCGGCGGCGGAGCCATCGATGCGTTGCTGCATGCCTATGAGGCAGCCGACCAGGAGAGCCCGATTCGCGCCCGGCGGTTCACAGTAACGCATGGCAATTTTCCGAACGCGGAGGCAATCGCACGAGCCAAAAGGCTAGGTGTGGCGTTCGACTGCCAGCCCCAGTGGCATCACTTCGATGGCCCCGTGCTCGACGGAGTGTTTGGACCAGAGCGGACGAAATGGTTTCTGCCACTGCGGTCGATGCTGGATGCCGGGTTAGTCGTGGCTGGCGGCTCCGATCACATGATCCGGAACAACCCGCGGGACGCGATCAACGCGTATCATCCCTTCTTTGCAATGTGGATGACAATCACCCGAAAGATGGCCGACGGCCGCGTGCTGGGGCCCGAGCAGCGCATCACACGGCTGGAGGCACTGCGCATGTGGACGCTGGCCGGAGCTTGGCTGACATTTGAAGAGAACATCAAAGGCTCCATTGAGCCGGGCAAGCTGGCGGATTTCGTGGTAATCACCAAAGACTACTTGACAGTTCCCGAAGACGAGATCAAAGACATCGAGGCCCTGGTGACCGTCGTCGATGGGCGCGTGGTGCACGGAGACGAGGCAGCGCTAAAATAACGTGGCAGCTTCATCTTGCCGGTGCCCTGTTCGCCTTCGTCACTGCTGGCGGCTGGTGAATCCTCGTCCCTCAAGCTGCTGCGTCAGCCTCGGCTGAGGCGCTTCAAAACGCTATCCATCGGAACAGGTAAACCAGAGCCGCAATTGGAACGGCGATCAGCGCAAGCAGACCGAGAGCTACCAAAAGAGTGAAGGTCCAGTTGCGCACCGTCTGTTTGCGACCCTGAAGATGATCCCGGTAAATCTTGATATTCTTGGTATTCGCTTTGTAGGCGAAGTCGAAGAAATCTCCGATCAAAGGGATGCCACCTAACAAGGTATCCACGGCCACATTGGCCATCATGCGCCCCACGGCGGCGCGCGGCAATCCGGCTTGAGTGGCGCTTGCTACGATAAGCGCCGATACCAGCGTTCCGGCCAAATCGCCGACACCGGGAAAGAGTCCCACGATGCCATCCAGCCCAATTGACCAACGCTTGCCAATCGGGATTGAACGATCCATCAGCCAAGCGAGGTTCTCAACCCAATCTGGCACTTTGGCTGGGATGGCTGCTGACAAAATGGGGCCTTGAAAAGTTTGCGAGACGCGGTCGACAGTTTTTGGACGAGTTGCCATTCTGTTTCGAGCAAGATTAAATGCTTCTTTGTCTGCCCGTCCTGAGCGCAGTAGTGCTCGGGAACACAAATTCTCGATCCCGATCAGATAAACTACCACGCCTGCGGAGCTATTCTCCGTTCACTTTTGCCCAATTACCCCCTTCTTCGCCACCGGCACGATTTCTTTTGCCTTGGGTCTATTTGACTCCACGGATTGTTTCCTTTATAAGGCGCCCTTCGCGGATTTGGCTATTGGTTATTGGAGCGAGTGGATTTCTGTGACTCGGTCCCCTGCCCTATGCTCATGAACTTCGCTTCTGATTGCTGTAGACCGTCGAAACAACTGGGCGCACTGCTGGCCCTGGGGTGCCTTCTAGGCTGTGCACGACCGATGCTGGCCGATGCTCGCGGAGACGAACTGATCGGCCAATACCTTAAGGAATCCGTCCGGCGCGAAGCGATTCTGGCGATGGAGGTGGACTACCAGGAGCCGCAAAAAGAAGGACTCCATCTGAAATTTACCTGGATGCGAAGAGTTCGGCAGGGCCTGACTTCTCACCTGATCCGCCTTGAAGCGCCGCCTTCCCAACAGGGCAAGTTGCTTCTGGTGCACGAAAAGCCGGACGGAGGAGCAGAGTACCTGGCTTACCGGCCCAATAGTATGCTCAAAAAGAAAGTGCGTATCTCGGGAGCTCGCGACTACAAGTACAAAGGGTTGACCATTTCCGTGCAGGAGCTCATTGGGGGCGAGCTCGGAAAGTACGCACACCGATTCAAGGGTGCGCAACAACTGCAGGGAATTCCGTGCAACCTGGTAGAAAACCTGTTGCTTCCGAAATTCAAAGGGGATTCAGACTATCCAAGGTCTGTCATCTATCTTCGCCAGGACAACGGACTGCTGCAGAAGTGGGAGCTCTTTGGCAAGTCGGGCCAATTGGAGAAGGTGATTCACGCTGAGGAGATCAAGAAGCTTCAGGGCTTGGCGACGGTGACCCGGGCGCGCGTTGAGGAGCTGAAGAAAGAGAGCAACCTGACCCTACGGGTGAAAGAAGCTAGTTACAAACCAAAGCTGAAAGATGAATGGTTCAGCGAAAAGTATCTGACCCAGAAGTCGCGCTGAGGGAGAATCCTCGCGCTTCAACAGGGCCCCGTCAAAGTCCCAAGCCCTCCCTCACGGTCGGGCTACTGAACAGGCCGGGGCTCAAGACAGTAGCCCGCGCGTCAGCCAGGGCTCTGCCTCAGTGCAATAACTTATGGGACTTTGACGGGACCCTGTGCGGCTTCAATAAGGAAGATTGCCCTTTCTTCGGCAGACGGAGTATCATCTTTTGACCTCTTTTCAAGGAAGGTCCCTACACTATCTTTGAACACAAGGAGAAACGTCGGATGAAGAGAATGCTGCTATGTCTGGTGACCCTAATGATCAGCCTGTCCCTTCTCGCCCAAACGCCCGGAAAGACTTCTCTTAAGGTTGGCGACCTGGCGCCCGATTTTACGCTGCCCTCGACAGCGGGTCAGCCAGTGAAGCTTTCTGACTTTCGGGGAAAGAAAAATGTTGTGCTGGCGTTCTATCCAGCCGCTTTCACAGGCGGCTGCACGAAAGAGATGCAGGCTTATCAGTTCAATCTTTCGAAGTTCGAAGGAACCGACACCCAGGTTTTTGGAGTCAGCACAGATAATACTCCCTCGCAGAAACGATTTGCCGAAGACTTGAAAGTCTCATTTCCGATGCTCAGCGATTTCGCCACACGCAAGGTTTCCACAGAATATGGCCTCCTGATTCCCGAGCGGGGCATCGCAAGCCGCGCGACGTTTGTTATCGACAAAGAAGGCCGCATTCAGCACATCGAAGAAGGCAACGCCGCAATCGACGTGGCGAGCGCTGCCAGCGTGTGCAGCCGGCTGGTAAAGAAATAGCTTCACTGGTGGTGGTTTGTTTCTGCGTCGCCCGTCTGGAATGCAGGGGCAGACCCAATGTGTCTGCCCTTTTTGTAGTAACCAACCACTGGGCGGACACGCAGGTCCGCCCCTACGATCGCCCCAGAAACCTGCGAAGCTGCTTGAAATCCCACACGCTGCAGCTATCTCCAAGTCTGTTGCTCCGGTTTCACCTATTCTCCAGCGCTCAAGGCACAGTCATCAGCGCAGAGTCTGAAGATACTTTCCGCTGGTGCAATCAATGAATACCGAGTACTGGCTGGAGCCCAGGGTCTCTCCCCAAAAAACCCGCCAGGCAGGAAGCGGAAAGCGCGGCGTGTACTCCAGCAGAAAGTGCACCGGCACATGCGGGTGTTTCTTCAAATAGTCCTTACTTTCCTTGGCAGCGGTCGCATAAGCTTCGTCCGAGTCCACCTTCAACATTTGGTGCGGGAACGGCTGTGCCTGCCCTGTCGGACCCGCCCACGACTCTTCAGCACCGCGCAGCACACCCTCATGCACGTTTCCCGGCGAGTCGATCACCGAATAGCTATAGGTGCGCGCCTTCCTTAGCTGCGCCGAGACGAACGTGGCGCGCCAGGCCGGATACCTGCCTGCCACGCTCGGGACTTCCTTTAAGTTTGCGCTGGAAACCCTCAAGGGTTCCGCGTCCGCAGCCCAGACTCTTGCTTGAATCGACATTCGCTGAAACGCGAAGCGCGCCGTGACCGGCTGCGGAGGAGGCACAGACGCGGGCTCCTTCGCCGGCTTGGTCGCGGTCTGCTCGGAACAACCTGCCAGGAAAGAAACGAGAAGCACCAGCAACGCACACAAGCAATGGTTAAGATTTGTTTTCGTCATGCCTTATTCTATCGGTCCTTATCACACATGAGAGCCCTCATTTCCGGCTAGGAAAGGGTCAGCTTCGAGGCGCGAGCGCGCAGCACATATTTCTGAACTTTTCCTGTGGCCGTTTTTGGAAGCTCCTGCAAAAACGTGACGCCGTGGGGCGCTTTGAAGTGCGCCAGCCGGGCGCGGGCGAACTGCCGCAGCTCTTCTCCGCTGGCTGCGGCTCCGGTTTTCAGCACGACAAATGCGTGCGGCACTTCTCCCCAGAGATCATGCGGCAATCCAACGATGGCAACTTCCTGCACCGCCGGGTGTCGCAGCAATGCTCCTTCGACCTCGACAGAAGAGATGTTCTCACCGCCGCTGATTATGACATCCTTCAGCCGGTCTCGAATCTGGGCGTATCCGTCAGGATGAACAACCGCCGCGTCGCCCGTATGAAACCAGCCGCCGCGCATTACCTCGGCCGTGGCCTCCGGATCGCGGTAATAGCCCAGCATGACTGTATTTCCCTGGACCACGATTTCACCCAGCGATTTGCCATCCTTCAGGACCTCATTTCCTTCTTCGTCCACGACTCGCAGTTCGCCCGAGGTCACCAGTTCAACGCCCTGGCGGGCTTTGATGGCAGCCTGCTCCTCCAGTGAAAGCCTCTGGTGTTCCGGGCGTGGCTCGCAGACTGTGATGAAGGGAGAGGTTTCGGTCAACCCGTAAACTTGAGTGACGCTCCAGCCGAGTTCGCTCTCGATGCGTTCGATGGTTGCCGCGGCCGGAGGCGCCCCAGCCGTGAGGAGGCGCACACCACGGCGAACCTTGCGCCTTAGCTCTTCCGGACCGTTAGCGATGCTGATCAACACCGTAGGGGCTGCGCAGAACATGCTGATCGCTTCCTGCTCGATCTTCTCAAAAACAGTCACTGGTTCGACTTTTCGCAGGCAAATGTGAGAAGCACCCACAGCCGTCACGATCCATACGAAGGTCCAACCGTTCGCATGAAACATCGGCAGTGTCCAGAGATAGCGGTCGGCAGGCGTCATCGCGTGGTGAATGAGGGTGCCCACGGCATTCACGTAAGCGTTGCGATGTGTGATCATCACACCTTTGGGGCGGGAAGTGGTGCCGCTGGTGTAGTTAATGGTCAACAGGTCGTTTTCGCCGATCGCCGGCCGCGTGAAATCCTTCGACGCTTCTGCCAGCATCGCTTCATAGTCCAGCCAGCCGTTTCTGGCGCCCTCGAGTGATACGCACGCTTCAACATTGGGCAACTGCGAGCGGATGCTGTCCACAACGTCCAAATATTCACAGTGAGCGCATACAATTCGGGCGCCGCTGTGGTTGATGAGATATGCGAAATCGTCCGCAGTCAGCCGATAGTTGATCGGTACCAAGACTGCCCCAATCTGAGGAACTGCGTAGTAAGACTCAAGCTGGGCATGCGTGTTGGGCGCAATATAAGCGATGCGATCTCCGGGGCGTATCCCGAGTTTCTGTAGAACCGACGACCAACGGTCACAGCGGTCGAAGAACTGGTCGTAGGTTAGCCGCAAGTCGCCATCCACCACAGCCTCGCGTGCGGCATAAAGCCTGCGAGCGCGACGCGCAAACTCCAGCGGGGTTAGAGGGGTTTCCATGGAGGCTCTCCTTGGGGCGCGGCCGAGTCGCAAAAAGTGTGGGAGTGGGCCACGCCTGAATCGTCTGGGACCTGGGTGAAGGCACCGATCAGAGCGCGACGATCACTGGGAAAAGCGATTTGTCATTGGTCATTGTTCATTTCTCATGGTCATTGATTGAAAAATGACAAGTGACCAATGACCAATGACAAATGTTTTCCCCACTGGCTCACCTGTTGCCTCGTCACTCCTTCACTTCAAGGTGCTCTTGCGTTCGCCGATGAGAGCGCGGCGATCATTGGAAAAGCGATTTGTCATTGGTCATTGTTCATTTCTCATCGATCATTGATTCAAGAATGACAAGTGACCAATGAC
>JAKEER010000483.1 GCA_022616615.1 Acidobacteriota bacterium
TGTTAAACGCACAATCATCAGGTCCCCCAGCGCACGGCCGCGATTCACCAGCGGGATAAAACATGCGCTCTTCACGCTTTCCGACGCTGCGAGTCTGTACCCCTCACCGCCGCCGGGCCAACCGATCTCGTCAACCGTCGCGACCATCGGCTTCATCGTCTCGAATGCTCGTCTGGCGGGATCGTTCTCGGGCAGAGTGATGATCACCTCCTCCTTGGCGAAGCCCTTAGTGACGGGCGCATCGAACGCATATAGCTTGAACGTACCCACTCCTTCGCCTGGCAACCAGATCCCGGCTCCATCGCAGCGCATAACCTCGCGAAAGTTGGCAGAAATCGCGCGCAGCACTTCGCGCAGGTCGAGATTCGAGGTGATGCGGCTCGTCAGGTCCAAGAGCAGTTGCAGGCGTTCGTTTTGTCGCTGTAAGCACGCCTGTGGGTCTTGTGCCCACTGGGGGTCCAGATTGTTATCTCCACTTCCGCTCATAGCGTTTTCGATAAAGGCACTCCGTTGTTCCATAGGGTATCTCAGAACACGTGACGGAATCAATCGCGCCGAATGGAGCAGCTCCACGCTAGCAACGCCTTGATGATAGGTTGCATCGGCGTGGCCCACAATACGCCTCGCAGGAGCAATTCCGTCAGGCGGATGGCTTGGCGTTCGCCCACCAAAACCATTTGGTTTTGGCGGTAGGCGTTTGCCCACTTGCTCCGATCTGCCCCACTTGTTCCTGTACTTAGTTACTAAGTAACGTGCCAGGACGTGACAGGATACTGACAGGACGATGACAGGATGGTGGGCGGGATGATTCAGGGCCATGAATCCCACGGACGCCGACCGCGCGGAGAACGCCTAATTGCCCGCAACGGTTTCACCGTAACTAGCTAGCTAGTTACGGAAAAACGGTGGTAGGGACAGGTGCTGGGGACGCCTCTGAATCGGCACGCAAAACTCTCGAACGGTCGAGAAATCGCCGGTAATGCCCACCATGGGCAAAGCCCACAGCGGGCCCCGGCCCTGCGCGCCGACGTGGAGTGCCGAGGCTCTCACGTTGGGTATTTGCGGGGTTTTGGCAAGCCTCTGGGCTACGATCGCCCTCGCCGGAAGCCTGGTCCCTTCATTGCGCTTCCTAAAGACTATGAGAAGTCCACACAACTGACTTGGCCGCGGGCGGTCAGTAAGTACTAATACTAGTACAAGTACTAGTGGGCCTACCCGTCGGCCGTCCGCACCAGTACCAGCTAATGGAGACTTTCTTCTGCAATTCGAACCACTTGTTTACAATCATAGCTATGGCAGTCCTTAGGCAGTTGGACGGGCTGATTGAACGGGCTCGCAAGTTGTCCGACCACTCCAGGGTAACCCTGACGGGTGAACTTGAGGAGCTCAGGAATGCAGCCCGTTATTGCCTTGAGGAGCTCGGACCGATGGCGCATGACGCCCTGGCAGTTGTCAGCCGACTCGAATTCACACCGTCCAAGGCCGGCGAGGACCCGAAGGAGTTTGAGGCCAAGGGCTATCAGAGCTTGGCGACATTGCAGAAATGGCTTGAGACCGTGAAGGGACGAACAGAGACGGGTCAGCACTCGCACGAACGACCGACTCCGCGACGGTTCCCGACACCTCCAAACGCTGCTTGGCCTGATGTTCGCATTCGCTTTGTAAGTGACCACCAGGTACAGGTTTGGGTTGGCGACAACTCAGAGGCTAGGAACTACTCGGAGATGGGGTTTGAGGATCGAAGAAACGGGCTGCCGGATTCTTCGTGGGAAGTTTTGCGACAATTGGCGGAACGTCGAGGCGCCATCAAACGTTCCTCCGAAGCCGGTGTAGACAGATGGTCGAAGGTCGAGAAAGCCATTCAGAAGATACGAGAACGGTTTCGATTGGTGTTTGAGATTGAAGACGACCCGTTCGAACCGTTCCACAGGGTCCATTGCTACAAAACGAAGTTTCAAATCAAATGCTCGGAGTCCTACAAAGGCTAGGTTTGGCGAATTTTCTCTTGAGCCGAAAAGGTTTCCCAAACCGTAATCATCAGCGCAAGTCCTAGAAGCTTCCCGACTTCACCCGCAAGTTCGCGTACTCAGGCCTACGTTCAGCGACTTTTCGCCCAGTAGTTTTTGAGCGTGATATTGAGGCTCCAATGGAGGCTCAATCAGCTGCCCGCACCCTGCTTGGCGTCAAGGGTCTGTGTGCCTTGTTCGGCGTCTCCAAAGACTGGGTCTACAGACGCACCCAGGCTGCTGCCCCCGATCCGCTTCCTTGCGTGCGCTTCGGGAAGCTCATCCGTTTCGACGAGAAGGAGGTCGGAGAATTCATCGAGTCTCACCGGCGCGCGAGTGGTGGTAGGCTAGGGGCGACCGGCGGAGTTGCCCGGGTCATCCAAAGGAGGTATCGAGTGTTGACCCGGAAGCGATTCCAAAATGGCTATGTCCGACTCCGCGGCAAGCACGACCCCTACTGGGAGGGCTTCTTCAGGGAGGACATTCTACTAGCCGATGGCCAGATCGTTCGAAAACGGCGAAGCAAGAATCTGGGCCGGCTGGCGGAACTCCCCACAAAGAAGCTCGCTCTCAGGAAACTGTCGAGTGTTGTCGCGGAGCTCAACGCCCTGGACTACCGGCCGCGATCAGTGATGACGGTGCGGGATTTCGTCGAGGACAAGTACAAGAAACTCGTGCTACCGGTGAGAAAGCCGACCACACAGCACGGCTACGGAGTCGTTCTCAACCGGCACGTCCTTCCCGAAATCGGCGACCGGCAACTGGTCGAGGTCACGAGCGAAGATGTCCAGACGTTGATCAACCGAAAGGTGGCCGATGGCTTGTCGTACAACAGCGTCAAGAACATCCGTATGGTTCTCAGCGCTGTCTTCACGGCAGCCGTGAAGTACGGCTACCGCAAGGAGAATCCCGCCCGGCAGACGGAAATGCCTCCGGAGCCGGTGCGGGTTTTGCCACCGTTGCCCAGCGAAGAGGAGTTGCAGCACCTGATCGACGCCCTGCCTGAGCCGTATTGTACAATGGTGTTGCTGGTCTGTGTCAGCGGCGTCCGCATTGGGGAGTTGCTCGCCTTGCGCTGGCGGGCGGTGGATTGGAAGCGGAGATGCCTGTGGGTGGTGGAAGCAGTCAGCCGAGGAAGCTTCCATTCGCCCAAGACACACCGGAGCCTGCGTCCGATTCTGCTGGCTGAGGAAGACCTCAAGCGGCTGGCAGAGTTCCGGCGCCGGACGCCCAACGCCAGCGAGGATGATTGGCTGTTCCCGAACGGCCGTGGAACTGGTCCTATCCGGGCCGACAAAGCCTTGGCAAGGCTTCAGGCCGCGGCCAAGAAAGCCAACATCCCTCATGTGACCTGGCACCTGCTCCGCCACTGGCACACCACCGTGCTGCACGAAGAAGGTGTGCCGCTCAAGGCGGCACAGGAGCGGCTGGGTCACGCTGACGTAAAGACAACGATGAAGCACTACGTTCACATCTCAGAGGAAGTTGCCCGAGAAGCGGCCGAGGTGGCTTCCCGGAGGCTCCACAGGTTGGAGCCGAGCCGGTTGTCGCCGGAAAGTGGCAGCAACTTTGGCAGCGAGTCGGTTGTGGCGGCGGCTAAGTCGTTGGAAACAGAGGATAGGCGCGGTACCCAAGTGGCCTAAGGGAGAGGTCTGCAAAACCTCCATTCGGGGGTTCGAATCCCCCCCGCGCCTCCAA
>JAKEER010000484.1 GCA_022616615.1 Acidobacteriota bacterium
CACCTTAATAGATCACCATGCGCTGGACGAACTTCTGCCCTTGTGCGCGCGAAAGCAAATCAGCGTGATCATAGGCGGACCGTACAACAGCGGAATCCTGGCGACTGGAGCTATCGCAGGCGCCAAGTTCAATTACACAAACGCACCTTCCGAGCTGCTGGAAAAGGTGCGCCAGATTGGGGAAGTTTGTTCCCGGCATGCCGTTCCCCTCAAAGCCGCCGCGCTTCAGTTTCCACTGGCTCACCGAGCCAGTGCCTCCGTGATCCCTGGGGCCAGGTCCGTTGCCGAAGTGGAAGAGAAATTCCGGATGATGACTGTTCCCATCCCCGATGGATTCTGGAAAGAGCTTCGAGAGAGGAAGCTGTTGCCAGAGGTGGCTCCAACTGATGCTCTGTTGTCTGGATCTGGAGCCGGAAATTGCCTTCCCGCGTTCTAATTGCGCCTGTCGCATTCGTATTTCGCCTGAAGATCGCAGACTTACGGTTGATCCTTTGCAGCGTCCTGCCCGAAAATATTGACCGCTTCGTAGATCGGTGGCCTCTGCTGGTTGTTACTTACGATCTGCACTACGACCTGTGGAGGTAAGCCAATCAGTCTCGAGCAATTTGGGGGCTGCTTATACTCAGGAGGCGGACGGTGTCGAAGCCCAGCGGGAAAAGAGATCGCTTGATTGGCCTATCGGTGCAGAGCCTCGTCAAACTCCGGAGCCCCTCCCTTACGGTAGGGCTACTGAACGGGCCAGCGGCCGAGACATTAACCCGGGTGTCAACAAGGGCTCTGCCCCAGCACAATAAGTTATGGGACTTTGATGGGAGCCGGCCCATCGGCGAACCAAATCTTGACCATTCGGGAAAGACAGCCCTGGCAACAGTCGTATAGTCCGCCAAGGTGTTCAAACGCATAACATGGGCAGCCGGACGACCCGACCGTCAAGCCAGAATATCCTTGACTACGTTCCCAGCGGCGTCAGTCAGGCGGAAGTCACGGCCGCTGTATCGGTAGGTCAGTCTAGTATGATCTACACCCAGCAAGTGGAGGATAGTGGCGTGCAGGTCGTGCACATGAACGGGATTTTCCACGGCTTTGCAACCGAATTCATCGGTAGCGCCGTAAACGATGCCTCGTTTGACGCCCCCGCCCGCTAGCAGCGCGGTAAAACCCTTCTCGTTGTGATCGCGGCCTACTCCAGCTACGGTGACGCCAGTGTTCTGATTGAACGGAGTCCGCCCAAACTCGCTGCCGACGATCACGAGAGTCTTGTCAAGAAGCCCGCGGGACTTCAGATCCTGAACCAGGGCAGGGATAGGCCCGTCCGCCTGCTTGGCCAAGCCTCCATGGACGCGAATGTCATCGTGGCTATCCCAGGGCTGGCGCTTGCCGAAATAGATCTGCACCATAGCTTTGATGAACTGGTCATAAGGCATGTCACTGTTGAACGCACGCACGACCCAATCCCTGTAGCGAAAGGCATTGGCACTGGGGGCGGCGATTCCGTCGGTCGCTCCGACGGAGTCAGCATAGCGGGCCAAGTCGAGCCAGTATCGGCCCCATCGTTCACCGTAATGGGGCGAGGCAAGCAGACGGTCCAGTACTCTGGCGAGTGCGTCGGGGGAAGTGTCTTTCAAAAAGGCATCGATTTCTTCTGGCGTCGGAGGCAGCCCGATCAGATCAAAGGTAGCGCGCCGAATCAGGGTCCGCTTGTCCGCGGCCTTCGTCGGCCGGAGTCCTTCCTGTTCCAGTTTCGCCAGGATGAACCGATCAACGGCCGTCTCCGGCCACGATTGATCCTTCACCACAGGGATAGGGGGCTTGCGAACAGGCTGAAAGGCCCAAAACTGTCGCTGTTCACTGCGCGGCCGCGGCGGCGCCCGGGTGCGGGGGGATCAGGCCGTGCGTCGCTGTCAATGCCGACAGCACAGGCAGGGCATAAAGCAGCAACGATTTGTTTGCCTCCTTACTGATGCTCCACAGCAACGGAACCAGCATAAAGAAGGCAGCATCGAAGAATACTGGTATGCCGACAAGGTAGGCCGTTAGCAATAAGGCCCAAGGCATGCGATCTGCGCCAAAGAACCTAATTGAATTAAGGAGCGGGCTATCACCTCGCCGCCCCCGGAGACTTCGATGATGCGCCCCAGCACAGCGCCGGCGCCAACAATGAGCGCGATCGAGCCCAGCAGCTCAGCCATGCCTTTTTGCAGGGAGGCCAGGATGGCCCCCGGCGACAGACCGGCGCCCGCGCCCAGGCTAATTGTCGAAGCCGGCAGAGCGATCATCGGGTGCACTTTCCACCTCAGAATCAGTAACAGGAGCAGTGCGATCGACAGCAGGGTAGCGACTAGGAGCAGGGTGCCGGTCATTTTGGTCGATGTGAGACAGAGCTGCGCCGAGCTCAATCGAACAGGGATTCTCCTTCCAACAGCTGTCCTTGAACCACATCTCGATTCAGTTCCACACCCAGTCCTGGGCGCTCAGGCACGGCAATGGCGCCGTTTTGAACGAGGGGGGCGTCGTGCTGAATGATGTCGTCCCAATAAGGAACCCACAAGCCGTGATACTCGAGCGCGAGAAAATTGGGAATGGTGGCGCAAGCGTGAACTGAAGCGATAGTGCCCACCGGGGAACTCGTGTTGTGCGGAGCCAACAGGAGATAGTACAGTTCAGCCAGATAAGCGATCTTCCGCGCCTCGATTAGGCCGCCTGTTTTCGGGATATCTGGAGAGACAATGTCGGCCGCTTGACGTTGAATGAGGTCTCTGAATTCATGTGCGGTGTAGAGGCTTTCTCCCGTGCAAATTGGCGTGCGAGTCGCTGCGGCAATTCGGGCCATTGCCTCAATGTTCTCTGGCGGCAGCGGGTCTTCTAGCCACATGAGGTCGAACGGCTCGAGCGCCGCAGCCAGCCGATGAGCTGAACTCACATCGGCGAGAACGTGGAGGTCCACGGCGAGACCGACATCCGGTCCAATGGCTTCTCGAACGGTTCGGACGTCTTCGATCATTTCTCGTAGCTCAGCGGTAGAGATGGCCCGATTCCAGCGAGTTCCAGCTTCTCGTCTTACGCTGCGCAGATCAATCTTGATCGCGTCATAACCAGAGTCGACCGCCATCTTGGCAGCTGCTACTAGAGACTGACGAGGGTTGCCCGTCCCCGACCGGGGATCGACATCGGCATAGACCCGCACCCGATCTCGAAACTTGCTGCCCAAGAGCCGATAGACAGGCAGCCCAGCCGCCTTGCCGGCAATATCCCACAACGCGATTTCCACACCACTGACCGCCGTGACTACAACCCCGGAAGTCGCCCCGCTGAAGACGTTCGTCCGCAGGATTTTCTGGGTGAGTCGTTCGACATCTCGAGGCTCCTCGCCAACCAGGAGCCCCTTCATTCCAAGAATGACTTCCTTTGTTCCACGCCCCATCGAATGCGACGGATAGGCCTCGCCGATTCCGTGGATGTCGCCGTCAGTGTTGATTTTGACAAGAACCCACTCCCCAAAACCCTTCAGCACGCACGCTTGAACATCTGTAATTTTCATTCAGCCTCCGCGTGAGAATGAGAGTGGGACGACTTTATGATGCACCGGAGGTTTCACTCCGAAGGGCCGTTCGAGAGGGATTCTCGCCTGCAGTGCCTTTCACCGTGATAGCGCAAGCGCAGAGGAGAGGCTGCCGAAGAACTCATCAGACCTTGCGTCCCCAGTACTCGAGCATGTGCCCATCCGGGTCCTCGAAGTCAACATGGACCTCACCGCGCTCGTTGTAACGGGGTCCCCAGAACTTCACGTGGTGGCGCCGCAAGGTTTCGAGGGCTTCCTGTTCCTCCGCAGGATCGATGTAGAACACGATATGTGCCTTCCCTCCCAGTTCGCCTTCGGGACCTGGAATATGAGGATTCATCCTTTTCCACTCTCCTGGCAGCCAGAGGCCCAGGTAGCCGTTGGCCAAATGGAAGGTCACGCCAGTGCCCGGTTTCAGTGCCGGATAGTGGAATTCTCGAAGGCCCAGGACTTCCTTATAAAAGTGGCGAGACACTTCGAGGTCGCTGACTACGAGAGCCACTTCAGCAATTTGTTTGATGACAGGGGGCATTGAAAACTCCTTTTCTGAAAATGTGGTGAAATGGAAACGGATGAGGCCGGATGGGGAAGTGTCTCGGTGCGTCAGTCCGCCAGGTAACGAATGATCTCCTGACAAAATTCGGGCAGATCATCCGGCACGCGACCCGTAATCACGTTGTCAGATCGCATGGCTGGAACATCTAGATACTCGGCTCCGGCGTTCAGGAGGTCGTCCCGGACCGCTTGGAAGGCTGTGACCTTTCGGCCCCGCACCAGATTGGTTCCATGTTGCCTGTCAACAGAAATGAGTATCTGCGGGCCATGACAGATGGCCGCAATGAGTTTTCCTGCACGGTAAGCCTGGGCCGTCAATTCCAGGGTTTTGGCATCAATTCGCAGGTAGTCCGGCGAAAAGCCACCTGGAAAGACCAAAGCGTCAAGCTCGGAAATCTGCAAATCATCCAGGAATCGATGGGTATATCGCCGCCCTTCTTTGAGGACAACGACGGGCACCGTTGTTCCAAAACGGCCAGTGACCGGCTTCTCCCGAAAATAGGGCCGAGTGTGAAAGTGCCGGTCCTGGGAAAGGGTGGCCACAACCACGCTCGCTCCTTCTTCGCTCAACCGGAGCAAGGGATACAGCAACTCCACATCCTCAAACTCATGAGCAACCGCGAGGACGACTCGCTTTCCTTCCAGTTTTTTCATCGCAGGGCCTCCTGAGGTTCCGCCCACCGGGACAAATAGTTTCGAGGACCAAAAGAGCATCGTTCGGCGATTACCGTTGCCGGCCTTCTGTCCCTAAATTCCAGTTGACAACATAACATAGCTCACGTTAGATTATCAATGATGATCAATTCCATATTCCATATTGCTTTCCTGACCGGGTTGCTTCCATGACGCTAACAGGGACACTTGCCTGACGGACACAGCTTCGTCACGGGGTGCCCGAGTGGTTTGCACGGTAGGACCTTCGGGATAGTTTCTTAGTCGCGGAGTGGGAGGGAACAGCGGCCGGACTCCTTAAGGAGGGGCTTATGCGAAGGCTTTATCTCTTTCTGCTTTTGCTTTCGACGGCGCCACGCGTGTTTGGACAAGCCTTGGGCGAAATCACGGGAGAAATCCGGGATGCCAGTGGTGGCGCCGTGGTGGGAGCCAACATCACGCTCATTGCTCCGGCAACCGGAGCCACACGTTCGACGTCCAGCAACGACGCCGGTGTGTTTCGCTTTCCTGCGCTGCTCCCAGCCAGCTACAACCTGAAGGTCGAGATGCCTGGCTTCCGAACCGCTGCACGAAGCGGAATCGAACTGCAGGTTCAGCAAATCGTGCGGGCAGACTTCACTCTTCAAGTGGGAGAGATCACTCAAGTGGTCGACGTTTCGGGAGTAGCCGGGCTGCTGAATACCGAAGACTCGACCGTCGGCACGGTGGTCGAAAACCGGCGTATCGTCGAACTGCCTCTGAACGGCAGAAATTTTCTGCAGCTTGTGTCGCTGACGCCCAACGTGAGCTTTGGCTTCTCGACGGCTGGAACGGTGGAAAGCCGTCAGGGAGGGCTGCGGTCGCAACAGAATATTTCCATTGCTGGACAGCGCACTGCGTTTAATCGGTTTACCTTGGACGGGATCGAGAACACCGACGTTAACTTCCTTACTTATATCTTTCTCCCCTCAATCGATGCCTTGCAGGAATTCAAGGTACAGTCAGGTGTTTTCCCAGCTGAGTTCGGCCGGGCCACGGGCCAGGTGAATGTCTCGACCAAGTCAGGGACAAATCAACTGCACGGCGCGCTATTTGAGTTTATCCGCAACGACAAGCTCGATGCCAAGAACTATGCTTTCACTCAGAATCGGCCCAGAAAGGACCCTTTCAAACTGAACCAGTATGGTGCTACGGTCGGTGGTCCGGTCTGGCTTCCGAAGCTGGTTGATGGTCGAAATCGCCTCTTCTTCCTGTCTAATTTCGAAGGAGTGCGGGATCGAAAGCAGCGCCAGGGCATTTTCAATGTTCCCACCTCGGGGATGCGCGATGGAGACTTCTCCCGGAATTCAAATCCAATCTATGACCCAGCCACCAGAATTAGCCAGGGGGGAATCGTCACCGCCAGCCCGTTTCCTAAC
>JAKEER010000485.1 GCA_022616615.1 Acidobacteriota bacterium
CCAATGCTGGTCCAACGGCCGCCAGAAGGGGGAGAACAACGCCAAATGCGGCAACCGCTACCTGGCCTGGGCCTTTGTGGAAGCCGCCAACTACGCCGCGCACTCCTACCGACAAGCCCAGGTTTTCGTGGAACGGAAGACTGCCCAGGTCAACCGCGCCTTGGCGATCAAAGCCCTGGCCAACAAACTGTGCCGGGCCAGTTACTGGGTCATGAAGGAGCAAGTCAAGTTTGAGCCGGCCCGTCTGTTCGGCTCTTAGAGCTGGCGGGGACAGGGGAGCCAGAACTTCGGTTGGCGCCCAGCCACAAATTTGATTGGACCCCTGTTCCGGCCGTCTGTTTTCCCAGGCACCTCCAGTGCCGCGGGGGACCGAGACGCCCAGACCGCAAGCCACTTTCGGTGTGGTCCCCAACTCTCGGGTTGAGGAGAACCCTTGATTTTGTCGCTGCTGTCGACGACGACTCATCGGCGACGGCAGCCTACTTTTGGATACGGTCTGGTACCAACGCTTTTCTGGGGCCGCAGGCAAAGGCCAGGGACGGCTGCACGGTAGTGGGGCTGGCACCACCTGGCAGGAAATGTCTTGATCCGGATGTGTGACTGAACGGCTCGGTAGAGCCGCAATCACTGAAGCGAAACAGCCGGGTGCGTCATCGAACTCGCAGCACCGTGCCTCGTGCGGACCATCAGGCACGAGGTCCCTCAGGCCCGTTTCCTTGCAGACCCGAGGGGAGGGAGTCTGTCTGATGTCGTCCGCTATTTTCCAACTCATGCTGGAGCTGCGGAGCGTCGTGAGAGCGACAGAAAAAAAGCTCCGGGAAAATCTGCACGATAGTGTTTTTCCCATTGACGAACCTTTTAATGTGTGACCGAATCTTGAACTTCGTTGCTGCCAAGTGAATTAGCCGGCAGAGGCAACTAACTCCGGAAGGGGAGCCGGGAGTCTGATTGTGACGGAGGCGCGGTCAAAATAGAACGTGGCTTGCGGGACCAAACCAGAAGGCTAATGTCCCGATCTCTCAATCCGATCGCGACCTTCTAGCCGCTCTACTGGCTCATGGCAGAATTCACTTGCATCAGAAACAGTATCCTTCTATCGTTCTACCAATCATGAACTTAGTAGGAAAGACCCTGGCCATCCTGATGACGCTGGTGTTTGGTTCGGCTTCTGTCCGGCTGGACCTGCTCGCGGCGAATTTTGCCAGTTCGCGCCCTGATACTTGCCAGATGCATGGGGGCAAGTGCCGCTGCGTGCGGGCTTGCCAACTATCAAAGCCTGCAGCCAAGGCTCCGGCTTGCCACTCTCCCTCCCATCACCCGGCAGAGGTCTCTGTGGACGAGGCGAACCAACCCGCCAGCGCGGCTGATGAGCATAAGAAACAGGCTTCCGATTCTTTTTCCAAATGCGTTGTGAAAGCCGGTTGCTCGTCTCAAACCAGTCCGGCAAGTCCATTTCCGGGGTTGAGAGATTTTCTTCCAGAGCTGGCAAGCGTGCTGAACGAGAGGGCGATTGCAACCTTCCAGACTGATTGGGGCCGCTATACCCTGGCCCTCGGATATTCCTCGGCGCCTTTTCACCCTCCCCGCAGCCTCTAGTTCCAATCTTCACGCCACAAGTGTCTTTGCTTTCGTATTCCGCGCTTTCACGCAATAAGCGAATTTCGCTCTGTTTTTCGACGAAATCGCCTGGCGAGACGTGCTTTGGCTGAGAACAATCTCAGTAGGCCGCGTCAGCATCGTGGAGCCGCGCGACCCTCCTTTTTGTAACGGCAGATCAAGGCTCAAGCCTTGATCCAGCGTCTCGGATTATGGCGCTGTTTGATCGCAGTGCCTCCGAAGGCGTTGCCTCCCCCTTTGCTAACAAAGGAGACGATCATGACTGTGTGGAGAACCTTAGTTTTGATGATCTTCCTGGGCTGCTCAAGCCTGAATGCTCTTGCCCAGAGCATCAGCGCGGCCCTTTCAGGCGTCGTTCAGGATTCCCAAGGATTGAGAGTTTCGACAGCCACTGTCGTCGTGCGCAACAAAGGCACCAACGCAACACTCCGGCTGGCCGTCAGCAGCGAAGGCGCATTCCGCGTTCCCAGCATTCCTCCGGGTGAATACGCCGTGAGCGCGGAAGCTCCCGGGTTTGCCCGGCTGGTTGTTGAGCCTGTGCCGCTGACCGTGGGACAAAACCCAGCGCTGGCTTTAGTTCTGCAACCGGAGTTGCAAAAGCAAGAGATTACTGTCAGCGCCAACCTATCGGAGATTTCCATCGATTCTTCCAGCGTTGGACGGTCCTACAACACGCTGGAAGTTAACGACCTTCCCAATCTGGCCAGCGGGCAGGGGCGCAATTTCCGCAGCGCTGTTTTCTTGACCCCCTCGGTGACGCCAACCTACACAGCTCATCGGCCGTTCGCCGTTGCCGGCGCCCGCTCTCGCAACAACAGCTATCAGATCGATTCCAATGATTACAACGAGGTCGAAGGCGGCTTGCTGATGGGACGCGGCGCCAGCGAACAACTGGTTTCGCTCGAAGCGCTGGACGGAATGCAGGTGCTAACGCATAACTACAAAGCCGAGTATGGACGGAACAATGGGGCGATTGTCAGCATGGTGACCAAGCAAGGCACCAACGCCTGGCATGGCTCAGCCTACGAGTTTCTCCGCAACGAAGCCTTGAGTGCGCGCAACACCTTTGATCTGGCACGCCCGCCCCTCAAAGCGCACCAGGCTGGCTTTACATTGGGCGGGCCGATTGCAAAGAACAAGACGTTCGTGTTTGGAAACTACGAAACCTACATCCGGCACACGTCTTCCGCCTCCACTGTCCAGACCCTGACTGCCGAGCAACCTGCGCAGGCAGTCTCGTCAGTGCGCCCGCTCGTGCAGATGTACCCGCTGCCAAACATTCCGGGATCGAACCTGTTTCGCAGCAGCGTGCCGCAGAATGGTTCGCTGGATACATTCCTCGTGCGGCTGGACCACAATCTCACGGATCGCCAGCGGCTGTTCGCGCGCTCCATCTACTTGACGACTTTCACGGAAACGCGGGCTGGGGCCGCATTGAGCCGGGCTCATCGCGACATCGGTTCGCAAAGTCACTCGCTGCATCACAACTGGTCGCCCTCGGCCTCGACGCTGAACGAGGCCCGCTTTCAGTTTACGCGCTTTAAGATTTTCGACACGTTCGACGATCCGGTGCAGTTGGGCGATCCGGCCATCAACGGAGAAGTAGGACAGGTGTCGGTCGGCGGCCTGACCACGCTGGGACATTTTAGCTTCATGGTTCAGCGCAACTTCCAGAACAGCTTCCAGTGGACCGATGACTTGTCGTTCCAGTCGGGCCGTCATGCCTTCAAGACGGGGTTGGCTGCAAGGCGGCAGCAGCTCAACAACGGGCGGTTTAACAATGCATTCGTGGGGCAGCTTCGTTTCACCAGTGTTGCGAACTTCCTGGCCGGACGCCCAGCGTCTTACGCGCGGAACGTGGGCAATCCGTTTGTGGGCTTGCGGGCGACGGAATTCAACACTTATTTTCAGGACGACTGGCAGGCGCTTCCGGGGTTGGTGCTGAATCTTGGACTGCGCTACGAGCTCAACACGGTGCCCTCCGAGGTGAATGATCTGATTCCTGACCGTTACCGTTTCCAGGGCGATCACAACAATCTGGCGCCGCGCTTCGGCTTTGCCTGGCAGCCGGGCCGGTCCGGCAAGACGGTCGTGCGCGGCGGTTACGGCATTCACTACAACGTGCTCGAACTGTCGTTCATCGGCTTGACGCGATTCAACCCGCCGTTGATCGCGAACTTGGTTGCCGCTAACCCGGCCTTTCCTAACTTGCTGGCTACAGCAGCGGCGAGCATTCCCAGCGGGCTGGTGATTCCCGATTCCCGGGCCAGACTGCCTTACGCGCAGCATTTCCAGCTCAAGATTGAACACGAGCTGTTCGGGCCGCAGTCGAGCTTCAGCGCCGGCTACGTGGGCTCCACCGGTGTCAAACTTTCTCGAAATGCGCTGCCCAATGGAGGAGACGCCTTGCCCCAGGCGGAGCGGCCGGACCCAACCCTCGGTGTCATCAACAGCCTGAGAACCGATGCCCGCTCTCGCTACGATGCGGTCGAAGCCACGGTAAGCTGGCGCCGGCCGGGCCTGCTGCTCCGTGCGACCTACACCTACGGGAAATCGCTCGACTTCCTGAGTGACTATCCTTCCAGCAACACTGGCATTGAGCGTCAGTTGCTCCTGCTGGATGAGAACAATATGCAGCTCAATTGGGGACCGTCGGACTTCGACACCCGCCACTTGGGAAATCTTTTCTATTCTTATGACCTGCCGTTTTTCAGCGGGAACCGCTGGCTGGGAGGATGGCAGGTTTCGGGCATCACCCAACTCACCAGTGGGCGGCCGTTCACTCTTTACTCCGGCACCGACAACCGTGCGGGTGCGAACAGCAACCGCATTCTGGATGTTCCGGGAAGTCTCATTCGTGGAGGCGGGGCCAGCCGGCAAGCCATCCAGTTTGCTCCGGGCTACATGAGTACGCAGCTAATTCCCGCGCGAGGATTGCTGGGCTCGATCGGGCGAAACACCGAGCGCGGTGACAGCCTGCTTCAGTGGAATCTAACTCTGGGGAAAAGCTTCACCCTGACGGAACAAATACGGTTGCAGTTTCGAGCCGAGGTTTTCAATCTGTTCAACACAGTGAACTATGAATTGCCGGACGGCCTGGTGACGTCGCGCAATTTTGGCCAGCCTGTGTCGGCTTTCGATTCCCGCCAGATGCAACTGGCATTGAAACTCACCTTCTGAGACGAGGACAGATCACCATGAAAAAAGCGTTAGCGCTTTTGATCGCCGCGCCGGCCTGCTTTGTTCTGGCCGCCGCGGCTGGGCGTCAATTCAACTTCGAAAACGAGGCACGGGCTATTTGCCAGGGCAGAAGTCCGAAGGTGGTGGCCCGGCGGGCCCACGGTGTTCTCATGACCTATACGGCCCGATCGGAGTCCGGGCAGGGCCATGACCTGTTCTTTCAATCTTCTTCCGATGTCGGTGACCTCTTTGAGTCTCGGCAACGTGTCAACAGCGATCCGGGCGAAGTGTCCGACCACGGCGAGAACAGCCCGCAGTTGCTGACATCGCCAGACGATTCCACTCTGTACGCCGTCTGGAACAGCCGTGATTCCAAGAACCCGATGGGCAGCCACGTGCGGTTTAGCCGTTCAACCGCCATGCGGCCGTCCTGGTCGCCAGCGCTCACCGTAAATGACGATCTGCAGCCGGTGTCTCATGGTTTTCAAACGGCAGCCGTCGGTCCCGACGGAACCATCTATGCCGCCTGGCTGGATGGGCGCAAGCGGGCAGAGCGTCAAGGTGACTCGGCAGGACATCATCACGGCTTTGGCAAAGGGTTCACCGGAGGCACTTCCGACATCTACCTTGCCCGCTCGGCAGACGGCGGACGCACCTTTGAGAAGAACGTGCGTGTCGCCAGCCGCATCTGCCCTTGCTGCCGGCCGGCCATTGGATTTTCGAAGGGCCGGGTCATTCTCGCTTGGCGGCAAGTCGATGAGGGCGACATCCGCGATATCTATGCGGCGTCGTCGCCGGACAACGGCGTTGCTTGGGGAGCGCCAGTCCGAGTGGCTCGCGACAACTGGGCAATCAACGGCTGCCCGCACGCCGGGCCAGCGCTGGCAGCGCTCGGAGACCGGCTCTATGTTGCCTGGTTCAGCGAGGGGAACAACAAGCCATCGGTCAATCTGGCATGGTCCAATGATGGCGGCGCCACGTTCTCCGCCAAACGCCCCGTTTCGGAAGGCGCCACCGACCCGACTCATCCACAGCTTGCCGTCGCGCAAGACAGGCTGGCCTTAGTCTTTCAGGCCCGCGATTCGGCAACAAACAAAGGCTGGGGGAAAATGGCCGCGTATTATCGGGAGATCTATCCCGACGGCTCACTTTCGCCCCTGGTTCTGGCTGGGAGGTCCAAAGCAGGCGCCAGCTATCCAACAGCCGCTCTGGGGATGAGCGGCAGGATCTTTGTCGGATGGACTGAGGGTGGTGAAAGCGGTAGTCAGGGCTATTTGGTACGCGGACGATCCGTGCTCGCAAATGTGTCCCAGCGCTGAAGCATCGAGCGTAAAAAGCAACCCAATTCTGAAAGGACATTCCGTATGACGCGTCAATCTACAGGCTTTCTCGGGATACTTCTGCTCGCGGGCGTCGTCCCCGCCTTCTCTCACGATTTGTACATGATGCCTGAGAAGTTTGTGATGCAGCCGGCAACTCAACTCCAGGTCGTGTTTCAGAACGGAGACGAGTTTCCTGAAGCCTCGTCCCCGGTAAAGCCGGAACGGCTGCGGAACACTAAGCTGGTCTGGCGAGCTGGCACGGCCAATTTCGAGAACATCATCGCCGAAGCGACGCGAACAACTGCCATGGTGCGCGTGCCCGGCGCGGGATTGGCTATTCTGACGGCTCAGACGATTCCGAACTTCATCAAGCTGGATCCTAAGAAGTTCCGTTCCTATCTGGAGCACGAGAATCTGACTAACGCGCTGAAGTGGCGCGAGGCTCATGGAGAGGCCAATAAGCCGGGGCGAGAGCGCTACAGCAAATATGTAAAGTCGTTGATTCAGGCGGGCAAGCCAGACGAGTATTACCGGCAGCGCACTGGACTGACGATCGAGATAATTCCGGAGGCTGATCCATACTTGCTACGCCCCGGCGCTATGCTCCCGGTTCAGGTGCTATTTCGCGGGTCGCCCGCAGTCGATGTTGCGGTGGAATCCGCCTGGCTTGAGAATGGGAAAGCCAAAATGGAGACCGTGGGTCGCACCGACGGTAGCGGCAGGGTTCGTATTCCCGTGAAAGCGGCAGGTCCACACAGGTTCCACGCGATCGTGATGGAGCGTTGTGCCGAGCCTCAGGTCGCCGATTGGGAAAGCTTTTGGGCCAGCCTGACATTCGAAATACAGAGCGGTCGCTGACCAGCAGAACAGTTTTCTTCATTCGGGTCATTGGAACAGGGTTTAGCCGGTTATTAGTCCGAGCGCTGGTTAGAGGACACCACTCTTGCGTGTCTGCTCCCCTCGCCCCGCTTGGGGAGAGGGGGCCGGGGGTGAGGGGCGTTGATTCAGCCCTTCGCGGTGTCTCCTTACTTCTGCACTTATTAATATGCGGAACGAAACGAGAATTTTGTTCTCGTTCCCCCGAGGTCTGAGAGCCCGAAGCGCCAGCGAGGGCCAGTCGCGAGTACCCTCGCTGGCGCTTCGGGCTCTCAAGGTCACTGCCTTGGGGGATATCAAGGGCGGGGGCCCTTGGCTAGTTCCAATATTGCCGTGATTCGGCATCAATGTCTCAAGACCTGGAATACGTAAGACTTAGGCGGTGACCTGAAATGTCTATCCGACGGTTTGTCATATTCGCTCTGGTGATTACTGCTTTCAGTCCCCCAATGTCGAGGCTTCTTGGCTGTGATTCCACCAGTTGTTTGCTTCTGACGCGCGGTCAGAACAGCCTGTTGCCCAAGAGATCTCTACGACTTGAGATGTCGTATGGGTTCACGTCGCAAAATCGGAAGTACCTCGGGAGTGAGTCAACCGCTGAAGTGGTCCGGCCATTGATTGACTTCACAGGACAGCGGATTCTACCTGGTTACCATCGCGAGCTTGGTGGTGAGGAAAACTTCATCCAGGCCGATGTGGCCTACGGATTGAGTTCTCGCGCCACTCTCTATGCATCAGCGCCGCTGATGACGAGGCGGTACTACCGTATGGACCACTCCGGTTTTCAGGTAGCCTACCCGAGCAGCGGATTTGGAGATACCGTGGTTGGATTTCGAACAAAGGTAACTCAGAGGCTCGTCGGCGGCATCGGTGTAAAGCTTCCGACGGGGGCATCGGAGATTTTGAGCCCTTACGGCGAAGGCATTTTTGAACCAACGCTTCAACCGGGCACAGGGGCTACCGACGTCATAGGTACCCTTCAGTTCAGTCCTCCGATAAGACTTGCTGGAACGGACTTGGTGTTTTCGGCAACGCACC
The DNA here is from genome assembly GCA_022616615.1 of Acidobacteriota bacterium. Classification (GTDB taxonomy): domain Bacteria; phylum Acidobacteriota; class Terriglobia; order Versatilivoradales; family Versatilivoraceae; genus VFZK01. The sequence continues at coordinate 8,034 of JAKEER010000485.1, forward strand.
AGCACACCACCTCAAACCGCCTCAATTATCGATTTGGCAACCAATCGATTGGGACAGTCAGTGTCTCACGCCGGTTCGGAAGCGCAGTTGTAGCATCTGCCCAGGTCAAGGCCTTTCACAGAGATCGGAACCAGTTTTTGGGCCAGGGTGTGCCGTCGACAGGTTCGTTGTTTCTTTATTTCACTCCTGGAATTCGGCTGAACTTGAGCTCTGGCTTTGGCTTCTACGTGTTTGTACCAATGCCAGCTTACCGAAACCTGAATGAGGCTCAGCTCGGGCCTGTAGCAAGTATTGTTGTGGGCTTCTCAAGAACGATCTCACTTAAGTCTCCCTCACCTCGACACTAGCTTAGCTAGCTAGTTAAGCTAGCTAGTTAAGGTAGCGAGCGACCTCATACCGCCGATGCGAAATGGGCATTTTCCCTGCAGCCGCTTGCAAAGCGGCTGCAGGGAAGTTTCAAGTAGGTTTTGCACCGGGAAGGCATCCAAGGGATGCCTTCCCGGCTGGGTCGGGTGTAACCTCTAACGTCCGAGTCAAAGACGGGAGGTTGCCATGCCCGACTATTTCACTCTACTTCGGGACCGCGTGACGCTCAAGTGTCGTTCGATCGATCGCATCTTCTTGCAAGCCTATGTGCCCAAACTCCAGTCGGTCGGCCAAGTCTGTACCTTCCTCCGCTGGCGGCGCCAATTCAAGATCCCTTCTTCGGCCGCCTTCGGCAAGATTGGAGAGGCCTATGTCCAGGCCATCCATGAGTTCGCCAAAGCCCGCGGCATTCCCGTGGTGCGTTTCCAGAAGGGACAGAACAAGGAGAAGGTCGCGCGTCCTTTGCTGCAGGCAGCGGCACAGGAAGGCAAGGACAAAGTTGTGTTGATTGGCATCGCTCAAGAAAAGGCCTCAGCTTGGCGCTCCTGGAAGCGCCAGGGCCAGGAGAAAGCGGCTCATCCGCATATGGAGTGGGGTCGGCAAATGGCCTACGTCAACCACTTCTACTTCTACCTCTGGGACTCGGATTGGGGTGGCGCTTTCTGGAAGACCAATGCCTATGCTCCCTATCCAATCTGGCTCTGGCTCAACGGCCATGAGTGGGCCAAGCGGCAACTGGAGAAAGCCCGCATCGGTTACGAGGCCCTCGACAATGGCTTTCGTTCTTGTAAAGATCCCGCGGCCCTGCAGAGCATCTGCGACCGGCTCGGACCCGGGGCGGTGAAGAACTTCTTCTGGCGCTGGCTGCACCGTCTACCCTCTCCTTTCACCGCAGCCGACTGGAAATCCGGTTATGGGTACGAGCTGGCCTTCCGTCAGTTCGAAATCTCTGAGACCTGCGTCTTCGACCGGCCCCAAGCCGGTCGGATGTGGTTTGAAGGGGTGATTCGAGATCACCTCGATGTCGGCCGACCGGATCAAGTGATGCTGCTGTTTGATCGCCGGCTCCGTCGCTCGACCCCGGGCCCGTTTCGCACGCGGCTCCTGACCGAAGGGGTCGATCCCACACTCACCTGTTACTACAAATCCTCGCGTCTCAAACAGTACTTCAAAGAGGGGCGAGCCTTGCGCACCGAAACCGTCATTTGCGATACCCGCGACTTCGGTATCGGGCGTCAGGTCTGCGCCAAAAACTGGTATGCCCTCCGGGCTGTTGGCGAATCGGCCAACCGGCGGTTGTGTGACGCCGAAACCGCAGACGCGCTGCCCGCCCCCGATGTGGTGACCTTCCACCAAGTCACCCAACCGTCGAAGCCCAACAACGGTCTCTACAGCCCAGGACTTCCCTTCGGAGACCCGAGAGTGATGGCGATCCTGGCTAGCCTAGTCGGGTTCTGCCACCTGGTCCAGGGCTTTACCAACCGCCAACTGGTTACCCAAGCCGCCACCTTACTCGATGCACCCTACTCGACCCGGCAGGCCACCTACGATCTGCGGCGGCTCAAACGCAAGGGGCTGATTCTCAAAATTGCTCACAGCCATCGCTACCAACTGACCGACCTTGGCAGGCGGGTCGCGGTGCTGTTTACCAAAACCTACGGGCGCGTCCTGGCTCCAGGGCTCATCGTTCTCGATCCCAAGCTGCCGGATTCTCTCAAGCAGCGCAGCCCACTGGCCACGGCTTGGCGACAGCTGGACGATGCCCTCGACAACTTCGCAAACCGCCAGCTTCTCGCGGCTTGAATTTGACCGATTTGTGAACTTGACCGGCACCAAGTGGAACTAGGAGAGCTCCTCCCAATGCTGACTGAAGTATTCCACTTGGATTAAGAATTCAGATGGCTAACGTGGCTCTTAATTGCTCTTAATATCAAAGAAGAAAGCAGTCCACGGCCGATATTCTTCGGACGTGAACAAACCTGGGAGGACTGCACATGAATCGGAGGATGTTTCTGTTTTCAACTCTAAGCGCGCCGTTGAC
>JAKEER010000057.1 GCA_022616615.1 Acidobacteriota bacterium
CGGCAGGCGTCTCTGGTTGTAGTGAATGACATTACCGATCTCAAACGGGCGGAAGAGAAGTTCCGGGCGGTGGCGGAGACGGCCAACGATGCCATCGTTTCGGCGGACACGAGCGGCCATATCACGTATTTCAACCGGGCCGCAGAGAGGATTTTCGGCTATCGGGTCGATGAAGTCGTGGGGCGGCCGCTTACGCTTCTCATGCCCGAGAGATTCCATGAGGCCCACCGGCAGGGACTGCGACGCTTCCTCGCGACCGGGGAGTCGCACGTCATCGGAAAGACAGTCGAGTTGGCAGGGAGGCGGAAGGATGGAACCGAGTTTCCTCTCGAACTCTCCCTCTCCACCTGGATGGTGGCCGGCGAAGTGGCTTTCACGGGACTGATGAGGGACATCACGGAGCGGAAACGCTACCAGGAGGAGCTTCGCGAGCGCAGCGTGCAATTGGAGGCGGCCAACAAGGAACTGGAAGCCTTTGCCTATTCGGTCTCGCACGACTTACGGGCCCCTCTGAGGGCAATCCATGGTTTCAGCCAGGCGTTGTTGCAGGACTGTGCGGACAAGCTTGACGACATCGGCCGTAACTACCTGCAACGCGTGTGCCGCGCCGCTGAACGCATGGCGGCTTTGATCGATGACTTGCTCAACCTGTCGCGGGTCACGCGTGCGGAGATACAGCGCGAGACCGTTGACCTGAGCGCCGCGGCGCATACCATCGCGTTCGAGCTGGAGGCAAGAGAGCCCCACCGCAGTGTGGAGTTCAACATAGCGGAACGCCTCGTGGCGACGGGCGACCCTAGGCTCCTGGGCCTGGCGCTTCACAACCTGCTCGATAACGCATGGAAGTTCACGGCCAAGCGCAGCCGTGCGCGAATCGCGCTCGGGGTCGAGGAACGCAACGGCAGGCCAACCTATTTCGTACGCGACAACGGCGCTGGCTTCGACATGGCCTATGCGGGAAAGATGTTCGGCGCCTTCCAGCGATTCCACGCCCTGACCGAGTTCCCCGGTACGGGGATCGGCTTGGCCACCGTCCAGAGGATCATTCACAGACACGGGGGCGAAATCTGGGCTGAGGGAGAGGTAGACAAAGGCGCGACCTTCTACTTCACCCTCTAGCCCGAAATAAGACTTCAGGTCCTGAAGGGAGGCGCAATGCAGGACAGAATCATCCTGCTCGTGGAAGACAACCCGGACGATGAGGCGCTGACTCTGCGAGCGTTGATACAGAACAAGATCACCAACGACGTCATCGTCGCCCGGGACGGGGCCGAGGCGCTGGACTATGTATTCGGCACCGGGCCCTACGCAGGCCGCGACCTGAGCATCATGCCGCAAGTGGTCTTGCTGGATTTGAAACTGCCCAAAGTGGATGGGCTGGAAGTGCTGCGCCAGCTGCGCACCGACAATAGGACGCGACTGCTCCCGGTCGTTATCCTGACCTCCTCGAACGAAGAGAAGGATCTGCTCAATGGCTACTCCTTGGGAGCCAACAGCTACGTACGGAAACCGGTCGTATTCGCCCAGTTCGCTGAGGCGGTGCGACAGCTTGGCTTGTACTGGCTGCTCCTCAACGAACCTGTGCCACGGGGGAGGAAAAACCTAGGGTGAGCACCGCGCTCCGACTGCTTCTTGTGGAAGATTCGCCAGATGACGCTGAGTTATTGGTGCGCGAGCTGCGGCGTGGCGGCTACGACGTAGCTTTCCAGCGGGTGGACTCAGCCGAAGCCATGAGTACCGCCTTGACTGGACAGAAGTGGGACCTCGTCATCGCGGATTTCTCGATGCCCCATTTCAGCGGGACGGCGGCCCTGAGGCTGGTACGGGAAAGAGACTCAGATTTGCCCTTCATTTTCGTGTCCGGGACCATTGGCGAAGATACGGCGGTTGCCGCCATGAAGGACGGCGCTCACGACTACATCATGAAGGGCAACATGAGGCGGTTGATTCCGGCGATTGAGCGCGAACTGCGTGATGCAGAGACACGCAGGGAGCGCAGGCGCGTGACGGACGCGCTGAAGCGATCAGAAACTCAATACCGCGAATTGGTCGAAAACGCCACTTACGGAATCTACCGCTCCACCCCGGAGGGCAGATTCCTGGATGTCAACCCCAGCCTTGTGAAGATGCTGGGGTACGGCTCGAAGGAAGAAGTGCTTGCCCTGAATATAGCCAGCGACGTGTGGCGGAAACCCCTTGAACGTTCCGAAGTTGCGGCGCAATACCAGCACGCGGACCGCTTCGAGGGTGTTGAGGTCGAGTGGAAGCGCAAGGACGGAAAGCTGATCAAAGTTCGGCTCAGCGGCCGAACCCTCCCGGGGGCGGAAGGTGGGGTGCCCAGCTTCGAGGTGATCGCCGAGGATGTGACGGAACGGCGCCTCTTGGAAAAACAGGTGGCTGGGCTGCAAAAGTTCGAGGCCATCGGTCAGCTGGCCGGCGGCATCGCCCATGACTTCAATAACATCATAGGAGCCATCATGGGCTGGGCGGAGATGGGAGCCAAAGAAGTACCGCCGGACACCCGTCCTCACAAGCGTTTCGAGCAGATAAGCGAACACGCGAGAGGCGCCGCGGACCTGACGCGACAATTATTGGCATTCGCACGGCGGCAGGTCATGGAGCCGCGCAATATCAACCTGAATCAAGTCATCTCCGAGGCGACGATTCTGTTACAAAAGCTCGTTGGCGCACAAATCGAAATCAAGACAGCGTTGGAAGCCGGCCTAAAAGTTACATGCGCCGATCCGACCCAGATCGGGCAAGTGCTCATGAACCTTGTGGTCAATGCCAGAGACGCGATGCCCGAGGGCGGCTGGCTGATGATCGAAACGAGAAATGTGGAGTTCGATGAAGAGTATTGCCGCCGGCACACCTATGCGCGGCCTGGACAGTATGTCTTGCTGTCGGTTTCTGACGCCGGCTTGGGGATGGACGCAGCCACCATGGACCACATTTTCGAGCCGTTTTTCACCACCAAGGAAGTAGGGCGCGGAACCGGGCTCGGGCTTGCGACAGTTTACGGCATCGTCAAACAGCATCAGGGCTTCATCAATGTCTACAGTGAGCCGGGTCATGGGACAACGTTCAGCGTGTATCTGCCCGTTGCAGCCGGTGTTGTCGCGGCAAGGGAAAACGTCACGAAGAAGGAAGAGATACAAGGGGGAAGAGAAACCATCTTGGTTGCGGAGGATCATGCCGGGCTTCGGGAGATGGCTAGAGAGATGCTTGGTGCCTTCGGTTATGAAGTGATCACAGCAGCGGATGGCGAGGAGGCGGTGCGGCTGTTTAGGGAGAATCGCGATCGCGTTGCTCTGGTGCTGCTCGACTCGGTAATGCCGAAGCTTAATGGCGCACAGGCCTATGCCAGGATCTCCAAGCTCAAGGCACAGGTACCCGTAGTCTTCACAACAGGGTATTCGTCCGAGGCGCTCCTCCTGAGCGGGGAAGCCCAACAAGATACCGCTATTCTGCAGAAACCATACTCTTCGCGCACCCTGGCGCAGAAGATACGCCAACTGCTCGATCGCCAACAATAGAAGCCTGCCTTTGTGCAGGCGCGCTGAGGAGGCCTGGTGGCCCAGAGACGGTTTCTCGGGACTGTCAATGTCGCTGCTAATAGGCATCCCGGGCAGGTGGGGTATACTGCCCACCCCCAGGAGAAGATCTGGGATGAAGAGCCCACTGTTCGAGCAAGAGCAAGCCCGCAAGGTCAAGACTCGGTCTCGCATGCTGCAACACGCTCAGAAGATCTCTCACAACGTCAGCCAGACCTGCCGCTTCTTTGGCATCTCCCGCGCCCAGTACTATATCTGGCTCCGCCGCTTCGAGAAAGATGGGATGCAGGGTCTGCGGGACTGGTCCCGCAGACCCTCGAAGATCCGCCACCGCATCCCACCCGAGGTGATCGCGCTGATCCTGCGCATCCGCGAGGAACGCCGCTACGGGGCGGTTCGCATGAGCCTTTATCTCCAACGCCACTACCAGGTCTACGTCTCGCCGACAACGATCCTGAAGATCTTCCGTCGGCATCACGTCGGCCGCGTCTCGCTAAAGCGCTACCATCCTGGACCGAAGCCTCAAGCTGAAGGGCCGCTTCCGGTTCCAGGCCAGTCGGTTCAGGTGGATGTCAAGTTCGTTCCTCGGATCGGGCGAGCTCGCCAGCGCTTCTACCAGTTCACCGCCATCGATGAAGCGACCCGCTACCGCGTGCTGCGGGTCTACGACTACAACAACACGCATTCGGCGATGGCTTTCCTCGAGGAGGTTCGTCAGCGCTTGCCCTTCGCCATCCAGCGCATCCAGACCGACAACGACTCCTCCTTCGGTCCCCAGTTCACCTGGCATCTGGCGGATCTGGGCATTGCTCATCGCCACATCCCGCCGGCCAGCCCCGAAGTCAACGGCAAGGTCGAACGGAGCCACAAGACTGACGAAGAGGAGTTCTACCGAGGCAAGCACTTTCGAAATCGGAAGCAGCTAGCACGTAAGCTGAAACGCTGGGAGAAGGAGTACAACGAGCAGCGCCCCCATCTGGCGCTCAAGGGCAAGACCCCAGCCGAGCGAGTTCAAGAACTCGCTCGGCCATCCCAACCTGTCAGGAATCCCTCTTGACTAATACATGGATGTCCTCAGGGGATTCATCATCCGCTACACTTTACAACGAACTCTATCTCCATAGATGAACATTCAGCGACCAGTCCTTTGGCCCGCCCTCGCGGTTCTTAGGTTATCACGTGGTGCGCTACTTCGCCGGACCGCAGGAGGTGCTATGGCTCATCCGCAGCGATCGGTGAAAAGCCTCGCCGAGCTTCGAAGC
>JAKEER010000486.1 GCA_022616615.1 Acidobacteriota bacterium
GGCCATTTTGTGTGCGACTCCTTGAATCGTATTCAAGGTTGCGCACACATTGTCGCATACGGTTTCAAGTTTCCCTACTACTTTCTCTCCGAGCTAGGCTAGGTACAGAGGCTCGTGCTTCATAGCTGTTCCCAATCTTGTTCCCCAATCTAGGGCTGCGCGCCCCACTCCCTGAAAGGGGAAAGCTGCTAACGAACACACGCGTAGCTCGTCCAACTGGACATCGAGGCAAGAGGCAGTGTAGATTATGGTGATATGAAGGGGCGCACGTGGAAAAGGCAGATGGCAATCTTCCTACTCTTGTGGGTAGCAGTAGATTTGTTTGTGCCGGGCATTTGCCATACCGAAGAGATGGAATCTTCCCTTGTCCAAGTGGCCACTACGGTGTCGCCCCCTGGGACAAGCAATGATCATGGAACCCGCCTGGATTACGAGGACGACTGCTTCTGCTGCTGCTCGCACATTGTCCACAGTCCCCATTTCGAACTGAGCGATGTCAATAGTGTAAGTCCTGCAAACTTGGTGACTTCTCTGGGTCTGCCTCTGGGATCCGCCGAGAGAATTCCCCACCCTCCACGTAGCTAACCCAACCGACTGACGAGGGAAGTTGGCGTTTCTTCCCTGTGTCCCACCGGGTGTTTGCCCGGCACTGCAGCGACTTTGACTGGGTTGGCTATGCCTTATCGAAGCGAAAAAGAAGTTCGAGATTTCTTTGAGCGGCGGAAGGTGCCAGTGTTTACCTTCTGCCGCCTCTTTCTCGGAGAGGAGAAGCGCGCGCACGATGTCGTGCTGGAAGCCTTCCTTGCTCATTTCCGAGAAGCTTATTTCTTCGAACTCACTGAGTTACCAGCGTCTCTGCTTCAGTGCGTATTGGAGGCAATCAAACATCAGTGCGCGGCTCCCCCCCTGCCTCACGCCGACGGAAAAACGCTTGAACACGCGATTCTTTCTCTGCCTTGCGAGCAGCGGGCGGTTTTCATTCTGCGGAACGTGCTTGCCGTGCCGCAGGCATCGATTGCGTCGGCCACAGGGTTTTCGTCCGAGCGCGTGCGAGAGCTATGGATTCAAGCACTGTTTCGGCTTCGCGACCTCTTACCTGAAAACCTTCTCAAGGAGCGTACACAATGAAGCTAAAGATCGTCTTTCTAGTCTTTCTCCTGACATTCCCGGTTGTGTCCACGATTGCCCAGGAAGGGCCGGCAGGATCGATCCCCACGCGGCTGACGCTTGACTTGGCGACCGAGATACTTCTGTTGCGCAATCCGGTCATTCTTCGCGAGCGACAGAACATTGTTCTGGCGCGCGCGGGCGTGACGCAGGCGCGGTTGCGACCTAATCCTGAGTTCGATGTCGCCTCGGAAAGCTATCCGCTGTTCGAGTCGAATCCTGGGCCCTTCTTCCGGAACAGTGAATTGATCGCTCGCGTCGGCCAGCCCATTGAGTTAGGAGGCAAGCGCGGCAAACGCACACGCGTTGCCGAGCAGGAAGTCGAGGTAAGCGAGTCGCTGCTTCAGGACACGATTCGCCAGCTCAAGCTCGAACTGAAAACTCGCTACTACCGCGTTGTGCTAGCCAAGGCTGAGCTGCAACTTGCTCAAGAAGTACTGGGGCAATTTGATGAGATCATCGAGATCAACCGCAAGCGATTCGAGCAGGGAGAAATCTCGGGCTTAGACCTGGCCCGTGTCGAGACCGAGCGCCGGCGCTTTTTTGACGACCTAGTTGCGGCCGAACTCGCCTTGAAGAATGCGAAGACTGCCCTTCTCGAGCTTCTAGGAGCGAACAACCTCGAAGCGCCCTTCGATGTGGCCGAGACCTTGGTGTTTCAGCCCCTCCAGGCTGTTACTGCAGAGGAGCTTCAAGAGCAGGCGATGGAGGCGCGCGCTGACTTGAAGGCTCGCCAAGAACAAGTGGAGCGGGAGCGGCACCAGGTTGCGGCCGAGAAATCATTGGGCGTACCGAATATCACACCGTTCGCTGGCTACAAGCGCAACCTAGTGGATAACACGGTGGCCTTTGGCCTCAGGGTGGACTTGCCCTTGTTCAATCGGAACCAGGGTGAAGTTGCCCGCGCCGTGGCCCGTGTGGATCAAGCTGGCTACGAAGTGCAGCGAGCGGAACTGGCGGTGCGCAGTGAAGTGTTGCAAGCGCATCAGGCTGTCCAGGCTGAGGAACGCCGAGTCCGCGCCTTCGAGAGTACTTATGTGCAAACAGCTCGCAAGGCGCGTGACATTGCCCAAGCCTCCTATCGGTTGGGGGCGCTCGATCTGATCGCGTTCCTTGACGCCGAGCGCGCCTACCGCGAAACCCTGCGCGGGTACAACCAGGCTCTCTTCGATCACCAGATCGCCGTCTTCTCCCTGGAAACGGCCGTGGGAAAGGACTTCTGAGATGCGGACAAAACGGAACCTCTTTCTGTTGGGCGTCGCCCTCCTCGGGATAACGCTCTTCCTCGTTTATCGCGGTAGTCGCAATGATACGCGAGCCAAAGAAGCGCCGCCCGCCGACCCCAACCTGGTTGAGCTGAGCCTGGAAGCGCAGCAGAACGCCAAGCTTCAGGTGGCTGAGGTGACGGCTCGGCGTCTGGAGCGGACGTTGGCCGCCACGGGCGTTGTGGCCGCCGACCAGAACCGCGAGGCTCACCTGCGACCCCTTTCGCGCGGGGTCGCCAGTCGCGCGCTGGTGCAACTGGGCGACCGGGTGGAACGCGGCATGCCATTGCTGGCCTACGACAACATCGAAATGGGCGAGCTCGCGGGCGAGTACGTAAGCCTGCACAACGAACTCGAACGCCTGCGCGCCCAAGCAGACGTTTCCCGGCGACTGATGGAACGCGGGGCGGAGTTGCTCAAGGTCGAAGCCATCTCCCGGAAGGAATACGAGCTGCGCGAAGCCGAATACCTGCAGGCGGATGCGGCGGTGAAGGGCAAGCGGGCAGAAATGGAGCGGGTGGAGGAGAAGCTGCATCGGCTGGGCGTAAGTGATGAGGACCTGGCCGACCTGGTGGCCGCCGGGCCGAGAGCCCACCGGAAGGCTTCGCCCGATCTGATGCGCGCTCCCTTTGCCGGCGTGATTACCAAGTATGACGCCGCACAGGGCGAACTCCTGGAGCCCGAGCGCGAAGTCTTTACACTGGTGGACACTTCGGTCGTCTGGGTCCTAGCCGATGTCTACGAACGGGACCTCGGCAAGGTGCGCGAAGGCCAGACTGCGCGGATTCGAGTCCCCGCTTACCCCGACGAGTTCTTCGAGGGAAAGATCACCTACATTGGAGACGTCCTCGACCCCGACTCACGGACAGTAAAAGTCCGCACCGTGGTGGCGAACCCGGATGGGCGGCTGAAGCTCGGAATGTTCGCCACCGTGGAGATTCCTCTGCCGGTGAAGGAGGAAGCTGTGGTCATCCCGACGGCCGCGGCGCAGGTAGTGGGCAACCTCCAGGTCGTGTTCGTGCAGAAATCGCCGATGCAGTTCGAAAAGCGCGTTGTCGAGCTGGGCGAGCGGGCTGGTAATTGGGTAGAGGTTCGCAGCGGCCTGCGACCAGGTGAACGCATTGTGGTCGAGGGAGCGTTCTACGTCAAGTCGGCCTTGCTCAAAGAGCAGATCAGCGGGGAGGAATAGGTCATGAACCGGCTGATCGAGCTCTGCCTTCAGTATCGTTTCCTCGTGCTGGCCCTGACGGCCATCGCAGCCATCACCGGGGTTGCCTCGTTGGGCAACCTGACCATCGACGCCGTGCCGGATATTACCCCGGTTCAGGTGCAAATCCTGACGCGGGCACCGGCGCTAGGGCCAGTGGAGGTTGAGCAGTACGTCACCTTTCCCATCGAAGCCGCCATGACTGGAATCCCGGGCGTGCGCGAAATCCGTTCCGTGTCGCGCTACGGCCTCTCGGCGGTAACGATCATCTTCGAAGATGGTTTCAATCTCTACCTGGCGCGGCAACTGGTGAACGAACGACTGAGCGCCGCCATTGAAGACATCCCGCCTGAACTGGGTCGCCCGGAGCTGGGACCCATGACCACCGGCCTCGGAGAGGTTTACCACTTCACAGTCGAGGGCGAAGGCTATACCCCGATGCAACTGAGAACTCTCCTGGACTGGGACATCGCCTTCCGCCTGCGGTCTGTGCCGGGAGTAGTTGAAGTCAACGCCTGGGGCGGCCTGGCCAAGCAGTACCACGTCGACGTTGACCCCGCCAAACTCATCGCTTTCGGAGTGACGCTGGAAGAAGTCTTCGAGGCCCTGCAGCGCAACAACGCCAACGTGGGCAGCGGCTACATCGAGCACAACCAGGAGCAGTACATCATCCGTGGCGAAGCTCTCGTGAGCTCCATCCAGGATCTGGAAAACATCGTCGTGGCCACGAAGGGTGAAGGCGTGCCCATCTACGTGCGCACCATCGGCGAGGCACGCGAAGGCTCCATGCTCCGCATCGGCGCCGCCACCGCCAATGGCAAAGGTGAGACTGTCATTGGCATGGTGCAGATGCTCGCCGGGGCCAACGCCAGCCAGGTCGTCGATGACGTAAAGAAGAAGATTGACGAGATTCAGGCTTCGCTGCCGCCCGGTGTGCTTATCGTTCCGTTCTACGACCGCGCCGATTTCGTGCACCGCGTGATTGCCACCGTCCGCAACAACTTGCTGGAGGGCGGGTTGCTTGTCATGGCCGTGCTTCTCCTACTTCTCGGGAATTTCCGCGCGGGGCTGATCGTCGCCTCGGCAATCCCTCTTTCGATGCTGATGGCGTTCACCGGCATGGTTCTGGCCGGCATCAGCGGGAACCTGATGAGCCTGGGCGCCATTGACTTTGGACTGATCGTGGACGGTGCTGTGGTGATGATCGAAAACATTTCCAGGCGGTTGCGCGGGACGAGTGCGGTGAACACCGAGGCGCGTCTCGCGAGGGTTTCCGAGGCGGCGCGGGAGGTCGTGCGTCCGGTGGTCTTTGCCGTGGGCATCATCATCCTGGTGTACGTGCCCATCCTGACGCTGACGGGCATCGAGGGAAAGATGTTCCGCCCCATGGCCATTACTGTCATGTTCGCACTGATGGCTTCGCTCGTCCTCGCCGTCACCTTGATGCCAGTGCTGGGCTCGCTCTTCCTGCGGGAGGAGAGCCACGAGGAGCCCTGGCTGTTGCGCAAGATTCGGGCTGCGTACGAGCCTGCGCTTGCCTGGGCCATGCGCCATCCGCGCAGCATCGGAGCCTCGGCGCTGGCGGTCTTTGCTTCCAGCGCACTGGTGTTCTTCTCCATGGGCGCCGAGTTCATTCCACGGCTGGATGAAGGCGACATCGCCATCAACGCCTGGCGATTGCCCAGCATTTCGCTGCAAGAGTCCGTCGCCTCGACCACTCAGATCGAGCGCATACTGGGCCGTTTTCCCGAAGTCAAAACCGTCGTCTCCCGCACCGGAAGCCCCGAAGTGGCGACCGATGTGATGGGCATCGAGCTATCGGATGTCTTCGTCATCCTGAAGCCGCGCTCCGAGTGGACTACCGCGAAAACCAAAGAAGAGTTGGTCGCCAAGATGAACGAAGCCTTGCAGCAGGAAGTCCCGGGCGCGGGATATGGGTTCACCCAGCCGATTGAGATGCGGTTCAACGAGCTGATTGCCGGCGTGCGCTCGGATGTAGGCGTCCGCATCTTTGGTGACGACCTCGAAGTCCTCGCGCAGAAGGGCAGCGAGGTCGCTCAAGTGCTTTCCACTGTCGCCGGCGCTGAAGACGTTCGGGTCGAGCAGACGGCGGGCTTGCCCATGATTCGCATCGCGGTGGATCGGCCACGGCTGGCTCGCTACGGCCTGAATGCCGCCGATGTGCTGAGCGCGGTCGAGGCCACTCGCGTGGGGAAAGTTGTCGGCACGATCTTCGAGGGCCAGCGGCGGTTCGACCTGGTCGTCCGTCTGCCCGAAGAGGTAATGAGCAATCCCGATGCGATCGCCAATATCCCGGTGGCCAACCACGCTCGGCAGTTCATTCCGCTAGCGCAGGTGGCCGACATCCGCCTGGACACCGGCCCGGCCCAAGTGAGCCGGCAGAACGTGCAGCGGCGCCTGGTAGTTGAGTGCAACGTGCGTGGGCGCGACTTGGGCAGCTTTGTGGCTGAGGCGCAGAAGAAGATCGCCCAGTCGGTCAGCCTGCCCTCCGGCTACTACGTCGAATGGGGAGGCCAGTTCGAGCAGCTTCAGGAAGCCCGAGAGCGGCTGGCCATCGTCGTTCCCGTCGCCTTGTTGCTCATTTTCCTCATCCTCTACATGGCCTTTGGGGCGGTCCGCCCGGCGCTGCTCATTTTCCTGAACGTTCCGCTGGCGGCTACAGGTGGCGTCTACGCCCTGGCGCTGCGCGGCCTGCCATTCAGCATTTCAGCCGCCGTGGGGTTCATTGCGCTGTTTGGAATCGCCGTGTTGAACGGCGTAGTTCTCGTGACCTATATCAATCAGTTGCGCCAGGAGGGTCGGCCGCTGGAGGAAGCCATCGCGGAGGGCGCGAAAACACGCCTCCGACCTGTTTTGATGACCGCGATGGTTGCCAGCTTCGGCTTTGTCCCAATGGCCGTGGCCACGAGCATGGGAGCTGAGGTTCAGCGCCCGCTGGCCACCGTTGTCATTGGCGGCCTCGTGACCTCAACGCTGTTGACTTTGTTGGTGCTGCCGACGATCTACCGCTGGTTCGAGCAGAAGAGCCCCGAGGTGGAAATCTAGGAACGAGGTGAGGAGACATGAAAGAGATCAAAGCTATCATCCAGCCGTTTCTGGCCGACCATGTGTTGGCTGCCTTGCGAGAATTGGCCGAATTGCCAGGGGCGACTGTTCTGAGGTGAAGGGGTTCGGACGTGGTCGCGCAGCGGGCGCTCGCCCGGACGCGCAAGAAGCTGGGATTTTCGGCGTGCACAAGGTGAAGCTGGAGATGGTGGTTCCAGACCAATTGGTAGAGAAGGTCATCGAAGTCATCGTCCGGCATGCCCATACGGGCAATCCCGGCGACGGCAAGATCTTTATTGCGGAGGTTGCCGACGTCGTTCACATCCGAACCGGCAAGCGGGGGAAAGAGGCAATCTAGCCATGGAGGTGAGAATGCTTTCGCTTCTTAATGTTCCCAATTCTTCAAATGACAGTTTCGTATCCTGTTGACTCTTCGGCGGTTCGGGTGCGTCTGACCCGAGGTCTGAAAACCGCTGCTCAATGAGAACTGATGGAGAACCAATAGTTGTGCTAACCTGTTGCGGAGAAACAAGTTGAACGAGGGGCTGTAGCTCAGACTGGATAGAGCAGCGGTTTCCTAAACCGCAGGTCGCCGGTTCGAATCCGGCCAGCCCCTCCACTTCCAGAATCCGTTACAATCAGCAGGGCGTTCGCGAGCAGATGGCACAGCCAGACAAGCTTAATCTGAGGAATGTGGTGATCGTGATCTGGCTTTCCGTTTTGTTCGGAGGCTTATACCTGTATTTTTTCCACAGAGACTCTATCCAAAGCCAGCTCGGGCGGGCTTTTTCTTATTCGATGATTTTGGGATACCTGGTCTATTTGCTGCTGGGCTGTGTGCGGGGATTCACCCTCATTCCGGCAACCTATCTGGTGCTCACCGGGCTCTTGTTTTTTCCGCCGGTTCCCCTCTTTGTTCTAAGTCTGGCTGGGATCCTCATTTCCTCTTCCATCATTTATTTTTTTTCGGAAGCGCTGCATCTCGATGAGTTCTTCGAACGCAAGCATGGAGACCTCATTGCCAGGATGAAACTCATTCTTCAAAGAAACGAGCTGCCCATCGTCATAGGCTGGAGTTTCTTCCCTCTGGCCCCGACGGATTTGGTCTGCTACATATGCGGCGCTCTAGAGGTCGACTTCAAGAAGCTTCTCCTGGGAGTTCTTATCGGGGAAGGAAGCATCTGCGCCATCTACATTTTCTTGGGCGACCATCTGCTGGGCTTTCTGCAGTTAAGGCCGTAACCAGAACTCGCGAAAGCCCAAGCACCTTTGCTTCTTGTCCAACGAACTCAGCACAACTCACTGATTGATTGGCAGGGAAAGGGCTGCAGGGCTTTCTGCCGTCCGTCCAACGACCTAGTTACATGGTCTTGCACGGTTTCCTAAACTTCCTGACCGTCAACGCGGCTGGGGGCGGAGCAAGGCGTCGCGCGCTTCCTTCCTGAGTAGGACCAAGACGCTGGCAGCGAGAACGACGACAGAGAGAACAAACAGCGGAAAAGTCAAACTCCCGAACTGGAACAGCTGTTCCAACTCTCTTATGGCCTCGGAGCGAAGACCGGCCGGCTGGGACAGGGTGAATACTACGCCCGCTAGCCCCAGCAAGCTAATAGCGCCGACGACGATCACGACCACCCACCAGGCCCAACGGCGCCCCCGAAGTACAGACCGGCCCAGGAGGAAGTACGCGAGTGCAGCCAAAAGGTGTTGAGCAAGGTGCCGCTGGTCAGACCACTCCCGCGCGACCCCCATTCCAACCGCCTCTACCCCGAGCAAGGCGGCGTAGCACCAGAGGAGGAGTGCTGCGGCCCTAACGGATCGGTTCAGTCGGCTTCTTGCGTTGTTCGAGATAGCTAATCGCCAGGCAACAGTACGGTATCGGCCGGGAGTCTAGGCCGCTCTCGCAGGCAAGTCAAACTGGGGCGGCTAGCTTTCGGTGCGGAGGTTGTTCGTCACAGAGAAAGAGCCGGGGACGGTGTGGGCGGTGATGCCGGCGATGTTTTTGTCTCCCTCATTGAGCACAACGCCTTCCAGGGTCACGTGACCGCGCTTGACGATGATGTGAATCGAGGGGTCGGTTCCTCCGGCATACTTCTGCAGGGCGGCCTGCGAGTAGAGCGTACGATAGAGAGCTCGGCGCAACTGGTCGTCGTGGCCCGAGAGCGGCAGGACTTCGATGCGATTGACCACCTTCTCAATGCCCTCGATGCGTTTCACCGCCGCCTCGGCATCTTTCTTCGGAGTCGGTCGAATGGTGTAACCGGAGAGCGTCACCTGATAACCGTCCACACGAAACTCCAGCCAATCAAACACAGAATAGAACGGGAGCATACGCAGCTCGCGCTGGATGCGACGTGCTAAGCCTTGCTGGGCACGCGCCGGGCTGCGCGATGGTTGGTCCGGCTGAGCTCTTGCTTCGCTCCCAGGGCTGGCGGGCGGTGCATTCTCCGCCGGTGCCGAGAGACAATCGCCTTGGGTAAGGACAAACAGGAGCGGGAGGGCTGCCAGGAGTTTCATTCCGTACGAACGCCTCATTCTGCACCTCCTTCTCCGATCGTGGCCAACTCAGGCCTCCTTACCGGAGCCGGACGAAGCCCACAAAGGGAATCTGGATGATGACCGGACGAACCCGCGGGTCCCGTCGCGTGACGATGACCCGGCGATTGAAGATGCGATCGCGACAACCAAACTTCTTGGCCAGCCCCGGCGGGACGTCGCAGTTGCCCCAGCCGACCTTGCGGCCACGGTCCCATCCTGGCGGCCGGCCATCACGACCATCCACCACAATGCCCGGGAAGATGACAACGTCGCGCCGCCGATCGCGCTGCCGGCGCCGGCCTTCGTCCAGGTTGATGAAGGTGCGGACCTGGACGGGGTGAGTTTCCCTGACTACGGCCACCGCCCTCGCGTGCTGATGACCCCGGGCCCGCCCGCGGTTCTTGGCCTGGAGCGGGACGGCGCCCAGCAGGAAGAGTCCGATGAGAGCAATTGCAGTTGGCATGAGTCTCTTCTGCATCTCACACCTCCTGTTCAAAGAATACCCTCACTTAGATGCACGACATCTGTCCTGAGTGGCTTGTGGGCGGTAATGCGTTGTGGGGAGTGGTGAGCGAAGGAGGCAAGCCTAGGACTTTCGTCGAGCGCCCACTAGCAACAAGGCGACGCCCACTCCGACGGCGACGCCCCCAACAATCGGCGGGATGGGAAGGGTCTTTTCCTCCTCGACGGTCGCCTCCAGGGGTCCCACCCGCACAACTTCCTTCTGCGTCTTGTAGGAGATGCCTCCATAGATCAGCCCGATCAGGCCCAGTACGATCAGTGCGATTCCGGCCAGCTGCACGATCTTCATGGTTGCCTCCTCAGCGGCGGCATTTGGATATTCGAGACTATCACAGCCCCGCCTGCACCACCGAGAGGCGTCAGCCGCGCTGCTCTTCTCCGCGCCTCGCGTAGAGCATACAAGAATTGCTGAGCAGGCAACCCCGCGCCGACCCCAAGCATACTTCTAGGATGTAAGCACGCTTCGAACTGGCTGTGTTTTGAAAGGAGATTGCAATGAGAACGCTCTTCGCACCTGTCCTACTTCTCTCTTCATTGATTCTGGGCTCGACTCTGCTGTCAGCGGGCATGATGCCGCATCCTGATGAATCACGGCGCGAACGCCACTATCAGCGCAGTGTGGCGGTCGTGTGGGCTCTGGATAGCATCAAGGACGATGTCAGCTGCCACGACGCGCTCCAGAAGTTCGGAAACGATTTCAACAGCCTGCCCTCCGAGGCGCGGGCGGGAATCATCGAAACCTATGAAGACCTGATGGGCGTCTGTAACGACAACGACCCGCCTCGTTCAGCGCGCGAACAGGCCAGCCAGTACATTCGTGGTTTCCGCGCCAAGCGGTAGGGAAGGAAAACAAGAAAGGGACCACGCCGGGCGTGGTCCCTCTGGGTCAAGAAAGGTTATTGCGGTGTCAGGATCAGCTTGAAGGACAAGCGCCAATCGCCGTAGTCGAGGGTTTCCTTCTTCCGGCCACCCTGACCTCGCAGGTTGGCCTCGCCGTAGTTGTTCATGGCGCCGCACGGACCCGAGGTGACTTCCCAGCCGCTCGCGGTGCGCGTGGTGCAGGCGTTGTACCAGCGCAGGAAGTAGCGATAGATCTGGTTGTCACAGAAACCGTTGCGGACGTTGAAGTCCATGCGCGCAAAGCCGTCTACGGACTCGCCCACGGCCAGTCTCGAAAAGCCGGTGCTATTGGGGGTGAAGACCGACCAGTTCACCGCCTGCGCTTGGTCGTAGTCACCGTCCCAGCAGGGCGGGAGCACGTGGCCCTTGAAGCGACCTTCCACCGGCGAGAAGAAATGCAAGTTGACGAAGCGCGTCCCCGAACCGACCACGCCATTGACGAGCGTGCCTGAAGTGTCCAGCGTGTACACGCTGTTGTGGGTGAGGATTTGCGAAATCACTCCGTTGCCATCCTCATACCCCAGGATGCTGTTATCGGGAAGCAGGCTATAGGTCCCCGGCACGTTGCTCTGGCAGTTGGCGCAAGCTTCTACGAGTTCGGCCTTCAGGCTCACCGGCTGGCCCGCATCCGCCGCGGGGGGAATTCCCACCCCGATCGCCATCACTGCGAGCAGCAGGGCCACCGCCCCGAGGCTGGCTACTTTCTTCCACATGGGCTCCTCCGTCAGCAATGGCGTCTGAGCCGTTGCTTGCTTCGATAGAATCTCCGCGTACAAACGTGAGCGTACGGCAGGCATGCAGGACCGTCAATAGGACATTGGTTTCGGCGACATGGTACGTAAGTGGGGGAGGTATTATCCCTTGGCTGTTGTAGTACTTACGCTTGCCGGCGAGTACATCTCGCGGCTCCAGCGACGCGCTCATCCTGTTCGACCTCTGAGCCTCCTTTTCTGGTTGCCACCGCGCAGTTTCAGTCCTAGACTGGACACCCATCAGGGCGAGCTAAGCCCGCGGCGGGCCACTTTGGGGGGTAGATGAAATCCGCGCAGGTGTTGCAGGCATGGGGACGTGTGTTGTCGGGCCGCCTTCCCGTCCTCTCGATTGAAATCACCCGCGAATGCCCTCTCCGCTGCCCCGGGTGTTACGCTTACGAGGATGCCCATCTGGGCGGGGAGATCACTCTCCGGCAACTGGCCGACTACAAAGGGAGCCAGTTGGTCGAGGGTATTCTGAGCCTGGTGGAGCGCTACCAGCCGCTCCATCTTTCCCTGGTTGGTGGCGATCCCCTGGTTCGCTACCGCGAGCTGGACATCCTGCTGCCCCAGCTCAACAGCAAGGGCATTCACGTCCAGGTGGTCACGAGCGCCTTTCGCCCCATCCCGATTGCCTGGGCCCGCCTCGAGAACATCCGGGTCGCGGTCTCGATTGACGGCTTGCAACCCGAGCACGATGCCCGCCGCCAGCCCGCCACCTACGATCGGATCCTGAAGAACATCGTCGGCCACCGGGTGATTATCCATTGCACCATCACCGGGCAGATGATGAAGCGCCCCGGCTA
>JAKEER010000487.1 GCA_022616615.1 Acidobacteriota bacterium
CGAAGAATTCGGTCCGCGCATTCACACCGAAGCCGTGCGACGCGGGCTGTATCAGGCCAAACTGGTGGTGGTCTTAGGAGATGGCTCCCCGTGGATTTGGGGGATCGCCGAGGAGCATTTTCCCGGGGCCATTCAAATCGTCGATCTCTACCATGCCCGCGAGCATCTGGCCAACCTCGCCAAGATCGTTTATGGACCGACGCGCTCAGAAGGAAAGCCGTGGGCGGTCGCTCGCTACCAAGAACTCGATGCGGGTAAGGTGGAAGCAGTCATCGGGGCCCTGAGGCGGCTGAAGCCCCGAGACCAACAGGCTGAGCACGCAATCGAGAAAGAGATCCATTACTTCCAAAGTAACGCTGAACGGATGCGCTACGCCGAATTCCGTCGCCAGGGGTTGTTTGTAGGATCCGGGGTCATCGAAGCTGGGTGCAAAACCATCGTGGGCTTGCGGCTAAAGCAGTCCGGCATGAAATGGACGGTCCGAGGCGCTAATGCCATCATTGCCCTGCGCTGTTTAGATCTCAGTGGGCGATGGGAGGAATTCTGGGAGAATCGAGCTGTCAGCCAGTGACCCTTACCCACAAATTTGTCGCACACCCTTCTCTCGAATCGGAATGATCTTCGCGACCATAAAATCCGTGTTGGCGTATCCAGGGCCGCGGATGGTATTTCGCCCCCCCGCGCCAAACGTGCCCTCGGCCGCCGGTTTGAAGGCCGCCTGGTTGAAATAGCCAACGCTCTTGTATTCGGGACGATCGCGCCCGCTGACCTGCGAGTCCACTCCCGGAACAAGGTCGGCACGCTGAGTCCCGGCCGCCGGCCCGCAAAGGCATCCGGGTCCGCTGGTCGTGGGGGTTAGCGTGTGTCCGCTGCGCAATTGGACAATGCTAGTCATCTGCCAGTTGCCAAAAATCGCCCTCGCCACGGGGTTGGCACCCGAAAGTTTGGGCAAGTCCCAGATCGGGGCGAAGCTCAACACGTGGGTGCGGTCGAAGTCCGACAAGCCGCGGTTGAACGCGGGACCGCGCGGATCTTGAGTGCCGAAGCCTCCCGCCCAGCCGATGTTGGTCGAATTGGTATCAATGGATTTCGACAGCGTGTAGCTGGCCAAGAAGGACAGACCCTGTGCGTAACGCTTCTCCACCGTGAGCTGGAAGGCGTTATACCAGGAGTCACCAAAGCCCGTACCGATATGGACTGCAGTTAAATTCGGATTGGGCCGCCGCTGCTGGATGTTGGCGGTGGTCGAAGCTCCGGGGATAAACGTCGCCAGGTTGTAGTTGTAGCCGTCCTGCAGGTGGACGCCCCGGGTGCGCACGTAACCGGCCCGCACCAGGAGGTTATTGCGGAGACTGCGCTCAATCGTCAAGCTCCATTGCCAGGTGTTGGGCCCTTTCGTGAAGGGATCGGACAAAAACCCACCAAAAGGCGTCGCCACCGGCGACGTGGCCGTAGCGGGAGGCAACGGAACGCCTTCTCTGCCATTGTATGGGGCAGCATCCCAGGGCCAAGTCATATTCGGGGGATTAACAACTGTAACCCTGGACCCCGCCATGGGTGGGCTATTACGGCCCGCGGCTTCGAGCGACTGGCCGCCGCCGTTGATGATGCCAAAGTAACTGCCAATGCCCCCGCGGATAGCCCATTTCCCACTCCCGGTGGGGTCGAGGGCAAATCCGATCCGCGGCGCCAACTGACCATACCGCCGAAAGAAAAGTCCAGTACCGGGCGTGCCGGGATCACCCCCATAGAGGATGTCCACAGGAGCATTAGGGAATCGCTGCGATTTTTGCCCAGGATAGACCCAGGACACATCCGGGATCCCCCGTTGAGACGGCAAGCCGGGCTCCCAGCGCAAGCCCAGGTTCAAGGTGAGCCGCCTCGAGAGCCGGATGTTGTCGTGGACATAGAGGTTGGCCACGTGGCGCAAGGTAGGTCCTCCTTGATAGTTGGGGACAAAGGAGTTGGCGACGAAAGTGGTCATCCGGCCGATGACGAAGTCCGCGGCGCCCAGCCCCGTAAAGCCGCCGGTAAAATCCCACTGCCCATAAGTTCTCCTCCCCCCATCCCCCTCAAGCAGGTCCGAAACCAGGAACTTGCCGTAGATGCCCCCAAAGCCAATCTCATGCTTCCCCTTGATCCACTTGGTGGAAGCATTGAACTCCCAGTTCCGGTTGCGCCGAAGCCCACATATGTCCTCGAAGCCGATCCGACCCCGGCCTTGGACAAACAAAGCTCGTAGCTGGCGGCAGTCGGCATCCGCCGTGATTCGAGACCCCCACTGATCCGGGCCAACCAGGTTGGGATGTGGGGCAATGCTCCAGGGATTCCTGATATACACAAAGCCCGCTGTGGTAACCAGGTTCGGCCTCGCGCTCCAGGTGTCGGTGACCGCAAACGATTCGGCGCGCGAATCGGCGGCACCACCGCTTGACCACCAAAGGTCTTTGGGATCGTTGAAGGCCTCCCCTTTATTCCGCCCCTTCAGATATCGGAACATGAGTCCATGTTTGCCCAGATTAAGGTCGACTTTCTGAAGGATCTGGTACTCGGCCCCCTTTTCGGGACTAAAATGGGGAATCTGCTGTCCGACAAAGGCTGAGGTAGCTGTATGGTCGCGCAAAACTCTCTGTGCCACCGGGTCGAGCATCGAGGCAGGAATGATATTGCCAGGAAAGGGGGAGCCCAGCGAGCCACAGGCCGAATTAGCCGTGCGCGGGTCAAAGATCGCCCCGGTATCCACTGCCAACAGGGTGCCGTTACAAGCCGGCGACGGAACCTGCTTCGTCGTCCCCTTGAGGTGCTCGGAGAAGTCACCCGCCTTTTCTTTGGCCGTGAAGCCCTCGTGGAAGCCGGGGAAACCCAGCGCCCGGACAGGAATCCTTTGATAGGAGTTAAACCAGAATAACTTGTTTCTGCCGTCGAACAGTCCCGGAATGTAAACCGGGCCTCCGATCGCCCAACCATATTGATGGCGTTTTATGCCATCGTTCACTCCTCGGGTATCCTCCCAGCGGCGGGCATTGAAGGTGGGGTTACGAACGAATTCAAACAGCGTGCCGTGCAGCTCGTTTGTGCCCGACTTGGTGCGCGCGCTCAGTTGCCCGCCTGGGCGGCCACCGAACTCCGCCGAATACTGGGCCATGTTGAAGGTAAACTCCTCAATGGCGTCCGGATTCGGGTTAAGGTTCGAGGTAAGCCGCTGTGAATAGATATTGCTCACCCCGTCCAGGAAGTAGGAGTTGTCCTGAATTTTACTTCCGTTGACACTGGGCGCTGTGGCGGCGAAACCCGAAGAACTTGCATAAAAGGTAGTCTGCACCGGATCGGTCGTGCCGACGGAAAGCATCGATAACGAGGTGACGTCGCGGGCGTTTAAGGGCAGATCCACCACCCGGCGCGAATCGATCGTTTGCGTTAGATCCGATGTGTAGGTGTTAACCAGTGCCGCCTGACTCGAGACTTCGACCCTCGTGGTGATCTCGCCCACTTCCAGCTGGACGTTTTGACGGGCATTCTCATTGACCCGAACCACAACCCCAGTCACAGTCATGGTCTTGAACCCAGCCTTGGTAACTTCCAGGTGATAAATGCCTCCCAGGATTTGCAGGGCAAGGTATGTTCCGTCCTCCCCCGTCTGCACCGTTCGCGAAAAGCCCGTGGCGGGCGAAGTGATTCTGACTTCGGCAGCCGGGATGACCGCGCCGCTGGCGTCCGTTACGGTGCCGAACAGCCGGGATCCAACGAGCTCCTGTCCAGAAGTGCTAACAGGCGCGACCGTAGATGACACAAGAAACAACACTAGCAGGTAAACCCATGATCTTGACTTTTTCACTGTAGCCTCCTTTTTTGATTAATGTGTTTGATAGTTAGAGACCTCCGGCAAAGCCGGAGGTGCTGCTAAAGCAAGGAATCTTGCACGGCGCCGCCAGGGTTTGAGCCAAGATCACTGCCACCCGGGGCTCTAAAAGTGTTTAGATAAATACACGGGCCAGTCCGGTGCGAGCCGAGGGGCGGTCGCGGGTCCTTGCGATTCCAGTCGCAGGAGACTTGATTTTCACTTCAGCGCCTGAGAACGCACTGCCTGAAGGATCGGTGACGGTTCCATGGAGGCGAAACCGGCCTGCTCTGGTCATGTTGCCGGGGTTGGAAGCAACAATGACATGCAAGAGAACACTGCTACGCCAGAAAACAATCGCTCCTACAGTTTTTGCACCTCCTGAGCTTGGTTGATTAGGAATTGGTCAAACCAATTGATACCGAAACTAATGCCGGAATGTCAAGATTTTTTTGGAGAGAAAATACCAGCTCGTCTCCGCCATCTCCTTTTTAATTAGGGCACCCCATTCCCCATCCACGGAAGGAAAAAGGATCAGATGAACAGACTTTTACGTCATGATATTGGACAGACCGGTGCTGACTCATTAGATGCTTGTCTTCATCGGATTCCTTGCGGCACCGGTTTCAGCTTTTCAGCGGTGGCCATGCACGCGCCTTTCATGATCCATTGGCAAAAATGGCGTGAGCATCCACTCTGATTGTGGTTCTCAGACGGACACCTGAAGCACAAGCCTGACCTTATCCTCAGCTTCCTTTACCTGCATCACATCCCCTTTTCCCTTTTTCGGATCTGTTGACGAGGCTGTGTTACCTATGATAGTCGTTATAGATGATCAACTGCGCTAAAACCACATGAAATCTGCAAATAGCGATTTTGACATCGAGTACTTCATTCTTCGCTCCCTCGGTGAATCGAAACAACCGGTCGGATCGGGCAGCCTGTATTATCTCCTGCAGGAACGCGGAGACGAGATCAGTGCCCCGACTATTGGCCGCCGTTTAAGAGACCTTGAACATCGAGGACTAGTAAGGAAGGTCAGCGTGGAAGGCCGGACGCTGACTGCTTCCGGTAGTGCTCTGCTCAAAAAATTGGAGCACGACCACCTCATCGAAAATTCCGCCCAGGGCTTTCTCGCGTTATTGAAGCAGGATAGCCGGAAAGACATTGTGGACCAGTTGATGGCACGCCGTGTCATCGAAGGGGAGACAGCAGCGCTGGCAGCCTCGGGCGCTTCAGACAAGACCATCTCGCAACTGGAAGATCTGATCGAGCGGCAGCGCCAACGGGTCATGGAAGGGCAGATGGCCGTCGACGAAGATATCGGTTTCCACGAAACCATTGCGGCAGCCTCCGGAAACAACGTGCTCGCCAGCATGGTTCATCTGCTGCGCTCTCAGAAGCAATTGGCTTACTTGGTGACTGCCATTCGCGCAAAGGTTCATACTCGTTTTGTGGTAGATCACGAAGACATCCTTCTCGCCATTAAGGCTCGAAAAGCAACTTCGGCCCGCCAGGCCATGGAACAACACATCTCAAAACTCATCTCGGACGTCGAGCGCTACTGGGAACAGGTGTTCCCGCGCCGGCGTTCCAGCCGGTCCTAACCGAAGCGCCCAACCTCATGAAGGATACATTTGCGGCCGAGGAAATCGAGTTTCTGGCAGCGTTCACTCCGGCTTTCTAATTGGTTTCTGTCGTGAAACGTGGAAAGCCGCATTGAGACTGGGGTTTGCAAGTTTCGCGCCAGAAACTAATTAGTTTCCGTCGCGAAACTCGGAAAGGCTTGCGGTGTTTGGCTTTGAGCCAACCTCTCCAACGATTTCGGCTCCCCTCGCCCCAACGAGGGAGAGGGGCCGGGGGTGAGGGGGATTACCAGGCTGTGACAGCATGCACTTGTCTTGCCGCATTTGGCGAGGGTCTTCTGGCTTGCTTCGGGAATCGATGCGCCGTGCTCTGCCCCCTCACCCCCATCCCCTCTCCCCGCTGGGGCGAGGGGAGCCGAACCGCTGAGGAGCGCGCAAGACTGGCGGCAGGCTTGGCCGTGCAAGTTTCGCGCCAGAAACAAATTAGCAAGAGTCTCGAGTAACAGGATTACTGTAGCGCCTCGAGGCAGCGAGATGCCTGGTGAATATCTCGGAAAGGAACTTGCATGACAGTTAGCAACCAGCTTAATACCGTAATCGTAGGCACTGGGAAGTTTACTTACGAAGCGCTCAGTCAGTGGGAACAGCTTCCGCCCGGATGGAGTTTTGCAGAAGTAGTCGCTGTTGCAACGGACTCGCAAGACCGTGTTTATGTCTTCAACCGTGGAAAGCATCCAGTCATGGTGTTTGACCGCGACGGTAGGTTTCTGAGCTCCTGGGGAGAGGGGCTCTTCGTTCGGCCGCATGGCATCTTGATTGGACCTGACGACGCGGTATATTGTGCCGATGACCACGACCACACCGTGCGCAAGTTTACTACCGGCGGGCAGCTTCTTTTGACCCTGGGCACCCGGGGCCAGCCCTCAGATACCGGCGTGGTCCACAACGACTACCGCAGTATCCGACGGGGCGGTGCTCCCTTCAATCTGCCTACCAACCTGGCGCTTTCCCCTACAAGTGAGATGTACGTTACCGACGGCTATGGCAATGCTCGCGTGCACAAGTTTTCCGATGACGGTCGCCTCCTCTTCTCCTGGGGCGAGCCGGGCAGCGGTCCGGGCCAATTTAACCTGCCCCATGGTATTGCCGTGGGCCGGGACCAAACAGTCTATGTAGCGGACCGCGAGAATAGCCGCATCCAAGTCTTTACTCATGCCGGAGAGTTTCTTACCGACTGGAAGGACGTCGCTCGGCCTACACAAATCTTTATTGATGCCCACGACAATGTCTATGTGTCAGAACTCGGCTGGCGAGCAGGACTATTCTCCGGTGTACAGCCTCCACCCGATCCTCCTGGCGGCCGAGTGAGCATCTTTACTCGGGATGGCAAGCTCCTAGCCCGCTGGGGCGGTGGGGACACTCCCTGCGCGGTGGGCGACTTTTTCGCGCCTCATGACGTCTGGCTCGATTCTCGCGGAGATCTCTATATAAGCGAAGTCACCATGTCGGCTGGCGGGAATCGCGGCGTGGTCCCGAGCCATTGCCATACACTACAGAAATTTGTGCGGAGGAGCTTTTAGAGATCACTTGATCGATTCCAGAGGTAACTACGGGAATACGGGGATTCCTTGGAAATTGGCCAAAACGTGCTTCAACTGGCGGTTCGGTTCAAATCCAGAACACCATCTCTAGCCTGAAACCTTGCAGGGGATTATGAATTTGTCGTGCTTGCTTCTCTGTGATCTCTGTCTTCCGTGGGGTTAGAAATCGTTTTCCAGCGGGAGTCCCTACCATCGATGGAGAAATCGGAGACCTCCCCAACCCGCTATCGAATCGGCTGCTGGCTAGAAATACCGAGGCAAGCCTAGCCGTCTTCCCAACCATTCCTTGGTGGTCATGTTCTTTGCCTGTCGTGGAACGATCACCTGGGGGAGAGTTTGTATCTCGTCCGCCGGAAATACTACATAGGATTTTCCAGCTTTTGTTTGAAAAGCAATCACCGTCCCCACGGCGTCGAACCGAACGGCACTGCGCGACGCAACCTCCCACACGTTCACCTTTTTTTCGGGCCAAGGATTTTCAACGCGGCATTCATCTCCGGCCAGGCTTTCCACAAGAACAGGCCGGATAGCCCCTTCACGGCATTCTCCTTTGACCAGGAACGCACCTACGGCTCGCAGCCCGAATGCTGCGTTCTTCCAAGCATCAGGGCGAGCTGGAAAAAGGCGAATCACTCCATCGTGACTTTGCAGCAGCATCTCATTGATCGTCGTCATCAGGATTCCGCCGACTTCAAGGTCCGGCATATCAAACCAGCGGCTTGGAAGAAATCCACGTTCTTCAGTGCGTCGTCCGTCCAAGAGTTTTCGAGGGTTATTCATTTCCCAGCGGTTCGGCGAATAATCGTGATCGCCTCCGGGCGAACCAATCGCTTCAGCCAGGAACCCCTGGGGTGCTCGCTGCCAGTTCTTGACCAGCTCGACAAGCTGCCTCAGAGCTTCTTCCTTCATTCCGAGCCGGGCTGCTGCGACCATTGGGAGTGAGAGATAGGTTGGTCCAATTCCAATGCTGCTGACGGTCCCTTTGGCCGCCTCAAACCACTCGGTGCCTCTCTGACCGAGTCCGACAACACCGCTGGGGAAGATGGGAGCAATTTCACAGAAAAAAGCAATGTGGAACTGGCGTTCTCCCTTTTTCACGACCCGTCTCTTTTTCCAGCGGAAGTTGGGATCCGGTCCCGCATGGCTGTCTTCCAGCGGCAAGCCTGAGCTGAAAACTTTGGGGAGTTTCTGGCCATCTTCATTCTGGGCGTTGTCAAGAACCGTAAAGTCCACCAGGTGGCTAACAACTTCATGCCAGCGCTCCCGCAGTTGCTCGTCAACGCCAAGGATTTCGCTGGCCCGAATACAAGCGGAGAATGCCTGTCGAATGGTCGCCAAATCGGTAATCGTGTCCTTTTGAAGGATGTAGTTCTCGTAAGCAGTGGCGCGTGGAATGTGGTAGATGCCTTGGGCATCTTTTTCAACAACCTCCAGATAGACTTGAGCTGTCGCTTTCATGTGGGGATAGGCGCGACTGCGGAGGAACTTACGATCCTGCGTATAGAGATAATGTCGCCAGAAATCCATGCTGATTTGCGGACCGGCAGAAAAGATATTCATCACATGATGATGGATCGTTCCTCTGCCCAGCCGGTCGGTGACATCCGAATAGAAAACGCCGTTCCGCTTGTGTACGTTCCAAGCATACTTCTCCGCCTCGGGCATCGTCCGATATCGGAAATCCAAATAAGGCAGCGCCAGTTCCGCATGATTCGAGGCATGTACAGGCCAGTATTGCTGTTGCACATTCCAGTGGTAGTAGTGACCCCAACGACGGGCATCGTGCTTCCAGAACCAGAACCCGCCGCAGTGCGGCGGCGGATAACTCCCTTGCGAACTCGCCGCCAGTTGATACAGAGTGAAGTAATACAGATTTTCTAAATACTCTTCCGGAATCTGAACGTAAGACTTCGACCAGAACTCCCCCCACTGCCGCCGATGCCTCCCGAGCAATTGTTCATAGCCGCTCCCCACTGCTTCGGCAATCTTGCCCCGCGCTGCCGCTAATGGATCCCTCGCCTCTTCGCTCGTTACCACCGCCACATACAACTGCCCTTTCAGATTCTGACTCGCTTCCGTCTTCAGCACCGCCCGGTGCCGGCTGTCCACCCGTGTCCGATATCCTCCTCCCACCCAACGCGACACTACTGCAAACCGTATCCCTCTCAGACGCTGCTCAATCCAGATATAGTCGTTGTCCGACCCCGCTCGCGTGCCTTCCAGTCCCGTCCCTGTCGCCTTCGGATCATACTGGCTATACCAGTGAAACAGCCGCCGGCTCCCCCACCGCTCCAACTCTATTTCCCGGCTCACCGCCTCCTGGCCCCGCTCCTCGTAGTCGATCACCAAGACTCCCGGTTGTTTTGCAATGAAGCAGTTTGCCTTTAGCTTCCCCACCGCTGAGGCCGACTCCACTTCCACTCCCGCTTCGTATAGATTCAACCGCGCTTGAAAATCATCCAGGTAAATTGGTTCCAGCAAAGGCAACGCACTCCGCACTCTCACCCGACCGGCCGACACCAGCGCCGTCCACTGTTCCTCTTCCTTCAAGTCCCAAGCCCAGTTCTCCGCCAGCGGCGGCTCCGACAAACGGTCATCCCACAGATCGGACTTGTTCAGCACCAGCTCCAATCCCTGCGGTGGCATCCACACCATCCCCACCAGATCCCCATTGCCAATCGGCAGACCTTCCGGCCCTTGCTCCACTGGACTGAGATAGACGATATCGTGCTGTCCCAGCAGGGCGGCGTAATTGACTTCGGCAACCGGCGGCGCGTTTGGACCGCTGCCGCTTTGACCCACGGCTTGTGCCGCCGCTCGCATCGGCTTCCCCCAAGCCGGCACCTCTCCCAGTCCTACCGCCCCTAGACCCTTCAAGAAATCACGCCGATTCATGACATCCTCCGCACCACACTTGGCCGTTAGCCCAACTTTCGCAGTTGGTGGGGTTGTGGATCGCCAAGTAGTTTTGTTTTCAGTCCCGGCGTTCCAAAAGTCTTCACTACAGTTTTAACTGTTTGACA
>JAKEER010000058.1 GCA_022616615.1 Acidobacteriota bacterium
CATTGAAACTGCAAACATGCTCTGGAGAGCCGTGTGCGGGAAAACCGCCTGCACGGTTCGGAGGGAGGGGCGGCTAACGCCCGCCCCTACCCCTATCCCCATAACTAACGCATTACCCATAGGACAAAAATTCCATTGACAGATATAGACAGATGTCTATACTGACATATGTCTGCATTGAAGAATTATCTATATCGATCCACATGAAGAAGTCTTCCCAGCCTCGAAGGTGTGATTGGTGTTTAGGCAGCGAACTGTACATGGAATATCACGACCGCGAATGGGGTGTTCCAGTTCATGACGACCGGCTTCTGTTTGAATTCCTCATTCTGGAAGGCGCACAGGCTGGCTTGAGCTGGCTGACTGTACTGCGGCGTCGCGAGAACTATCGAGATGCTTTTGAAAACTTTGATGCTGAGAAGATTGCCCGCTACGGCGCCCGCCAGATGGAAAAACTGCTGGCTAATCCTGGCATCGTTCGCAATCGGCTGAAGATTGAAGCTGCGGTTGCCAACGCCCAAGCCTTCTTGACCGTTCAAAAGCAGTACGGCAGCTTCAGCGCTTACATCTGGCAGTTTGTGAAACAGGCACCGCTGGTAAATCGTTGGAAGGCCCTGAACGAGGTGCCGACGGCGACACCGGAGTCGGAAGCCATGAGCCGCGATCTGAAGAAGAGAGGTTTCCGATTTGTTGGCCCCACGATCTGCTATGCGTTCATGCAAGCCGTGGGCATGGTGAATGACCATGTGGTGGAATGTTTCAAGCATCCGGTGAATTTGGCTGGAGCCGGGAGCAAAGGACTCCAGGAAAAGCAGGCTGAGGCAACAAGGACGTGCCCGCAAACAAAGAGTGAGCCACGGAGACACCGGGTTGAAGCTGCAAGAAAGACGGCGTCAGGCAAGCGGTTGGGACGCAGGTGACTCAGGGCGGTGCTGACTAGGAAGCCGATGGTTTCGGCTCGCTTCCCTTAGAGAACGCTTATGGAACTTACTCAGAAGCAGCAAGAAGTTCTCGATTTCATCCAGTCCTACTTCTCCAAACAGGGGATGGCGCCGACGGTTCGCGAGATAGCTGAGGCGTTAGGGAAGTCGGCTCAGGCAATCCAGCAGCACATCGAAAGCTTGCGCGCCAAAGGTTATTTGCAGCATCAGCCTTCGAAGTCGCGGACGAATGTTCCGACGCAGCCTCAGATCTACACTTCTGAGCAGATCAAAGAGGTGCCGATCCTGGGCCGCGTCCAGGCTGGACTGCCAGTTCTAGCGGAAGAGAACCTGGAGGGCACCTTGCCTTTGCCTCGAGATTGGACGAAGGACGACCCGGTGTTTTTGCTCCGGGTGAAGGGCGACAGCATGAAGGAGGTTATTTTGCCGGGAGATTTGGCGCTGGTCCGGCAGCAGCCCACAGCGGAGAATGGTGAGATTGTCGTGGCCCGCTGGCATCAATCCGACGCCACTCTGAAGCGCTTCTACCGCCGGGCCAACCGGGTGGTGTTGAAGGCGGAGAACCCCAAGTACGATCCCATTGAGGCGACCGGCGATGAAGTCGAAGTCATTGGCAAGTTGATTGGTCTTTACCGAAAGATTGTGTGATTCATTCACGAGTCACGTTTCACGCATCACGCCAAGGTTGGGCGAAACGTGATTCTTGATGCGTGACGACATGGAGCGATGAAATCCCTAACTGGAGGCCTTATGAACTGTTTGCCCATCGAGTCGGAGAGCTGGCGATCTAGTCTTAGAGAGCGGATACGTTTGGAATGCGCGATTCTTCGAGCCTTGATTCAGTGGGGGCTGGCTGAGTCTGCCTCTGACATCTGCCGCAGCCTGGAAGAACACTTCGGCGCTGCGCTGGAATCATGCCTCGATGGGGATTCGCTGCGTTCGATTCACCTTTCCGCGCAGGACAGAGGATTTGTTCGAGACCTCTTGCGAGACGCCTACCTGCGCACTCGCGAGATTCCGCGCCGTGGCATCGCCCAGGCACGGCTGCATGAGGGCCTGCTAACGGGTTTCGAAGAACTGGCGCGGCAGATCATTCGGAGTTACGAAGAGTTATTGCTCAAACCGGAGCGAGTCGCGCGGGGTGAAAGGGCGGCTTGAGCACGGTGCGAACGGGCTCGGACCAGCATCGGAGACCAGTGCCCTGGGCATGGACGTTTCAAAGGTGGGAGCTTCCCTGACATGGGATATCGGGGTCCACAAGCGCTTGGCGGTTCACCGGTCAGTATCATGCTCTACGTCACAGACGTGGACGCTCGCTTCAGCCAAGCCATCGCGGCCGGCGCAAAGGTTGTCAGGCCCGTGATGGACCAATTTTACGGAGATCGATCCGGCAATCTGGTCGATCCATTCGGACACGTGTGGACTATCGCCACCCACAAAGAGGATGTGTTGCCCGAGGAAATCGAACGACGCTTCGCGGCGGCGATGGCGAAGGGCAGCGCCTAGCCGATTCTGATAGGCAATGGAAGTGGCGCGGGTGGGACGGCAGCTCTTGTGGCACAACCCAAGAAAAAAGCCTGCAAGCATTTTGCTTGCAGGCTTAGGATGTTGTTAACCGGACTTCTCGACCGAGCGCAGGTCGCGTGTGGCGGTTATCTTCCACTCTTACTGGCCAGTTTTTTTGCGTTTTGGAATAGCGCTTTGGCCTGCGGCAAGACCTCCAGAGCTTTGCCTACTTGAATGTCACCTTCCAGGAAGACCTTCTGCGCTTCTTCCTGGCTCGTGTGACCGAGCACATATTCGTAGCGCAACTGGCGCTTGATGAAGTCGAGGTTGGCGCTGAAGTCGGCTTCTTCGAACTCGATTTTGTCGGCAACGAGAAAACTTCGGAAGTCATTCAGAACGGACTCGCCAGGTCCAAAACTCTTGTCGTAACTGGAGTGCGTCACGTTGTAAGCGCGAATGAACTTGAAAAACGAGGATTTGCTCAGCAGCAAAGTTTGAAAGCGATTTGGCTTCGGGATTTCTACCCTGATGTCCGGGTGAATGCCACCGCCACCGTAGACTTCACGCCCGCTGTCGGTGGTCTTGATTTCCGTCGGGGGCGTGTCCTTTCCTTTGTTGTAATAGTAATCGTAAAAGGATTTGTGGGCGTAATCCCGTTGAATCAGGCGGCCGCTGGGCGTATACCATTTGGCGGTTGTTAGCGAAACACCGGCGCCCTGGCTCAATGGAAACACAGTTTGAACCAGTCCTTTCCCAAAGCTGGTCTCTCCAAGAATAAGCCCCCGGTCATGATCTTGAATTGCCCCGGCCACGATCTCTGAAGCGCTGGCGCTGCCACTATTGATCAGCACCACCATTGGAAAGTTTGAGCTGTCTGTGCCGCGTGGCGCCGGATAGCTATGGTTGGCACTGGCCAGACGTCCCTTCGTGACGAGCACGCTCTGACCATTTTTCAGGAACTTGTCGGCCACGCCGATGGCGGCCTGTAAATAGCCACCTGGATTGCCGCGCAGGTCGAGGATCAATCCCTCCAGATCATTTCCCAATTTCTTGAGGCTGTCCGAAATCTCTTTCTCTGTGGTTTCGGTAAATGTGTCAATCCGAACATAACCAACTTTGGGACGAATGAAGAAAGTAAAGG
Organism: Acidobacteriota bacterium; assembly: GCA_022616615.1. Classification (GTDB taxonomy): domain Bacteria; phylum Acidobacteriota; class Terriglobia; order Versatilivoradales; family Versatilivoraceae; genus VFZK01. Next base: position 3,589 of record JAKEER010000058.1, read on the forward strand.
GAACACTGAAATGGGGAATTTCGTCGCGAACGATGGCAAATTCTAACAGCTCCGCGATGCCTTCACGCTGAATGGAAATGTTGACCGTGGTTCCTTTGGGGCCGCGCAGCTTCTCGACAACATCCTGTATCGCCAGCCCATCGGTTGAAGCTTTCTCAATCTTGGCAATGATGTCGCCCGAGCGGATGCCCAGCCGATAGGCCGGAGTACCTGGAATCGGAGAAATAACCGTCGGCTTGGCATTGCGGATTGCGATCGTGATTCCCAGCCCGTAGAAGTTGCCGCGCTGGTCTTCCCGAAATTGAGCGAAGCTCTTGGGGTCGAAGAAATTCGAGTGCGGATCGAGAGTCTTCAGCATGCCGCGAATTGATTCGTAAATAGTTTTCTGCCCGTCGATCTCGTCGGCGTAGTTTTCTTCAGCGATACTGACGACTTGGGAGTAGATCTTGAGAAGCTCGTTTACGTCTGCCGAAGGCTTGGAAGTAGCCTGGACGCGATTCCCCCAGAATCCTCCAGCCAGTGCGGCAACGACGATGACAGTGACTGCGAAAGTTAATGAATGATATTTCTTCACTGATTTCTCCAATGGGTCGTCTGTAAACTTCGAAAAACTATAACATTCGCAAAATGTGATGTAAAGCCGATTTCCGGCAGCGGAAAAGTCAAACGGCGTCCTGATTTCTGGGAACCCGGCCCTCAGACGCGTCTACTGGCGTGTGGAGGGCAGGGCCCGCGTCAAGAGCCTCTTCAGCTAGGTTCGCAGACACTCGGTCCCGCAAATTCCGCAGCACTGCTTGAAAACGGGAAATCAGACTGGCTGCTGAACTCAGTTCGCAGCTTTGGAGATTTTCTATCTTGTGCGTGGAAGTAGGGAAGCGGCCCGCCAAAGTCGCCTTGTTAAGCCAACCACCGGCGTCAGCCCGTGGACAGCTGCTCTCCACGAATCCTGCACGTGAACCCGCAACAGGCGCGCCGCAGCGCGCCTGTTGCGGGTTCACGTGCCCATGAGAAGTAAAGGGTCCATGCAACCACCGGCTGACGCCAGTGGTTGGACTGGCCCGGATCTTGAGCCTTCCGACTTTGACGGAGCCCTGTGTAAGTAGGGAAGCGGCCCGCCCCGGGGTACCAACCTTGCGAGCGCTGTCCCCGTTTACAAACAGAGGCCCTGACCGAGCGCCTTGAAGCATAGTCTCCAGCTTGACTTGGCTTAGGCTCTCCACTATCATGCGGTTTCAATTGGAGGAGTAAATGGGCTCTCTCGGCGTTCCTGAACTTATCATTATTTTCGTCGTTGCCTTGATCGTTTTCGGACCCAAGAAATTACCTGAACTCGGCAAGTCTCTGGGCAAAGGATTGGCAGAGTTTCGCCGGGCCTCCAACGAACTGAAGTCCACGATTGAAGAAGAAGTGCGCGCCATCGAAGCCGAAACCCCCGCCAACCGTAGCTCTGAACCTGAACCCGAATCGCAGTCCCAACCTGAACCCGAACCCGAATCCAAGTCCGACTCCAAAACCAGCTCCGACGCAAACGTGGATGCACACTGAAGATCACGACGACAATGAATTTGAGTCGTCGGCGAAGATGTCTTTTCTCGACCATCTGGACGAGCTTCGCCGCAGGCTCATCATTTCCATATCGGCAGTTGGCATTGGTTTTGTAGCCTGCTTCTCATTCTCGGAGAGGATTTACGACTTCCTAGCGGTTCCCATCACGCAGAACCTCAGCGGCGCCAAGCTGGTTTATACCAATCCCACCGACCCCTTCACCATCTACATGAAGGTTTCCTTACTGGCGGCAGTGTTTCTCGCAGCGCCCGTATTGCTCACTCAAGTCTGGCTGTTCATCTCGCCTGGCTTGTATGCGAGGGAGAAGAAATTTGCCCTGCCCTTCGTTTTTTCCACAAGCATCCTCTTTCTTCTGGGTGGCGCCTTTGCCTATAAGATTGCACTGCCCATGTCGCTCCGGTTTCTGATCAACCTCGGCAGCTCGTTTCAGCCGATGGTAACGATCACTGAGTACCTGGACTTGATCCTCACCGTCATCCTTGGCTGCGCCGTCATCTTCCAGATTCCTGTGCTGATCTTTTTCCTGACTATTTTCGGCATCGTCAACGCGCGTTTCCTCGTTCGAAATCTTCGCTATGCCATCTTAATCATCTTCATCGTTGCCTCTATCCTAACTCCCACCGCTGACATTGCAAACATGCTCATCTTCTCCACGCCAATGTTGTTGCTGTACTTGTTGGGTATCGTGGTGTCGTGGATTTTCGGAAGAAAACGGCGGAAGAAGGATGATTAAGTGAGAGCGTATTGAAAAACCTGATGTGGGCGGTGAAATGAGCATGCTGCTTCAGTTTGGGCTCAGTTTTTGAGGTGGCGACCGAGCTGAGCGGGGATCGGTCGATTGTCTCGACTCATACACTTCCAGTTTCCCAAGTATCGCAAGGGCAAAACCTTTGGCCAGCTTCAGTTTGCATTGGGGGCCGCTCTACTGCTATTGTTCCTGACAGATCTGCCGATATGGGAAGTTGACCGCAGACTCGAGGGGTGCCTTTATGATGCAGTGGATTTGTAGGTTCGCGTTGTTTGCAGTGCTACCACTTGGAGCGGTGCCCGTCGCCAACGCTTCGCTGCACACTGTTCCCGCGGAACGAATACAACTCATCAAGGAAATCCAGAAGCGACTGAACATCTCTTTCCAGTGCGAGTTCTCCATCTCCATCGGCCAGACCCGGAAATATGCAATGGCCAATAGCAGCGGCATCATCATCGTCGACAAGGCGTTTTTGGAGACTGCCGATCGAGGCCGGATCTTCTTTGCGATTGCCCATGAATATGCACATGCTTATTTGGAGCACGATGTCCGACTCTATGAGCACCTTTCAAAACCGATAGATTATTCGGCACCGAAGAATCTTCCTGAGATTCGGAGGCGTTTTGAGAAGGAAGCGGATGGCATCGCGGCTCGCAAAGCCAAGGAAATGGGTTTTCCAATAGAAAGTATTCTCGACTTCATACTCACCCAACCGGATGCGGAAAAGGGGTTTCATCCGGATCTTCGTGCCTACTGCAAGCCGAGAGAACGGGCTGCCTATATTCTCGCCGTCTATCAATCGAGTTAAAATCCAATTTCCTACACGGCAGGGGCGCCAGATACCCGGGTTCTGATCTTTGTTCTAGTATCTTCTACACGGTTTAGGAAGAAACTCCGGTTTTTATCTGTAATTTCTTCTCGCCACATCCCATCGTCTTTCCTTCTCCTTTCAGGGAACTTTAATAGAATCATCGAGTTCACAGTTCGACACTCCGTTTGGAATCGACCGTGCTGGAGGTCCGGCTAGAACAAAGCATTTAGTCCTAGTGATTCAAGAGCCCAGGAGGCTTCCCTGAAAAAAGTGAGTAAATCCAAACTAAGGAGAGAGACAATGTCCAAAAAGAACAGCCTAATCATCTGCATGATTGCGGCCCTCGGCCTCTTCATCGAGATGGGGTGCGCAACAAAGAAGTATGTGAAACAACAGGTCGATCCAGTCAGCGGCCGGGTGGATGAACTCACCGAGGTCAGCAAGCGGAACGAGAACGCAATAAAGGATGTGGATTCCAGAGCTCAATCCGGCATCCAGAGTGTTCAAGCTAAGGCTTCAGAGGTTGATTCCAAAGCAATGGCTGCAGACCAAAAGGCGTTGGAAGCTCAGCAGATGGCCAAGAACGCTGAAGGAAAGATTTCAGGAGTGGAGACCAGCTTCAACCAGAAGATCAGCAATATCGACAGCTACAAACCAGTGGAGAATGCCAGTGTTACTTTCAAGTTCAACCAGGCCGAATTGAGTGACGAGGCTAAAGCCGCTCTCGACCAGCTCGCCGGCAAAGTGAAGGACTCGAAAGGATACGTGCTGGAAATCCAAGGCTTCACGGATAATGTTGGCGCCGACTCTTATAATCTCGGCCTCAGCCAGAAGCGGTCTGAGAACGTGGTCCGCTATCTGTCGCAGCAACATCAGATTCCACTATTCCGCATGTTCATCCTCGGCTTAGGCGAGGCCAAGCAGCTTGAAGACAACAAGACGAAGGCAGGCCGCGCGGCCAACCGCCGAGTTGAGATCACGCTGTTGAAGAGTGAAATCGAAAGCATGTCGTCGTCCCGGTAGGTTCAGCTCTTTGCTTCAAATATGGGCAGGAGAGTCGTTCACTCTCCTGCCCTTGTTGTTTTTGCGCAACGTTGCCCACCTGAACACAAAGCACCCAGCAACATCCCTACAAACCGGTGAACCGGCCGAACGGCGTCTTTTGAGACGGCGGCGTGGCGGATCACTGAGGCTCTTGATGATTCTGATTGTCTCTCCGAACCTGGCCGTGGATCAGACCATCCATGTGGATCATCTGGAAGCTGGCCAAGTGCATCGCTCGAAATCCACTCAACGAGAGCCCGGCGGGAAAGGCATCAACGTAGCCCGGGTTCTAACCACGCTGCGGGTTCCCTGCTTGCTCACGGGATTTGTGGGCGGGTCACAAGGCGAGTTCATCACACGAGGGCTGCAAAGTGAGCAGATCCCTTTCCTGCCTTGTCTGATTCAAAATGAGAGCCGCACCTGCTACCTGCTGTTGGACGACGAGAACGCCCGCCAAACCGTCGTCAACGAACCCGGTCCTGGTATCAGCCCAGGCGAAGTGGATCTGCTTGTCTCCATTTTTCGGCAGCAGCTCGACAAGGCCAGCTGGGTTATTTTTTCGGGCACCTTGCCGCCGGGCGTTCCCGACGCTCTCTTTGCGGAGCTTATTTCTCTGGCCCAGGCGACCGGGAAACCTACCTTGCTCGACTGTTCTGGTTCCGCTTTGCGGCCGGCTGTCCAGGCCAGGCCTTTTCTGCTGAAAATCAACCACGCCGAAGCGGCAGCACTTATCGAAGCACCCATCACCGGCACAGACAAAGCCGCCAATGCTGCAAACAGCTTGCAGTCGGAGTACGCTTCACTCGCAATGATTACGCTCGGTGCCGCGGGCGCCGTTTTGGCATCAGAGCAAGCCACATGTCTCTTCGTGCCACCCGCCATTCATGCTCGCAACAGCGTTGGCTCTGGAGACGCAGCGTTGGCCGGCCTGGCAGCCGGGTTGATCCAAGGGCTTTCAACGGAAGAACTGGGCAAATTGGCCATGGCTGCTGGAGCTGCCAACGCATTGCACGGTGGGGGGCATTGCACCCTGACGGAGATTGCGGAGTTAAAGTCCCAGGTGCAATGCCAGCGGATAGATGTTGAAAGGTGACTCGCGTTTCATATTCTCAACGGCGAGAGTACCGCGAAGACACTCAAACAATCCGGACCTTTTACGAACCTGCCAGGACCTTTTAGACACCTGTTCAGAACGAAAGTTCCGTCTTGGAAGATACCTCGTCGAAGCACGCCGATCCTGGCTACGCTTGCGACGCAGCCCTATTCACTCGCCTGAGGAAATCAGCCAACTTGTTACTGTCCAGCTTGCCATTCGTGCGCACCCCGGTGCAGAGATCCAGACCAAAAGGTCCAACCTCGCGGATGGCCTCTGATACGTCGCCGGGCCTGAGACCTCCGGCGAGGAATACGGGCACGCTGACGGCTGCACGAATCTGGCGGCTCTGGCTCCAATCGTGCCTTCGTCCGGTGCCGCCAAGCTCTCTTACCATCAGAGACGGGTTGCCCGAATCGAGAAGCAATCCATCCACGAAGGCAGATGCTGACACCGCTTCTTCGACGGAGCTTCCATCGCGAACGTGAACGACCTGAACGAGGGAAATCCCAGGAAGTGCCCGTCGCAAATCGGCGTGCGTGCCAGACTCCAGCCGGTCGCAGATCTGGAGCGAGTTGACCCGCGTACGGCGCTGTTGTGTGATGATGGACTCTACGTGTGTTCTTGAAGTGAGCAAGAACGAGGAAACAGCGGGTGGATGCTCGCTGCGATCTCAGCGATGCGAGCTTCGCTGATGACACCGGGTCCACTTGGCATCTCCGAAACAAGGCCCAGCGCAGACGCGCCAAATTCAATGGCTGTCCAAGCCTCTTCCAGGCTGCGAATGCAACAGACTTTGATTCGCAGTGTGATTGTGGGATTCATCTCGCAACTGGACGGACTTCACGGCGACAGCCGCTCGATCAGCCACTGGTTGCCGGTTTGCAGGGTGTATCGCAGGCGGTCGTGCAATCGATTGGGACGTCCTTGCCAGAACTCGAGCGCGCTCGGCGCTATTCGAAATCCACCCCAGTAAGGCGGCAACGGGATGGGCTTGTTCCGAAACTCCTGCGTCAGCTGCTCCAACCTGTCCTCCAGAACCGCGCGCCCGCTGACCACTTGGCTTTGCCGCGAGGCCCAGGCACCCAACTGGCTGCCCACTGGACGGCTATGAAAATAACTTTCCGACTCTTCGGCCTGCACCCGGCTCACCGGGCCGTTGATGCACACCTGTCGTTCCAGCTCAATCCAGTAGAAGACCAAGGCTGCATGCGGGTTCTCGGTGAGTTCGCGACCCTTGCGGCTTTCATAGTTGGTAAAGAAAACGAACCCCCATTCGTCAAATCCTTTCAGCAAGACAATCCGGGCAGAGGGTTTTCCGTCCGGCGTCGCCGTGGCCAGCGTCATGGCATTCGGCTCGGAAAGCCCAGCGACAAGCGCCTGCTGGAACCACTTCTCAAACTGTTTGAAGGGACTGGGATGGAGGTCTGATTCCTTCAGGCCGGCCAAAGCATATTCACGCCGCAGATCAGAGAGAGACATGGATCACAGCTTCTTTCGAAAGTGAATCAAGCGCGAGGTTTCTTCAAACCCAAGGCTTAAATGGGCCTTCAAACTGACTTCATTGCCCAGTTCGCAGTCGGAAGCCATCTCCTTGCACCCTTGCGAACGGGCCCATTGCTCGGCATGTTGAACCAGCATGCTGCCGACACCAGTTCGTCGAAAATCGGGCTCCACATACCAGCCCTCAATGTAACCTACATTCCGAGTGTCGCAATCCTCGGCATACTGACGGAGGCTGGCTTCCAAAAATCCGATCAGCCGCTTGTCAGACTTCTCGGCAACCCATGAAAGGAAGCCTTCACCGCGCATGAAGTAGCCGCTCATCTCGTCCTCGTGTTCCGCCAGGGACGCCGAGGGCCACAGTAAACATCGCATACGGAGCCATTCCTGCCAGTCGGCTTTTTCCACTGGACGCACAATCATGGGTTCTTACCTCGCCATAGAACGCTGAAACAACAAGAACGCACAACCACTGGCAGCCGCAGCCAGCGCGGCGCAGGCTGACCCCAGCAGGAGTGAAGAAAACCGGGCTGGTCCTGGCGGCGCGGGAATGCCGGCCAACTCTTCGACGCTGCGGCGGCGCCGCCGAGATCGGACGCTCACCGTGACCCTTCGGGCGCACGCTGCGCGGCGTCCAGCCCCGCTGAGTGAATCGATCTCTAAAGCGTCGTCAAGCCGCCCACTACAAAGTCAACCGTTTTCATGGCGGCAAACTCGCGCCCTCGCCCGTCCCGTTTTACTCCCACGCTGGCCTCTTCTTGCCACCGGCTTCCTGCCAGAAAGGAGCCCACGCCAGAGTCACCAGACTGATTGAAATGTTGGTTTTCTTCGGCTTAACGGCGACCGATTCAAGCGTTTCGAGTGCCGGGTCAGTGCTTACCTCGAGAGCTGAAGTCTCGGCTTGCAACTGCCCTTCGAGATCTGCGAGCTGTTGCTGGAGCGCTTCGGCACTCTCACCCGCGCGCGCAATGTCTTGGGACTCTTTCATCGACCGGCCAACGCCGCGAACGGCTGTTGTCGCCCGGCCTAGAGTTGCAGCGCTAACGGTCTTTCTGCCCAGAAAGGCTCCCAAAAGCGTGGCGCCAAAGGAGACGGCCGTTTGCATTTTGGCTTGCTGCGCCTGTTGTGTTTCTCTCTCAACGGCTTGCTGGGCGCGGCGGATGCGGTCCTGCAGGACGGCAAGCTTCGGAGCGTACTTCTTGCGCAGAGCTTCAACCTGCCGGTCTCGCTCTTCACGCGCGGCTTGCTGCAACCGTATGCGAAAGTCACGTTCCGACTCGTCTGCCTGCGAGAGCTGCCCGAGGCTGCGGCTGCGAAACAATTCCAGCGTTTGGTTACGGTAAAGATCATCCAAGAATGCCCGCCTCCAGCTGTCATAACTCTTTGCCTTGCTGGCCGCCGGCGGAACCGGGACATAAACTGCTTCTGCCGCCGGTTCTTTCTCCAGATCTGATTCAGCCAGCTCAACCGCCTGGGCTTCTTGCCAGTTCACTGCCAAGGCATCCTCTGTGATGCCGGCCAGGCGAGACACCACGCGCTCTGCGTCCACTTTCGCTTTGGCATCGGTGAAATACACCTTAGCGCAGCCCAGCAGCATCGGCTGATAGAGCAACGCACTGCCGGCGGGTTGCGCGCTGCGAAGTGGAATGAAAAACTGGCTGATCTCTGGCGGCAACACGGGGCGGTGGCCGGAGGCTCCGGAAGCGGCATCAGAAGGCAGCGTCCTGGCAGGCGCAGGCGCTGCCGAGGCCTGTGAGCCAGCGCTGGTCTTTCGCCCACGCATCAAAATCCTGATCTGGTCGCGCGTCAGCGGACCGCGAAGGTACGAAAGCGCCCAGCGTGTTTGAAACACTTCGGGAGCGTCGTCATGCACGTTGTTCATCAGAAAGATCCGGTTGCCCAAGGCAGCCAGTGTCTGCTCCATGGCTTGACGGTCGAAGGTTGCAACTGCGCTTGCCGCTGCTCCCTCCAGGCCTTCGAGAACACGCGCTTTGTCGCGCTCGGTTTGCAGCCGCCCGATGAACCAGGTGCCCGCATTAGCGAGGCCCTTGTAGTCCAGATCCACCGGATTCTGTGTCGCCAGCACAACGCCAACGCCAAAGGCGCGCGCCTGCTTCAACAAAGTTAAGAGCGGCGCCTTTGAAGGTGGATTGGCCACCGGTGGGAAGTAGCCAAAGATTTCGTCCATATAAAGCAAAGCGCGCAAGCTGGTCGTACCCGACTGGCTGCGCACCCAGCCCAAAATCTGATTGAGAAGCAACGAAACAAAGAACATGCGCTCGCTGTCGCTCAGGTGCGCAATGGAAAAAATAGAAACCCTCGGCTTGCCCTCGCGGGTGTACAGAAACGAATTCACATCCAGCGCTTCCCCTTCCATCCAAGATTCAAAACCCGGCGAGGCTAGCAGATTGTTGATCTGCATTGCCAGCGCAAAGCGGTCTTTGGCGGGATAGAAAGACTCCAAGTCCATGACGCCGATGCGGTCCACAGTTGGTGACTGGATCTGGGAGATCAGCCCGGCCAGGTCAAGCTCACGGCCCTGCTGCCACGCCTGATTCAACAGGGTAGACAAGAGAATGTGCTCGCGACTCTGAATCGGGTCCGCGACGGTCCCGAGTAGTCCCAGCAGGCTCGTCGCTGTGGTGCTGATGCGTTCCCGTAACAGCTCACGGTCTTCCAGAATCGCGCTGCTTGGCGCGGCGAAAGACTTGAGCACCGCGACGGCCAACCCCGCTGAACTGCCCGGCGTGTAAATGGCGAAATCAGCAGCCGCTTTCATCCTCGCGATCCGTTCGCCACTCTGGCCCCACTCCGCCAGCCCTTTCTTCCAGAGCCCAGCCTGTTGTTCTGCGTAGTCTTGCAGACTGAGACCTTTACGCTGGGCGTCATCGGCATTCACCCACGGCTCGAAATCTGTGCCGCGCAACTCGGGAAAGGTCAGGAGAAGATTTCCAAGATCGCCCTTCGGATCGATGATCAGCGCCGGAATGTTGTCGATGGCTGCCTCTTCCAGCAGGCTCAAGCAGAGTCCGGTCTTGCCACTGCCCGTCATCCCTACACAGACCGCGTGCGTTACGAGGTCCTTCGAATCGTAGAGCAGCAGGCCCTCTTTGGCTCTTTGGTTCTTCAGATCGTAGGGCCTGCCAAGATAAAAAGCGCCAAGTTTCTCGTAGTTTTCCATTTCCCGCTCTCCAGCGAATTGTTTCTTTTTTCGAAGGCGGATGAAGTTGCTTCGCTATTTTAGTGACATCGTCGATTGTTGAAAACTCCTAATTCCTTTGGCTGGGCTTCGCTGGGAGGACGGGACCCGTCGTCGTCCTCGTGCTCGTCCTCGATGAATGCCGAGTACGACGACGAGAACGAGGACGAGGAATCATTTTCATGTGTGATATAAAGAAGCTGGAACAAGCACTGCGGGCGGGGAAGCGAACATGGAATTCTTAGGAGGTCCGCTGTTTGGGGTTGCTGGCGCTGGAGAATCGCACGGCCCGGCCATCACAACGATCGTCCTCGGCTGCCCGCCGGGACTGCGGATTTCCCGACAGGAGATTCAGGGCTGCCTCGACCGGCGACGGCCGGGCAGCAACCGGCATGGAACGCCGCGGCACGAAGAGGATCGGGTGGTTCTCTTGTCGGGACTTTATTGTGACAAGCTCGAACAGCTCACGTCTGGTCCCCACGTTGCCATTCAAGGCGAGGACAGGGAGACTTGGACGCAGAGCTACGAAGAAGGCTTCTCAACCGGGGAACCGATTGCAGCGCTTGTCCTGTCAGCAGCGAAGAAATCCAAGGATTACGCGCAGTTCGCCGGTCCGGCAGGTGAGGTTCGCCCCGGTCACACCGACCTCGTGAAGTTTCATCAGTCAAAAGGCTTCGCCGATCCGCGGGGCGGCGGACGTTCGAGCTATCGCTCTACTATCTCGGATGTCATTGCCGGTTCCATCGCCCGGATCTTTCTGCGAGAGCAGTTCCACACAGTCGTTCTGTCGTCGATCTGCCAGGTTGGCTCGCTGAAGGCCAACAAGACGCTCGCCAGTCACTTCGAAGGTATCCTGCGCAACGCGCCGAGCGAGGAAGTTCCGCTCGCGGTGCTTCAACAGATCCAGACAGCCATGGACGATGCCGAGATCTATTCCTGGGACACCGAGTTCGCAGCTAAGGCCGGTGAACTCATCAAGGAGACCCGGAAGAAAGGCGACTCGCTGGGCGCGGCTATCGAAGTGGTGGCGCTCAATGTCCCGCCTCTGGCGGGTGAACCGCTTTACGACAGTTTGAAACTCAGGCTGATGGGGGCCTTAGGCGGGTTGCATGCCGTGCAGTCGTGTGAAATCGGCTCGGGACAGGAAGTCGTCGCGCGCACCGGAATCCAGAATAACGATCCTATCCGGCGCACCGGTTACCAGACGAATCATCAGGGGGGCCTCATTGGCGGAGTGACGACAGGCATGCCTGTCGTCTGCCGAGTGGGGTTCAAACCCACCTCAACAATTGCGCTTCCTCAAAAGTCAGTACGGAAAAACCTAGAAGAAATCGATTTTGAACTCAAGTCAGGAAGGCACGACCCATGTGTCGGCGTTCGCGCCGGCGTGACGCTGGAGTCGCGCCTGGCCATCGAACTCATGAACGCCGTGCTGATGCATCAGGCACAGTGTGTGGACCGGGCAAATTTCAGACTGTTTTAGGGCTTTCCTCAGAATTCTCGGATGCTTGGGTAAGAAGATTCCCAGAGATCGCGCCGATCCAGCATAGAAATAGATTTCAGACCTTTCAGACTAACCTTGTATCTGTTCTGCTGGTCATTCCCGCGAAAACGGGAATCGAGTGGCTGCCGACGAGAAGTCGGGAATCCCGTGTTCGCGGGAATGACGCGAATCTTTTTGGGTCCGTGTTGTCGGGTTGGGTGGTTCGAAGTTTCAACTACGTGACCGAGCATATCCCCGACAGAATCCAGGGGTTCCCAACAACAAGTGACACCATGACCTACCAGAACAGTAGCTACCAACACGGCGCTCCCCAATGCATGAAAAAGGACCAACCATCCTGCGGCAGCGATGCCATCTTTCCAAGTCAGCACGACGGTACGCTCCTTCCTGGAATACCCCACCGAAGATGATGACTCTTGATAGAGCCAAGCGACAGCTGATTGAGCTCAGGATCATCACCTGAGCAAACTTCATCTTGATCTCACCGCATTTGGCAACGGCTCGCCCTTCAACCCGGCAGCCAAATTGGCTGCCGCCATTTCTCCCATGCGCTGGCGTGTGCGGACAGTGGCGCTTCCCAAATGGGGCGTGATGACCAGATTGTCCAGTCCGAGCAATGGGTGGTCTCGCGGCAGGGGCTCAGGCTCAGTCACGTCCAAGGCAGCGCCAGCAATCCAACCTTCACTCAAGGCGCGAAACAGCGCCTGTTGATCGACCACCGGTCCGCGAGCGACGTTGATGAGAAAGGCGTCCCGCCGCATTAAACGCAGTTGAGCTTCGCCGATGAAGTGCGTGGTCTCTGCTGTCAGCGGAACATTCAGCGTCACAAAGTGAGAATGGGCCAGCAGTGCTTTCAGGGTCGCATACTTAGCACCGAGCGATGCTTCAGCCTCGAGGTTACGCTGGCGGTTATGGTACAACACGCGCATATCGAATGCCTTGGCACGTTTGGCTACTTGTTGTCCGATCCGTCCCATCCCCACGATTCCCAGCGTGCTGCCAAAAACTTCCAATCCCAGCAGATAGCCAGGCTCATATTGTGTGAACTGCGGACCGCGCGCGTATTTGTCGCCAACAACGACATTCCTGGCTGCTGCCAGCAAGAGAGCCATCGTCAAGTCAGCCGTCGCGCCGTCCACAGCGCCCGGCGTGTTCCCAACCGGAACGCTGCGAGCAGCAGCCGCCTTCAGGTCAATGTGATCGACACCAACACCAAAGTTGCTAATCACTTTGAGTGAGGGTAACTGGTCGAGCAATGCCCCATCAACGATTGGATGCGCGTAGGTATAGATCCCTTGGATCTTTCTCAATTCCTCTTGATCTGCATTCGCTAAAAGACTCCAGGGTCGCAACTCGCAGAAATGCTCCACCTGCGTGTGCATGAAGGGCAACAACGGCACGTCCAATAGAACCGGTGGTTTGTTCAAGAAATCTCTCCCAGGAGAATCATCCTCGTCGTCGTCCTCGTACTCGAAAAGCCGACGACTGAGAACGACAACGATTTCATCCTTTGGTGTGCCGCCGAGGGGCATGAACGGTTCCCGTGAAGATGACTCGCTGGCAAAAAACTAGGGAACGCCTGACGTGGCGTTCCCTGTTTGTCTCTCCCAAAAACGTTACAGCGAACGGGACGGCGGCCGTTCCTTACGGCTTCATGCCGAGACGCTGGCCGACGAGCTCCGAAATGTAGTACTTCATAAATGCGTTGCGCTTCGGCTCAAGACAAACCCTTACTGGCTTCCCCTTTTGGGAATCGACTCGTGTGAACCCTTTGTCGTCGACCCAAATCGGGACCGTCTCCATCTTCCCAAAAAATGTATTCGGGCTGGCTGTCTCGGCCACCGCAAGCTGATCATGCAAAGTCATTCGCGACTGCGGCTTCTCCAGCCAAAGGCGGTAGAGTGCTTCCAGCGCGAAGGTCAGCGGCGACGAATGTTTGCGCAACTGCTCCCGCTCGGCATCGCTGAGCTTGACATGGGTCGTCGAATCCAGAGGCACAATCGTGAGCGGCAAACTGGCGCCATAGACTAGCTGCGAGTCGGTAGTTGACGAATGAACGTTGTATTCAGCGATGGGCGCAGCCTGATCGGCAGTGCCATAGACGCACCCGCCCATCAACACAACGCGTTTCACCAGCTTTCCAAGCTGCGGCTCTTTGCGCACAGCGTCGGCCACGTTCTGCAGCGGCCCCACCGCGATCAAAGTGATCTGTCCTGGATTCTGTCTTACCGCCTCCACAATGAAATCTGCGGCACTCTTCGACGCGGGTCGCGTGGCGGCAAAATCTTCGGCCCAGGTGAACTGATAGCTGTAGTCCTTCTGCTCCGTCCGGCGGCCAACAAAGACAGGGATGTCGCTCCGGCCAGTCAGGTGCAGCATCTTGCAGGCCATTTTAGCCCGCGCCGGGGTGTTGCCGTGGGCGACCGTAATCCCCAGCGGTTCGAAGTTTTTGTGTGCGATGACAAACGCTAGAGCCCAGGCGTCATCGATGTCGTCACCGATGTCCGTGTCGAGGATGAGTTTCATACGAGCCTCCTGGCCAGAGAGTTGTCCCAAACAGAGCAGCATTCCCAGAAAAGTGCGGGTCAGAAGTTTCATTGCTCTCCTTCGAATAAGCAATAGTCGGGGAGCCAGAGTCCTAGAGTGGCGTAACGATACTACAAACCGCATTGTGTTCCGTTACGTTTCTGCGGCACAGAGCGCAACCAAAGGCACTGGTTCACAGCGCGGATTTGTTGTACGGACACGAAGGGCTGCCCAGTCCTGTTGAAAGTCGTCGCCGCTACGGGTTCAACTGGGCAATGGTTTCGCGGAGGGTTTTCTGGACGCTTGCAAGATGCTCGTGGTCGCGGTACGACTGGCGCGGCCAAAAGAAGCCTTTCAGCCCATCCTTCTTCCGGCGAGGAACAATGTGGATGTGAAGATGTGGGACGCTTTGGCTGACACGGTTGTTGATCGCTATAAACGTTCCTTCGGCCCAAAGTCCCTGCTCCACAGCACGAGCCAGCAATTGCGCTTTAGCGAATAAGGGACCCGTGAGGCGGGTGGGAAGATCATTCATCGTGCTGTAATGTTCTTTGGGAACTAGCAGACAGTGCCCTGGAAATAGAGGGCGATGATCCAGAAAAGCCAGGAACAGTTCGTCTTCAAACACGCTGTCGCTCGCCACATCGCCACGAATGATTCTGCAAAATGTGCAATTGGCGGAGACTGGGTCGGTCATGAAAGCGCGGGAGATCTTATCGCAGACACTGTGCGGGCTAGAAACCCCAGCAATGCGCAGGCTTGGAAGCCTGCGCGCCAGCGGCTGGAAGCCGCTGCCACAGTGGAAGCGACTTCCAGCCGCTGCAGTCCCCGTTGAACAAGAGTTGGACTAACACCGGCTTTCGCCGGCGAATTGGCCCGACCAGAGGTCTGGCCCCGGTCAGCCTGAAGTGTTGATGACGAAAATGTAGAATAGAAACTCCAGGGCCAGACCTATCGGTGTGGCGAGCGCAAGCTTAGAAGCCTGCGCCACGCCAGCTACAATTGTTTCACAGTTCCCGGGTCTGCGCAGAAAGAACCTGATGTCCGGCGAAAGACAAAACACGCAAGGCCCTTTCCAGATTCTCAGCCTTCACTAGAAGATAGTCCGTGTCGTAGGTTGAAAGGGCAAAGACACTGATTTGAGCCTCGGCCAGTGGATTCACCAGAGAGGAAAGAATACCCGTGAGATTGAAATCCAGCGGACCAGACACCTTCAGACACTTCCAGCCCCGGCTTACCATCACGTTCGCTGGCACCTGCTCCTCAGGACAGACGATCGAAAGTTCGTCGTCCGTTTTCGTAACGCTCCACCAACCGCCCGAAGAGGCCCACTGAGGAAAAGGCGTGTTCTCGTCAAGTCTGGCAACTGCGAAGCACTCTGCCAGGATGGTCAGTGTGAGTGCGAGAGGCATAGGTGAAGCTTGTCCCGGCAGGTCTGACTCCATTTGCAAGCGCGCGCATCCTTGCCCACGGTCGCGGTTTCACCAGCGAGCTGGGTTGTCAAGGCCAAGCAAGGAAACGCGTGCTCCCAGGTCGCCGCTAGGCGGATTGCCGTGCCATCTCTAAGGAAACATCAAGGCTATGAGCGCTATGGTTCCTCAGGTCAGCAGCCTTCCGGCTTGTTGGGAAAGCATGGCATTAATCGTACGAAGGGTGCGATCCACCTCAGCAATGCTGCACTTCAGGACTCCAGCGATCCTCTCAACGGGCCAGCCGCAGTAATGCTTCCAGATGAACATCTTCTTCTCTGTTTCAGGCAACTGGGACAAGGTCTCCAAAATGGAAGCGGTCATCTTCTCCCGGACTTCAGGCTGCATGAGCTTTCGAGCGGCAATCATCTGTCCCCCTTTTCGCTAGAGACCCTCGTTGGGGCGTGTCTTCAGGATCATGCCTATATAGACGAAAAGCAGGGATAAAAGTTGCATCTTTCTTGAGAGGGTTGAAAAAAACTACGATGAGTCGCAGAAAAAAACGCGGGAGGCTTGATGCAGCCTGCCGGCCTGAAGCGCTACAGCTCGGCGCCGTTAGACCTGGCGACAAGCCCATGTTCAATGGGTTGGTTCAGGCATTGGACTGGGCTGATTTCTGGGTCGGCGGGTTGCATTCGTGGAGAAGCCGGATTAGTTCTTCATCCGGCAGATCGCGGAAGTTATGGTAGAAGGCGCTGACAGCGAAGAAACTCTCACGTGCCAGGTGAAGAACGATCACTTCATCGACCATCGGCCGCAAGTGTTCGTAGGTGCTTTCTGGACTCACGGGAACGGCAACAACGACGCGCCGAGGATGCTCCCTCCAGACAGATTTGATCGCCGCCATCATCGTGTATCCAGTGGCGAGCCCGTCGTCAATCAGAATGACTTCGCGCCCTTCGAGCCGCGGGCTTGGCTGGTCGCCTCGGTACAAGCGCAGCCGCCGGCCAATCTCCGCACGAGCTGGCAGCAGCAGCTCTTCCATATCAGAAGCCGTCAGCCCCAGTTTTTCCACAAGCTCACGGTTAATCTCAACGCTGCCATCCAGCGTGACAGCGCCCACCGCCAGTTCTGGATTTTCCGGAGAAGCGATCTTGCGCGGTATAATGACATCCAATGGCCGTTTCAAGTGGAGAGCCACCGCATGCCCGACCTCAATTCCGCCTCGTGGAATCGCCAGCAAGGAGGCATCGAAAGAGCAATTCCTGAGAGCTTCGGCGAGTTGCAGCCCGGCTTCGAAACGATTACGAAACATAACGGCTGTGTTCGATCATCAAACAGCGGTCCATCACTACCCACAGGCCGGCCTTTTCCGCCTTCTGGGCAGCCACAGGATCAACAACGCCCTCCTGCATCCAGATGCCCTTGGCACCAATCTGAATTGCCTCGTTTACGATGGAGAGGACGGCGTCCGAGCGTCTGAAAATATTCACCAAGTCAATCTTAAGCTTATCCGACACCTGAAGCAATGAAGGGAAACAGGTTTCTCCAAGAACCTCCTGGCAGTTGGGATTCACCGGCACGATGCGGTAGCCTTGCTCCTGCAGATAAAGCGCAACCTGGTGGCTTGGCCGGTGCGGATTGCTGGAAAGGCCAACGACAGCGATGGTCTTTGCTTCGCGCAGGAGTTTGGCGAGGTCTAGAGGAGCAGCCATGGACAAGGAGCTGTGAATAATTTACCACAACGCTGTAGGGAATGCCCGCCGTTGCGTTCCCCGTGGCGACCGACTGGTTTCAAATGGTTTCACCACCCAAGAGGGAACGGGACGGCGCCCGTTCCCTACGAGCCGAATCTTTTCGCAGCTCCAGAGTCGTCTCCAAGTCGGATACGGAATAAGCCAGCAGACGACCCAACGCCATCTGCTAGTGGTGAGTCACCGGGCTCCGAGGGCCAGTACCGCGGCTTTCCTTACTTCTTGGGTGAAGCGTCTTGAAACGCTTCACCTCTTCCGGCGCCAGCCGCCGAAACTCTCCGGGCTTAAGGTGAGGATCTCGCAGGAATCCAATCTGGATCCGCTTCAGCTTGACGACGGAATGGCCGATGCGGTCGAACATCTTCCGAATCTGATTATTCTTTCCTTCGATCAGCGTGATGCTCAACCAAGGGTTATCCACCTCTTTGAGCGTCGCAATCTTGCAGGGTGCGAGCCGGTTGCCGTCGATCGATATGCCCGCAGAGAGCCGCTTTAGAGCTTCAGGCGCCGGAATGCCTTTGACCTTGGCGAGGTAAGTCTTCGGGCAATGCTCCCCGGCAGACGCAATCGCATTTGCGAAGTCGCCATCATTCGTTAGCAACAGCAAACCTTCGCTCGAGTAGTCCAGCCGTCCGACAGGAAAGACTCGCTGCGAAACGCCATGCAGCAGGTCGGTAACGGTGGCCCGTCCTTGCGGGTCTGAAAGCGTGCACAGGTAACCTTTCGGCTTGTTGAGCAACAGATAAATCTTCTCATCCTGGAAGTGCAGCCGCTTGCCATCCACTTTGATGTGATCGCGCTTGCTGTCGGCCTTGCTTCCCAGTTCGGTGACAGAGGCGCCGTTCACCGTTACCCGCCCAGCCTCGATCAGTTCTTCCGCTTTGCGGCGAGAACAGATGCCTGCCTGGGATATGAGTTTCTGGAGCCGTTCCATCATGGCCGCTTTACCGTCTGTTGGTCAGATTCTTCAGGTCCCTGAGGCGCCTCACCTGGACTCGATTCCTCAGAACTTTCGGCCAATTCCGGTGCGACTGCGGCCGCTTCAGCTTCGGGCGTCGCAGAGGCTATGAAAGAAAGACCGGCGGAGAGACGGTCAAGAACCTCTGCCTCCGGGAGAGTCGGCGCATTGGATGCAGCAGTGGAAGCGTCTACCGGGTCCGGCAGTGCGACGGCTTCCGACGCAGCCGATTCCAGCAGCGTCTGTGGCTGCACGATTTCGTTCTGGATCTGTGCCGAGGTCTCGCTGTCGCTAGCTTCAGCAACGGCGCCGGCCGCAGAGCGCGCCAAATCTTCAAACTCCTCCAGGCTGGGCAACTCGTCCAGGTTCTTCAGCCCGAAATGGATGAGGAATTCCTTTGTTGTCCGGTAGAGAATAGGCCGCCCGATGACGTTCTTGCGCCCGGACGTTGTAATCAATTTTTTGTCGAGCAGGGTCTTTAAGACACTGATCGCATTGACGCCGCGCACCTCCTGGATCTCGGGCACCGTGATGGGCTGGCGATAGGCAATGACAGCCAGCGTTTCCAACGATGCCAACGAGAGCTTCGTGGGCGGCCTATGGTGCTTGACATACTTGCGCACCCATTCGTGATGCTCCGCCTTGGTCGCAATCTTGTAACCGCTGGCGACTTCTTTGATCTCAAGTCCGCAACCGGGCGCCCGGTACTGCTCCAAGAGCTGATGGAGGCCTTCCCTGATCGCCTCCTGATGCTCTTTGCCTAGCAGGGCGACAAGCGTTGCTTCTGGAATCGGCTCCTCAGCCACATAAATCAGGGCCTCAAGAACCGGTTTGAGTTCTGCAGCAGTCATGGTGACAGACGATGATTCTTCTTCAACATTTTCAAGTTGGAGCTTTGCTTGGGCGGCCATTCGGGATTCTCAATCAAACAACGCAGAAAAGAAACCGCGGAGGCGCAGAGAGTGGACAGAGGAAATCGGAGACTAGGGACGCGTGTTGGCTTTGAGCGTTTACACCGAGGAAGGTTGCAACACTCGGCAAAGGCTCTCCCACGCCCGCTGTCTATCCACCCAAGAACGAGGACAGCAGCCGGCCACCCGTCCCATGTTTCTCTGCGTCTCAGCGTCTCCGTTCGTTTTCCTAGACGTATCAGCTCTTGGCCGGCACCGTCCCTGCGGAAGCCCCCATCCATTCATCCATATGCTGCATCGCGGCGTCAAAATTTTCTTGCCGCCGCGCCAGAATCTCGCCGAAGGCCTGCTTCTGGAGCAGCTTGATAGCTTGCAAGTGAACCATTTCCAGAATTGCAAGAAAGGCCACAATCAGCGCCTGCCGGCTCCGATAGGAGTCAAAGACTTTCGTTAAGTTCACCGTGCCCCGCGCCTGTTCGAAGAACCCACGCAGCCGCTCCATCACCTGCCCCACCGTCATCTCGTCGCGCTCGATCTCGAGCTGCGCCTTTGCCTTGGCGCGCTCCAAGATCTTCTGAAACGTGGAGACCAAATCGAAGAGCGTGACCTGAATTTCTTCTTCAGCGTCCACCGTCTGCCAATCGCGAATGCCGGCGCGGCTCCAGGTCGAATTCTCCACCAGCTCTTTCTGATAGAGCATTTGGGCGGCATTCTTGAACTTTTCGTGCTCCAGCAGGCGCGCCACCAGTTCTGCCCGGGGGTCGTCGTCTTCACCTTCCGGAAGCAGTGGATCCTTGGGCAGTAGCATCCTCGACTTGATGTAAATTAACGTCGCCGCCATCAAGAGAAACTCACCCGCCACGCTGATGTCGAGTTCCTCCATCATTCTCACAGAAACCAGGTATTGCTCGGTGATCTGCGCTATGGGAATGTCATAAATGTTGATCTGCTGTTTGCGGATGAGATCCAGCAACAGATCCAGCGGGCCGTCATAAGCGGGCAAGTGAACCCGATATTGTTCATCCGTCATGAGAGCTTCACCGCCTTGCGCACTTCCTCCATCGTCTGGGAGGCAACGGCGCGGGCTTTTTGGTTGCCGTCTGCGATGATGTCTTGAATCTCACTGGTGCGCGCGGCGTACTCCTTGCGCCGCTGCAACAGCGGTGACAGATTCTCAAGGAGCGCTTCGCTCATCCATTTCTTGCAGTCGATGCAACCGATGCCAGCCACGCGGCACTCGCGATCCACGGTCTGCACGGTTTCGTCGGGAGAGTAGATTTTGTGGTAGTCAAAAACCGGGCAAATATCGGGATTGCCAGGATCCTGCCGCCGCTTGCGGGCCGGGTCCGTCATCATGACTTTGATCTTTTTAGTGATTTCTTCGGGCGTGTCGGAAAGAGAAATGTCATTCCCATAGCTCTTGCTCATCTTGCGTCCGTCCAGGCCGGGAAGGCGGGGAACGGGCGTCAGCAACGCCTGTGGCTCTGGGAATACATCACCGTAAAAGGAATTGAAGCGGCGGCAGATTTCTCGTGTTAGCTCGACGTGCGGCACTTGGTCTTCGCCCACAGGGACATAGTTCCCTTTGTACATCAGAATGTCCGCAGACTGCAGCACGGGATAGCCCAGAAATCCATAGTTTCCCAGGTCCTTGTCAGTAATGTTGTCGCGCTGCTCTTTATAGGTTGGAACGCGCTCCAGCCAGCCGAGCGGCGTAATCATGGAAAGCAGCAAATGCAGCTCGGCATGCTGCGGAACCGCAGATTGGACAAACATCACCGACTTTTTCGGGTCGAGCCCCGCGGCCAACCAGTCCACCATCATCTCAATGCGATTCTCCTTGATGCGAGACGTGTCGGCGTAGTCAGAAGTGAGCGCGTGCCAGTCGGCAATGAAGTGGTAGCATTCATATTCGTTTTGGAGCTTCACCCAGTTGTTCAGCGCGCCCACCACGTGCCCCAGATGCAGCTTGCCCGTGGGACGCATTCCACTGAGTACGCGCTTGTTCGCCATTCGCTAGTGAGGCCTCTTGCTTAGCGCTGAGATGATAGGGTCGCGCAGCTCGTGATTCCCGCTCTTAGTCCCACTTCCAAGGGGAGCTGTGAAGAAAATGCCGCAAGGCTGTAGGGAACGCCCGCCGCGGCGTTCCCTGTGGCTCAAGGGCAACGGGAGTTCGCGCCAGGCGGCATCTGCCGGTCCACAAATCGAGCAAAGCGGCAGAACTCAGCAAGATGCTAAAAAAGTTGAAAGGCGCTTCCTACTGGTCCTCGTAGCAGGGTACCGTGCGATAGCAAGCGGCGTCCGGGGAGTTTTTCAGCACCCTAATAGACTAGTCTAGTTTCTGTGGCGAAACTCGCGAGCCTGTCCCTGCGCTATTCTTGCGCGCTCTTCAACGGTTCGGCTCCCCTCGCCCCAGCGGGGAGAAGGGTTGGGGGTGAGGAGGCAGGCATGCCGCAGCGATTCCCGAACCGAGCCCAAGGAACTCTCCAGATGAGGAAAGACAGGCGCATGCTCTCACAGCGTGGTAAGCCCTTCACCCCCAGCCCTCTCCCTCGTTGGGGCGAGGCGAGCCGAAATTTTTAGAAAGGTCGGCTCAAAGCCACACACTGCAAGACTTTCCGAGTTTCGCGACAGAAACTAGTCTAGGCTTTTTAGCATCACAATCGCATCATGACGTGGACCACTGTCAGAACAGGCAGCAGAACTACCTGAAACACTCCGAGCGTCATGCAGACCAGCAGAATCAGGAACCCGTAGGGCCTGATCTGTTCGTAAGCCTGTGCCAGTCTGCGCGGCAGGAAATGAGGCAGAATCCAACTCCCGTCCAGCGGCGGGATGGGCAGCATATTGAAAACCGCCAGAATCACGTTGAGCTGCACGCCAATCAAGCACATTTTGAATAGAGGCAGCACGGCCGAGCCCAGGAAATTCAGGCCAGCGCCCTCGTACAGGCCAAACAGTTTGTAGAGGATGACAAAGCCGATCAGTGCCAGGACATTACTGATGGGTCCGGCCGCGGAAATCCAGATGTCAGCTTGGCGGCGATCCCTCACATTGCGCGGATTCCACGGCACTGGCTTGGCCCAGCCAAACATCATTCCACCCATGAAGTAACCGATGGCCGGAAAGATCAATGTGCCGAGCGGATCAATATGAGGGATGGGGTTCAAAGTGATGCGCCCCAAATAGCGTCCGGTCGAATCTCCAAATCTTTCGGCTATCCAGGCATGAGCCGCCTCATGCAGACTCAGCGAGAACAGAAACACCACCATGTACAGAAAAAACTCCGCAATGTCGGGCAAAGGATGACCTCGCTTGGAAAACCGCGAAACGTTGCCGAAGAGACCCGTGAAGCGAGCGGTTAAGGCGGTGTGTATCAGGAGTACAGGCAGTTCAGCATCAAACAGGTCGAGTGCGCCATTTCCAACGGCGCGTGGAGATTAACATAGATGCCAGCAAAACTCTAGGCTAGCTGGAGCCCGTGGGCCGCGGTGCACCTCATCGGACAAGCCCAACCAAAAGAATCGCAAGTCACTGGGAGTTCATGGTACAAGGTGGCACCGCATCAACGCGGAAGAGGTCCCGGTGATCGCATTGGAAGAACAGATTCTTGCCTTGTTGAAGAAAGCTCCCGAGCAGCTGATGAGTTTCCGGCAGCTTATCCATGAGCTGGATCTGGATGACAGCGAGCGGCATGAAATCCGCCAGATTCTTCACGAGATGGTGAAGTCGGGAAACCTCATCAAGCTAAAGGGCAACCGCTACAGGCTGCCCGAAGAGCGGTCAGTGATCTCCGGGAAGCTCTCGGCTCATCGAGATGGCTACGGCTTCGTCACGCCTGACAAGAAGCCCAGCGGATTCGAAGGCGACGTCTTCATCCCGGCGCGGTTTGTGGGCGACGCGATGCAGGGAGATGCCGTGCTGGTCAGCGTGGAGAAAATCAAAGACGACGGGCGGGCTGAGGGCCGCATCCTGAAAGTGCTCGAGCGGCGCAATCTCACCATTGTTGGACAGTTCAAGCGCGGCGAATTTGAGAACTATGTCGTTCCTTACGACTCCAAGATTCCTCAGGAAATCGTCATCCGCGACGGCGATGATCTTGATGCGGCTCACGATTCTATCGTCAATGTGGAAGTGACCCAGTTTCCGCACGGTGCCCGGCGGCTGCGCGGACGCGTCGTCGAAGTGCTGGGCTTCCGCGGCGACTTTGGCATCGATGTCGAGATCATGATCCGGAAGCACCAGATCCCGGTCGAATTCCCCGCGGCCGCTTTGCGGCAGGCCGAAAGCTGCGAAGCAGAGGTTGCGCTTTCCGAACTGACCGGCCGCATGGACTTTCGCGCGCTGCCGATTGTGACGATTGACGGAGAAACAGCCAAAGATTTCGACGATGCAGTGCACGTGGAGAAGTTGGAGAGCGGGCATTACCTGCTCGGCGTTCACATCGCAGACGTCGCCCATTATGTGACCAGGGACTCAGCACTCGACCGGGAAGCGCTGCGCCGTGGGACCTCGGTCTACTTTCCCGACCGCGCTGTGCCGATGTTGCCGGAGCGCCTTTCCAATGGCATTTGCAGCCTGAACCCCAAGGTAGACCGGCTGACACTTTCGGCGCTGATGGAAATTGACGCCTCCGGAGATGTACGGCGCTATTCCATCCACGATAGTGTGATCCGCAGCCGCGAGCGAATGACCTATACCGCCGTCGGCAGGATTCTGATCGACCATGCTGAGGAGGAGACCGCCCGCTATCGAGAGCTGGTTCCACACTTCGAGCTGATGCGGGAGTTGGCTCTCATCCTTTATGAGCGGAGACAGAGTCGCGGCTCGATTGACTTTGATCTTCCCGAGCCGGTGATCGCTTTCGATGAACTCGGCGCCATGACGGGCATTCTGAAGTCGGAGCGGAATATCGCTCACCGGATCATCGAAGAATTCATGCTGACGGCAAACGAAACCGTGGCCCGCCATCTGTTTCAACGCAAGATTCCTTCGCTGTATCGCATCCATGAGTCCCCAGACCCCGTCAAGGTTTACCAGTTCAACGAAATTGCTCTGAGCTTCGGCTACAGCTTGGGCCGCGGATTTGCAGAACGGAGCATCGCCGACCTGCCCCGCTTGAAGGATCGGTCGTGGCGTGGAGGCCGGCCGCGGCGCTCGCCTGCGCATCGGGACGTGGCACTTCAGGCCATGAA
This sequence comes from Acidobacteriota bacterium, assembly GCA_022616615.1. Taxonomy (GTDB): domain Bacteria; phylum Acidobacteriota; class Terriglobia; order Versatilivoradales; family Versatilivoraceae; genus VFZK01. The sequence continues at coordinate 27,810 of JAKEER010000058.1, forward strand.
CATTAAAGTATCTCCAAAGGACTATCAGAGGCTGGTGGAGCAAATTACGGGGAAGCCCGAAGAACGTATTCTGTCGTACCTGATGCTACGCTCCTTGAAACAGGCTTGCTACTCGCCCCAAAACAAGGGCCACTTTGGCCTGGCCTCGAGTTGTTATACGCATTTCACCTCTCCCATCCGGCGCTATCCCGATTTGATGGTTCATCGCATTCTGACGACAGCGTTGCGGGCCAAGCCAGATAGCCGCGACGCTGCTTCGTTGCAGCCCGGGCAAATCGGCAGCGCAGAGCCGGTTCTTGGGTCTGCGGTCTTTCCTGGAATCGAACCGATGCTGCGGGGAGAGACGCCGCCTCTCGCCTATAGCTTTCCGTCGTTGGAAACACCTTCAGAGGCCGGCAATTCGGACCCGCGATCGAAACAAGAATTACGACGCGCCAAAAAGAAGGAAGAGAGCCAGAGCGAAGATGTCCGCCCCGGGCTTTACTGCCCAGAAGCCTTGGAGACCATTGCTATTCACTCCAGCGAGACGGAACGGCGCTCCGACGAGGCTGAGCGGGAACTGATCGATCTGAAGAAACTTGAGTTCATGGCTGACAAGTTGGGCGAGGAGTATGAAGGCATCGTCATCCACCTTACGAAAGAGGGAATGGTCGTTGAACTGATGGAGCTGTTCGTCGAGGGCTTTGTCAAGCTCATCTCGCTGGACGATGACGACTACCAGCTCAGAGAACGCCCACTGGCTCTGGTAGGAAGGATTTCCAGAAAAGTCTACCGCCTAGGCGACCGGCTGAAGGTGTCCGTCGACCGAATCGACCGCTTTCGCCGGCGAGTGGATTTATCCGTGGTGGAACGGCTTTCCGGATTTGGGCAGGGAGACGCACGACGATGAGGCTGCTAGTAGAGCGGCTTGCAGTAGTTATACAGTTTCGAGCCTTCTCCTTCCTCCCGACCCCGAAGCTGTGAAGAAATCGAACAATCTCGGTTGTCCTCCGCGAAGGAGTCACAGCCGTGGCGGTCCCCCTCAACCCTTCCCTCAACCCCCGCCCCTCTCCCGCGTCTCCCGCGAGGGGGGAAGGGGAGCCGAAATTCTCATTCTTTCACAGCTCTTCTCATCGTGGGAGAGCGGTGGCCGAAGGCCCGGTGAGTGGGCCATTCCAGAGATCCGGGACGCAATTAATCCACCTTTACTGCTGCCTGAGTAGCGAGTGCAAAAGTAAGACGGCATTCAATGTTTGTAGTACCGGCTTCAGCCGGGCCGCCTAAAAGGCGGTACTACGAACGGGAAGGCAGCCATGTGCTCCTATTTACGCTCCCACTTAATATGTGCTCCACTTTGCCACCACCGTGGCATCCAGTTTCAGAGCAGATGCCAGACGCTGCAAGTAGTTTCTCTCAGCGTCTGAGTCCACTTCGATGGC
>JAKEER010000488.1 GCA_022616615.1 Acidobacteriota bacterium
AGGCAGGAAGCTGGAAACAACCCAAAGCCAGCGATGCCTTGCTTCGGAAGCCACAATGAGGTCAGAACTAAGGTAAGGGGAGGCGGCGAGAACTGTCAAGGCTTGCACAGTGCGGTTAGAGCATTGAGTCTAATGAAATCCTTGTGCCTACTGACCGCAGGCAGTAAGGCATGACTTTGATCTCGGAGATTCATGATGATTGTGCCGGCACAACAGCTATTTGTGTGCTTTCCGAGGGCCGGGCCGGGTACTAGATGGTCTGGGCTCGACCGGGGGGTAGCATCAGCGCAATGCTTTGAGAGCTGCGTGCATGCGATATGTACAGCTGGTACTTCTCGCCTGACCGCCTCGACGATTTCGGGCCTAGGTGTGTCATGCTTTCCTCTGCCTATCGAGAAACAACAAGTTGTGGGCGAACAAGCCGACAAAGACTCGTTGTGAACTCAACAGGATCTGATTTGCCGGGATGACCACCATGGTGAGGAAAGACTAGGAGCCTTGCCTTTGCGTTACGGCCGCCCTTTTTCAGTAGCAATAGCCCATCTCCGTCCAAATCCCCCGGGAGAAGAGCAACTGGGATACGGCCGCTAACTAGGCGAATCACAGCACTAACACTATGTGGGTTCAAGCGGTTGCCATGCAAGTCAGTTCCCGCAGTGCTTCCCAGAGCGGTTTCTGGATCAGGATGCAACACCTCCACGCGGACAGTCCCACATGGGATCTTGCCAGAGAGGTTTGTTGTTAGCTCGGGGTTCACAATCGTCTCTTTTGTTTCTCGGGCAACTCTAAGGGCCCTGCGAAAATCATCCCATGTGTCTGTTGCCCGCGAATCGGGATTGACATAGACGTGGCCCACCTTGACTTTCTCGCTTAGTAGAAGCGTTTGAACGCCCGCAATGTGATCTTTATCCGCGTGCGAGAGGAGAACTGAATGGATTTCAGAAACACCATGTTCTTCAAGGAACTGGAGGAGCAAGTCTCCCACACAGGCGTCGAACACTACGACCGCCTTAGTATCAATTAGCACCGCACAGTTTCCGTGCCCAACGTCCAGGATTGAGAGGCTAGGCGAGACCATCATCTGGGTCCGGGTCGGGTGCCAAGGCAATGTTCTCAAAGTAGAGTTCGTCGGAGTTGGCAGCTCCGATGTTGACCATTGCTACATATCGTTGGCCGCCGACAAGTTGATTGCGGATATTATCTGGGAACACATCTTTTGAGATATTAACTGCTTGATGCGGATTCCACTGAGAAACGAACGCCACAACATAACCGTTCGCCACTTCGTCGACGCGTACAATTGCGCGATGCGTCCTTCTTCCAGGGAGAATGCCACCTTGAATCTCTGCTGCGCAGCGGTTAAGACCCTGCCTAATGCTTGCTGGGCTTACATCCTCGAATGACAACAGAATGGGTATAGATCGCCGATAGCGTCTTATTGATAACTCTGCCTCAAGTCGCCTATACTTGGTAACAAGAATTGCGGGCGTGTTGTTCTCATAGAGTCTTGCAACAACCTCTGCTCCGTCAAATGGCCACTTGTAGCCCAGTTGTGTCAGCTTGTGATCGCACACAGCCCCTTGCGCAATACTAGTTATTCTCTTCACAGCTTCATTGAGTGTTGAGAATGGCTCCTCTAGAATCACGGGCGTGTACCCGGCCCCCTCAACCCACATTTTCCAGAGGTCATAATTATAAGGATCGTCATCGAGGATAGCGACAGTTTGCACTGCGGGAAGAATCGATGCGGTGGTCATTGTTTCCCTTGATGAAGAGGGATCTCGATTATGATTTCGGCCCCACCGAGATCACTCTTTGCAATTGCTCTAGCTTTTCCATTCAAATCTAAGACCACATCGCGAACAATGGTCAAACCCAGACCTGATCCGTCAGGGAAAGTTGTCTTTCCTGGAAGCCAGATATCCGAGAGGCTGATGCCTACAATGCCAGGACCACTATCGAGAACGCCGAGCAGCAACGTGTTCTCCTTCGAGATAGTTGTTCTTACCAAGATTTCACGACTCCGATCGTGCCGTCGGTCAGCATAGAATGCATGAAACGCGTTGGTAAGCAGGTTCGTGACTATCGATTCAATTGCAGCCCGGCTTCCAAGAACTACTGGTTCCGTATCTGCAAGTTCGGATCTGATCGTAATGCCCGAGCGGTCAAGGAATGGCTTGAGCAGGTCGGTGACCTCTAGGACCACTAGATGCACATTAACCGGCTCAACTCGCCGCCGGTCTCTTTCAAGAAGCCTTAGCGCTAGCCTAGGAAAGAGCCGAATCTCGTCTGCGGAGCGAATTATGGATTCGATAGCGCGCTCAATTGTCGCCTTGTATTCCGTTTCTCCGAATTGCTCTTTGGCGCGATCTTCTATTGATTGTGCCAGTTTCTGGATGCGCAATCCCGGGCTTTCCACCTCGTGAGAGAAAACCGCGAACGTGGTTCCCACTGTGGCCAATGTCCTGTATAGCTGTATCTCTGACCGAAGCGCCTTTAGCTCGCGATTGTAGGCACGCTCGTACTTTTGGATTGCGGCCATCAACCGGGCCCTAAGTTTGCTAGGGACTCTGTCGAGTGCGTCTTGGACAGCAGAGCGCGCTTTCTTCACGCCCCTTGTAGCCTTGCTCCTCTCTTCTTGGCGGCCGCGTTCTCTCTCTTCGACACGACGGGTGGCCAGCCATTCCAAGCTGTCTATTGCAAAGCTTCGAAGCTCCTGAAAATGCTCGTTTTCAACAAAACCAGTTCGGTCAGTTTTCTGAATTAGCATTTCGCCGGGATCGGTCGTTGAGACACGGCCAATAGCCGTCTTCGTGCTTGGTCTTAGCTCTGGATTTCTAGTTCTCAAGAGATTCATTTCCAACCAGTCGTGGCCAGTGTCCCCATATGGGTGTACCCGAAGACCGCGATGATAGAGGTGCACGCCTCCGTGGAAATCGAGCCATTCCCGAAGATCCTTCAAGGTTGCGGATCGCGTGGAGAAATTTGGGGCTGTCTGTCGTAGGAAGATCCAACATTCGAACTTGGCGGGCGGTGCGTTGTAAGGAGAGTTCGACTTGCGGATGTCACTGTGCTCTGCTTGCCACTTGGTCTTTCTATTCCAATCGCGAACCTTAACTCGCGCTTTTCCATCTGAATCGAGTCCGCCAATAAGGTGGTACTGTGCAAGATCGAAGTACTTGTCTTGGACTAGGTGCTCGAGTTCCTTGAATTCAGGAGCCAGCAGGACTGGTCGGAACCCCATCTTGTGTTCAAAAGGGTCGGCAAGCAAGAGTAGTGAGCGCGCAAGGCGGCTTACGTCCCGCTTTCCCAATGGAGAGCGAAGATATCGTATTGTGATTTCCGTCCCGCTGGGCCGGGAGGATTGCCTACCTCGAGACTCAATGGCAAGTTTTACCTCTTCAACCGTTGTTGCGATTTCATAGTCCCCCCAGTCGATGACGACGCTATGCTCAACATTCGGGTCGCTGTTAGGGCGAGTAAGCAACGAGACAGCTGTGCCCATACGAAGGGCTGCAAGTCGACCGAGCCCCTTGTCGCCGACGGGAAGCCTTCCTAGTCGAGTTGTTTTCTTGAAGGTCTTCCGAGAGCGACCAACGAGGAGCCAGCCGTTTCGAATCTCGTCGACGTCCATTCCATCTCCATCATCAGTAATACGGATTGTTCCCCCGGGCTTCTCGGTGTCAACTAACTCGACTTTGCAGTTTACGGCATCTGCATCGTATGCATTGCGGACAAGTTCGACGATGCCTTGGTCTACGTGAGGGATAAGTTCCTCGCCCAGCCGCTTTAGGATTTCAGGAGAGAACTTTAGATTGTCAGTCTCCATTGTTCCTTGTCCAGAAGGGCATTTCCTTGAGGCTAGACACAGTCAGGTGTCTACAGCGGATTCTCTCATTCAACCAAGCATCGGCGTGTTTGGAGCGCAGTGCTTTCATCAATTCCCTGCAGAGAGCAAGGGTGCCGACACGGGGGCTTAGAACAATGAGGTGGTTTTCCAGTGCGACCGGCCTGCAGCCGCGCACTAGTGATGCAACGGCACGGTGCCTGTCATCTGGCCTGGAAGTACGCCGAACCACCACGAACGGTGGGTGAAAAACACGGCCTCTGAATCGGCGCGACTCTGGAATACGGCGAAGTTCCTGCCATGGAGGTGAGATTCTGGAATGAACATACGCACGTCGCGGGCCACGCTCTGTGTCCCTGTGGGGAACAACTGCCCCGACGTGAACATCGAAGTAATGCGCAATGGGCCTGTAGCCAGACACCGCTGAATTTGTCCAGCGGCTACTTCGGAGGCTTCTCTGGGCTTGTAACAGAAAGGTCAAGGATAAAAACGTCTACATCGGCGCCACCGTCAAACCGACCAACAATTCTGATTGAATTGATCGCGGCATGCTTCGCCACATACTCGCGCCAGCGGCTGTACCTAGTTCCTGTCCGCAGGACATCTGGGAGTATTGCTACAATTCTCGATCCTTCTGGCGAACCGGTAAGCCACTTGTCCAAGAAAATCGCCGCAGATGAGACCCGCCCCGCTGCCCACGAGCAGTTATCGGGTGCGGTTGTCAAAGTATAGGGAGGGTTCATAATGACAACCAGCGGTTGACTTGGCGATGGACAGTCTAGGCCGTTGCTAACTGACACGCCCGGAAGCAAAGAGTCTAAATCCTCTCTTGCTACCGTCGCTGGGTGCGCGCCCCGTTGCATGGCAAGCAAAGCAAGTCGCGCCTTGGTGACACGAACAAAATCGGCTTGCATGTCACACCCTAGGAGCCTGTTACCCCAGAGCTGGAGAGTACGTCGCAGATCAGGGTAGACGGGCATCGTGCGGGCATATTGGAGTAGCAAGTCCCCAAGTCCGCAGGCCGGGTCAATCACTTGCGTGCAACGGTTTTCGTCTTTTAACAACGCACGAACAGCTCTTCTAGCAAGAGTTCTCCCGGTGAAAAAGGCCCCTCTCTTCTTAAGCGTTTCAGTTGATAGGAAGCGCTTGGCTTTCTCGCTTGGTTCACCGTCCAAGGCAGGTAGAATTCTCGCGGGTCCTCCCGTTCGCGTCGTCCCGAGGCTCGAAAGGAGATTTTCCAGGGACTCAGCGTATTGCCTAAATGAGCGTATGTGTTGAGTCCGAGGCATGGGCGGTAGTTCGGCCAGATTGTAGCTCAATCTGCGATTGACGGAGTAGCTTTGGCTGGCCGCAATTTAGGGCGCCGCAAATCGCGGGCAGGGCTAGCGGGGGAGGGAGTTGGCGTTGGAGAGCTCGAGGTAGAGGGACTGGCCGGGGCGGAGCTCGAGGGGGACTTCCCAGCGGAGCTTGAGGTCGCCGGCGCGGACTTCGGTCCAGAGGTTGGTGAGCCAGTA
>JAKEER010000489.1 GCA_022616615.1 Acidobacteriota bacterium
CGCGTGGTTCAGTTTGCGCTGCGGTATGCATTTTAATTGTGCATCGCAGGTGTTCGGTTGCCGCTGCTGTGGTTTCGTGCAGAGTTTTTCAATATTTTCAACCATGCACAGTTTCTGGGGACAAGCATACGGGATCCAAACTTTGGTAGACTGACCGGCGCCAGGAGCCCAAGAGATATCCAGTTTGGGGTTGAAGGTTGTTTTTTAACGTTGATCGGCTGTCCGCAAAGGGTCAGTGGCGACAGCGAGCGCGGGTCTCCACGCCGGCCTGGCGCAAGCAGTTCAACGCCTCTTGGGTCAGAGGCGCCATGCGGACGCCGCCCCCAGGAAAGCCGTCTCGCTGATGAGCGTGTCGAGGATCCGTTCCCGTCCGAAACGGGAGGCCAATCCGCGCAGAGCGCGCATGGCGCCGCCCCAGGAGTCGATCTCGCCCGAGGCCCCCATACATCCACATGGTCGCACTCCCCCTTTTCCCCTGAATTCTGTCAAGCCGTGAAATGGCTTGCTTATCCCTCAGGAATCGTCTCGATTAACGACTCTCGTTTTAATCACAATCATCTGAAAATTCTTTTCTTAAGGAGGCAGTATTAAAATGAGACTGACGAGAACGTTAAGCACGATCCCATGGCTCTTTACTCTGGTCTGGCCGGTGTTGTTGCAGGCGCAGGACCGCCCCCGTCCGGCTACTCCCTGGCCGCCGCCGGGGGGCCCAACCCGCATGATCATTGATACGGATGCCGGCGCTGAGATTGATGATCAATACGCCCTCGCCCTGGCGCTAGGATTTCCAGAGCGAATTAAGATCGAAGGCTTTGTAGCTGCCCACTTTGGTATCGACGGCGGTGCCAAGGGGATTGACAAGTCTTTCGCGGAAATTCAAACGGTCCTTGAGAAAGCCGGAATGAAAGGGAGGTTTCCCGTAAAGCGCGGCTCCGATCCAATCGTTTACCGGGACCGGGTTCCGGAGTCGGAAGGCGTTGACTTTATCGTCGAACGCGCAAAAGCCGCCACCCCGGAAAATCCGCTGTGGCTGGTGATGCTGGGGCCGGCGACCGATGGGGCAGCCGCGCTGCTGAAGGAGCCCAGCATCGCCGATCGCATGATCGTGCTCTGGCATGGACGGACCCAGTGGCCAGTCCGTTGCTGGAATTACAACGCTTTTAACGACATTAAAGCAGCCCAGCTCCTCTTCGAGGTGCCCGTCCGCTTCGTCCTGTTCGACACGGGCACTCATCTCACGATCCACCCGGAGGAATCGGGGAGGCGCTTTACCCCCATCAGCGAGCTGGGAAAGTATCTCCATGAGATTCGCAACCGCCACAAACATTATCTCTCACCTCGCAAGGGTATGTTTGACCTAGGTGACATTGTAGCCGTCGTCGATCCTAACGCTGTTCGCTGGGAGAGGACGGACGCGCCTCGAGTGGATCACGACCTCCGCTACGACTTTACCCGGAACTACGGTGAGATCGTTAGAATCTACCACGTGGAGCGGGATCGCAGCTTCGACCTGCTGGAGGAGTCACTCCGGAGACTATCTTCCAAGAAACCAGGGGATCTCCCGAAGCCGTATGGCGAGTAATCACATTCCTACGCAGTCTCACCGGACCAGGAATCCAAAGGGCTACCGGTGATCGCGAAGCTGGCAAGAACCTCTACTTTGGCAAAGGGGGCTGCCCTCAATGCCATATGATTCAAGGCAAAGGAGGCCGTTTCGGCCCGGAACTGACTCGCATTGGGGCGCAGCGTTCCTTGGTCTACTTACGGGTCTCTTTGGTTCAGCCCTCGGCCGATATCCTGGCAGGATACGAAGCCATCGCTTTCATCTCACCTCAAGGAAACCGAATCACGGGGATTAAGCGCAACGAAGATGATTTTTCCGTACAGGTCATGGATATGGAAGAAAATCTTCATTCGCATTGGAAGAAGGACCTTAAGGAAATCATCAATGGGACGGATTCACTGATGCCCGCTTACGGGGACTCGTTGACAGCAAAAGAAATCATCGACCTAGTGGCGTTCCTCAGTAGCCTGCAGTAAGAGGAAGAGTCCGTGGCAGCGAACCTTAGGAAATCATTTGTGATCGAACTTATCCTGATCACTCTCCTTTCACAAAGCAGACCCTTGCTGGCCCAGGTTACCTACGAACAACTGCTGAATGCAGCTCGCCAAGACGACGCCTGGCTGATGAACGGAAAGGATTACACGAGCGCGCGGTTCAGCAAGCTGGATCAAATCAATTCCGGGAACGTGACTCGCCTTTCGGCGCAGTGGATATTTCAGACTGGGATTTCTGGCAAACATGAGGTGACGCCTTTGGTGGCCGGGGGAGTCATGTACGTCACCACTCCCGCAAACCATGTCTTTGCTGTAGATGCCCGAACTGGGCGCGCCTTGTGGCACTATCAGCGGAGCTTACCTCCAAACCAAGCCTTGTGTTGTGGGCCGGTGAATCGGGGCTTGGCGATCTTAGGGTCCAGGCTTTACTTGGCCACAGTTGACTCTCACGTAATGGCCTTGGACGCGAAAACCGGTGCGCTACTCTGGGACACTGAGATGGCCGACCATCGCGAAGGTTTCAGTGCCACTCTGGCTCCTCTGGTGGTGAAAGACTAAGGTTATCGTCGGTATTGCCGGGGCTGAATTTGCGACGCGTGGGCGGAGTTACTTATGCTCCCATTAATAAGATTGACTGAACAAGTTTCTGATCTGATCTTGAAGTCCATGAGGCAGGCGACAGCGCCAGATTGCTCAGCCAGGCAGACTGGTTTGTGCCTCGCTTGTGGTTCAGAAGGTCACGCGTTGTCCTTAGGCGAGTTTCGTGGACTTTACGGATGTCTGCTGGAGCTTTGAGAGACCGGCGCGGATTGGCTTTGGATCTGTAAATCACCAAGACAAATTCTTAACCAACAAAAGGAACAAAATATGGAACGGAATAAGTGGATGTTAGCGGGCGCGTTCGTTGCCTTTGCTCTTGGAATGTCATCCGTCATGAGTGCCGCAGAACCCAACACCCTGACCGACTCGGAGAAGAAAGCCGGTTGGAAGCTGCTGTTCGACGGCAAGACGACCACCGGCTGGCGCGGCTACAAGATGGACAAGATGCCGCCCGGCTGGACCGCAATGGATGGCGCCCTTGTGCGCCTGAAAGGCGGCGCCGGAGGCAAGGGCGCAGGCGGCGGCGACGATATAGTCACGACTGAGGAGTTCGAGAACTTCGACTTCTCACTCGAATGGAAAGTTGTGGCCCACGGCAACAGCGGCGTTCTCTACCACGTCTCCGAAGAACCGATCACCTCGTGGCATTACGCGCCGGAAGTGCAGATTCTTGATAACACAGCCTATCCCACCCGCGACAAGAAACAGCTTGCTGGAGCGTGCTATGACCTTTACCAACCGAGCAAGGACGTGACGAAACCGCCCGGCCAGTGGAACTTGATGCGCATTGTAGTCAACCGCGCACACGCCGAGCACTGGATGAATGGTGAAAAGGTCGTGCAATACGAAGTGTGGAGCGATGACTGGAAAGCCCGCGTCGCAGAGAGCAAACACAAGGGCCGGCCCCAGTTCGGCATGATTAAGAAGGGGCCGATTTGCCTGCAAGACCACACCGACCGCATCGAGTTCCGCAACATCAAGATCCGCGTGCTGCCGGCGACGGCGGAAAAGTGAGCATTGCTTACGGCTCCTTTTGATTTTCACCCTAGGTTCACTCGCTCCCCACGAAGTTCCAACTTCGGTCACACATTAAAAGGTTCGTCAACTGGAAAAACACTTCTGCACAGGTTTTCCCGGAGTTTTTTCTGTCGCGAGGACACTCC
>JAKEER010000490.1 GCA_022616615.1 Acidobacteriota bacterium
CGACCGCTGTCGTTGCGCCAGCCACCCCTCCGAGGAGGGGATTCTCTTAGGAGGACAATCCTGCTGCTTCTAGCCACCGGCCTGCTGGACGCGGCGATAGTCCGAAGGAAAGAATCTGACCACGGCGATCAGCAAAACAACAAGCGACAGGGCTCCTGAAGCCCCAACCAAGGACATCATGCGTTCGATGCCGTATTGCGTTTTCAGCTGCCCGATCAGATAGGCGGCCAGTCCTCCCGAGACACCGCCGACCATATTCATGACACCCACCGCCGAGGCGTGACGTCGTGCCTGGACCACGTCCAGAACTGAAGCCATCGCATTGGAAACATACAGTCCGCTGAACAGCCCGAAGCAGGCCGCAGCCAGCCGCGTCGTGCCTGGACTAGAAGCGGTCGCCAGGAAGTGGAGACAGGGAGCAGCTCCCACCATTCCAACGATGAGCAACCAGATCCGCGCGGCCTTGGTTTGCACGATCATCCTGTCGGCAGCAAACCCTCCCATCAGCAACCCGAGCGCGGTGGTGACTTGAACCGACAGGGTTGCAGAAAGGCCCGCCTGCGAGAGCGACAGTGCGAACTTCTCAACAAAGAAAGTCGGCAGCCAAGCATAGATAACCCACAACATCGCACAGAGAATGAAAAATGAGATCGAGCATAAGGCGAAGGTAGCTATTCCAAAAAGGTTCAGCGGATTGGCTGAAACCGAAGAATGATCGTTTCCAGCAAGGCGGCGTTCTTCTGCTTTCTGGGCCGGCAACAATCGACTGATGACACGCCGTAATCCAAGGCCATAGACTACTCCAATCCCTCCGACCAGCCAGAACACCCATCGCCAATCCAACTGCTCGGCTACGAAACCGCCATACCAGCCACCGACCACGATGCCGGCCAACTGCGCCGTGCCCCAAATCGCCACAGCTTTGGAGCGCGTTGTCCCCGGATGAACGGATGCAATCGCCGCCAAGGCAGCCGGAACGAAAATGCATTGTGTGGCACCTAATAATGCTCTCGAGGCCAACACCCATTCAGGGGAGGTTGCAAAGCCAGTCACGACGGTAACAAGGCTCCACACGACCACACTCCACTGGGCTACCCGAGCAAAGTGGAATCGGTCCCCAACGACGCCTCCCAACGGAGATCCGAGGGAGTAAACCCAAAGAAAGATGGAGCCTGTCAGACCCAGTTGTGCATTTGAGAAACCGAGCTGGCTCTGTAACACAGGGAAGATTGAAAAGATGCACTGCCGTCCGACATACGCCAGCAGGAACGTGAGCCAGGACACCGCCAGAAGCATCCACGCCGAAAGGGGCACTCCTCTATCTGTCATAGGCCAGAGGTTCTACGGTGTTTGGTTCAGGATTGTTGCGAATTCAGTCAGAATCTCACCCGCCTTAGCTTTACCGGCTTAGGGCCTGCGCAAAACAACTTGGTTCTTCGGACTCGTCCTCGTCGTCCTCTTACTCGGCCTGCTTTCGACGACTTTCTATCGAATTTCTTTAGATTTCGGTTCGGCTCCGATTCTGTTTTTCGGAACAACAGGTCAGCATTTCTCGAACTACCCTGCAAAGCGCCAAGGATCGCAACACCCGTTGGAAGATGCCCAGAACGTCTTGCGGAAGTTCCCAAGTTCAGGGACAAGTATGGTTGGACTCTAAAGACCGTTATAACCAGAGTCAAGAGCATTTTAACTTCTGTCCAGTATTCTGGACGCATATTTTGGGGTAGCGTTCCCGCTCGAGAAGGTTAGCGTTACAGCCCTGCAAGCAATCGAGAATGTCTGTCCGCAACAGAAGCAGCCATCGGCATTCGGAGCCCAGACGGCCTGCCCAAGCGCTTTCCTCTTGCAAGAGACAGGGCAGATGTCCAGAATACTGGAATGCCAATGCTTGACGACTTCGGAGGAAGTGGAAAACAATCGCATCGAGAAACTTTTGATCTGTTCGCCTTAGGCCACACTCCTGGACAGCCTATCACTTAGGAGCAGACCATGCCGCTCTCGAACAAACCTTTCGCCACGTCGATTGAAAGAGCTTTTGCCATCTTGGAGATGCTCGATGGTACCCGCAGAGGTTGGAACATTTCGGAGATCAGCCGGAAACAGAAAATCCCCAAAAGCAGTGCTCATGTGATTGTTCTGACGCTGGAAAGGCTGGGGTATCTGAAACGCGAGCCGGCCTCCAGACGATACAAGCTTGGGCTGAAGATGTGCAGCCTGGGTCGAGGCTTGATGAATGATCTCGCTTTACCTGAGATCGCCCTGCCAAATATGCGCTGGTTAGTGGAACAGACCCGCCTGACGGCTCATCTGGGAGTTTTGGAGAAAGGACACATCGTCTTCATCCAAAAGATTGACGGCCCCGGCATGATCCAGTTCGACACCTACGTAGGGAAAAGAGCCGATGTTCATTGCACCGGACTGGGGAAGGCTCTTCTGGCTTACAGTAACGAACAGATTGTCCGCGAATGTCTGGCTGCGGAGCCTTTCGCCAAATACACCGACTCGACCATCACATCTGCGGTAGCCTTCCGGAAAGAGCTGACCCAAGTCAAGCAGAAAGGATATTCCATCGATGATGAAGAGGAGGAATCGGGCGTCCGCTGCTTGGCCGCGCCTGTGTTCAATCCTCTGGGCGAACTAATCTCGGCTGTCAGCGTCACCGGAACGACCGCCCAGATTCCTTCATACAGTTTCGCCAAACTGGCCGAGACCGTGAAAGAAGCCTCAGCGAAAATCTCCAAGGCCCTGAAGCTGCTCTAAAGAATAATGATGACGAATGCCGCGTTTCATAAATACCATCACGTGTTCTTCGAACTGGAGGAGCAGAAAGCCGCTTCCCGTGCGGCTGTCCGCACCCCACCCCCTGTGAAAAAATGCGGGCTGCGCAGGGAGCGGCCGCTGAGCCGTTCCCCTATGAGGTTCGAAGCCATTTACTCAATTAGCCGGTTGGGCGTTACAACGAGAATTTTGTTCTCGTTTCCGCGGGGTCTGAGAGCCCGAAGCGCCAGCGAGGGCCAGTCGCCATTACCCTCGCTGGCGCTTCGGGCTTTCAAGGTCACTGCCATGGGGATATTCAAGGGCGAAGCCCTTGGCTAGTATTACTTTGTTAAGTGCTGTGGCGATTCTTTGGGTGGCGCACACGTGGCGCAGTCTGCCATGTGTGCGTACAGTACGCATACATCGCAAAAAGCACGATGTATGCGCCACCCAAAGAGAAACTTAACAAAGTAATACTAGTTAGTCTCTGTCGCGAAACTCATTCGGGACAGCGCTCATGGAGAATGGGTAGCCACGATAAACGCGTTGTTTGCGTTTATCGTGGACGGAGGTTGCCTGCGAAGACATGCACCGGGACGAGGCCCACTGCCAATGTTCAACTTCGGTCCACGATTGATGCACAAGGCGCATCAATCGTGGCTGCCAGGATACGGGCCCCTGAGGCCGGTTTCGCGACAGAAACCAAGTAGGTAACTCTTTTCAGAGCTGAACTTCCTGAGCGATCACGTACAGCGTGAGGCCTTTCTTGCACTGCGCGGCAAAGTGCAACATGCTGACAACACCCGAGCGGTGCGCGCGGATTTCCAGAGGTTCAGAAGAATGATCGAAGAAGTCGTGCAATCGCCCCAGCAAGTCTCCCTCCTGAACGTCGATGCCCAGCTCCACCGCAGGCTCCCAAACCCCGTTCCTCGGGCAAGCAATGTAGTCCTCCAGGTTCACCGCCTGAACAAAGCGCGGGGCCGCGAGTCTGGCTGGGTCGATCTTTACAACCTCTCCAGGCAATAGGCCATAGTGCCGCAGCACGTTTTTGATTCCTTCATAGGCATGCAAGGTCCCTTTTCGATGGGTGGACTCGGCAAATCCAAACTCCCCGCCAATTGTAATCTTCCCCATGGCTTCGGCTTCATCGGTCAACAAGCCGGAAGCCATTTGACTCGAGTAAAGCAGGATGAACGGGGTGTCGAAGAGCTGAGACACTTTGACAGTCTCAGCTCGCTGCTCAGGGTCTGGAATGGGATGGAATGAAGAGCAAAGAGGAAAAACTGCCTCGTTTCCGCCCGAATGGATATCGAGAACCACCTGGACCTGAGGAAAGATGCACGTCTTCACGAAATCTGAGATCCGATAAGAGATCGTCCCGCGCGGATTTCCGGGAAAGGCCCGATTCATGTTGACGCGGTCCAGCGGAGATTCGCGGGCATTCGCGACGCAGGCGCTTTCACTCAGTTGGGGGATCAGAATGACTCGTCCGCGCATCGTTGCGGGATCGAGGTCATGGCAAAGGCGCTTGACCGAAACCTGACCCTCGTATTCGTTTCCATGGGTCCCTCCAATAGCAACAACATTTTTCTTCGCCGGCCCTTGCAGTCCGTTGACCACCGTCAATGGAACGAGAGAATAACCCCAGCTGGAGTCGAGGTGAAAAGCCACCTGGTAGTGCTGCTTTCCCGGCTTTGCAAAATCAATCTCAGAGGTATCGTAGACCACGTGAACCATTTTTCTGCTCCTGGTGTGGACCCAACACGACATTTCGTTCCAAAGCATCCTGCTTTTGCCTGGGCTCTCTTGGTATTACTATGTTAAGTCATTCGACGATTCCTCGGGTGGCGCCTACATGCCGTAGGTTGCCATGTGGGCGTACGCTCCGCATACATCGCCAAAAGCACGATGTATGCGCCACCCAGAAAGAAACTTAACAAAGTAATACTAGCTCGCTCGCCGACGTGACGAATCGAGAAAAAAGAGCGCGTGTTGTTCCGAAGGGTTGCCGGCAGGATCCACACCGGAGCGGTCTGCGAGGACCCTCGCCCTCCCACTCCAACGGCCCTCGCAATTCTTTCACAGCTCCGTCGTCCCAACAGCGAGAGAGAAGCCTTGAACGAATCGTGAGGAAAACGCATCTTCCCTTGTCGGATCACGCTCGCTCGTGCTACTTTCTGCCACATTCAACCCTCGTGCACTGGTCGTTTGGAGGACTGGCGATGAATCCCGATCTCGCGAAAGAAGTCTTCTCGCAGGGGCTGGAGTACCTTCGGAAAAATCGGATTCCGGAAGCGGCCAACGCCTTCCGCCGCGCTTTCAAGATGGACTCGGAGAATCCCAGGCACCTCTCCTACTACGGCCTCATACTGGCTCTGGGAGAAGAGAGCGTTCAAGACGCCATCAACTTTTGCCGCGGCGCCATTGTGCGAGCGGCGTATGAGCCCGAATTTTATGTCAACCTGAGCAAGGTGTACACGAAGGCCGGACAACGCAAAAAGGCCTTGGAGGTACTAGTTGAGGGAATGAACTTCGACAAGAACAACACACTGCTGCGGCTGGAGATGAAACGCTTGGGCATGCGCCGAAGGCCGGCGATTTTTTTCTTATCGCGGGACCACATCGTGAACAAGTCGCTGGGCCGGCTGACCTACCAGATGAAGAAGATCAATTCGTCAAAGAAGAATCACTGAAGGGGAGTTGCAAGGCTGTGCCTCAATGCAGCGACTTACGGGACGGGCCGGCCCTGTTCTCTGGCCGCGCCTAGTTAGTTTCTCGCGAAACTCGGAGAGTCTTGCGGTGTGTGGCTTTGAGCCGACATCTCGCGAGGGCGGCAACCAGTAAGGCTCTTCGAGTTTCGCGACAGAAACTAGTTAGTCAAATTAGCTGGATGAACCGCTAAGGGCGCGAAGAGCGAAAGTCATCGAATTGTGTCGGCCCACAGCCAGCAGAAGTGTTTTGGACAAATCAGAGAAGGTCTCCCGCCTGATCCAACCTTTGCGCTCTTGGCGTTCTTGGCGGTTGGTTTTCCGTGCAGATCTGGCAAACGGTATGAGGTTGCTCATTACGTTTTTATTTTCGCCCGCAACGCTTTCTCCACCAGCGGGGGCACCAGGCCCTCGACAGACCCTCCGAGCTTGAACACCTCCCGGACCAGCCTCGAGCTCAGGTAGCTGTAAGCTTCCGAGGGCATCATGAAGACAGTCTCAATGCGAGGCTCCAGGCGCCGGTTCATTAGCGCCATCTGCAATTCATACTCGTAGTCTGAAACCGCCCGGATACCGCGCACAATCACTTGGGCCTTCTGCTTCTGCGCATAGGTAACCAGCAACCCGCCGAAGGTATCGACCCGCACAGCCAAGCCATGTTCCTTCAGGATTGCGCGGATCATTCCCACCCGTTCTTCGGAAGTGAATAGCGGCGCCTTTTCGGAGTTCACGAGCACGGCTACGATGACTTCGTCGAAGAGTTTGGCGCCTCTCTGAATAATGTCCAGATGCCCGTTAGTGATGGGATCAAACGACCCCGGATAAATCGCCACTGTTTTTTGCATAGACTCTCAGGCTTGGAAATGAAACAAGCTCAGCACCGAGTCACCCTGGCGGATCTCGCGCAGCCGGTTCAGATGCATCGCCTGGCCAGGCAGGGTTAGAAACTTCGAATGCTCGGCGATAACCAATGCCTCCTCGTTTAGCAGCGCACACGTCTGAAGCTGGTTAAATATCCTCGGGTACTGCTCTGCGTCTGCGTAAGGGGGATCGAGAAAGACTATATCAAACTTCCGCCCAGTCCGCTCCAGGCTCCTCAGCCCCGCTTCCGCCTTCTGGCTCAGGATCTGGTACTTGGGCGAAGAGGCTTCGCCTAGCGCCGCTAGGTTCTGCCGAATCACCTGCACTGCGGCCGGCGCCGACTCGATGAAAGCCACAAAAGCGGCTCCCCGGCTGAGTGCCTCAATGCCCATGCTGCCACTGCCG
This sequence comes from Acidobacteriota bacterium, assembly GCA_022616615.1. Taxonomy (GTDB): domain Bacteria; phylum Acidobacteriota; class Terriglobia; order Versatilivoradales; family Versatilivoraceae; genus VFZK01. Next base: position 6,732 of record JAKEER010000490.1, read on the forward strand.
GCAAAGCAATCCAGAAAGGCAGCAGCGGCGATGCGCCGCTGCACCAGGTTAAACAACGTCTGCTTCAATCGGTCTGAAGTCGGGCGCGTGGCCGTGCCCTCCAGAGTCTTCAACTTCCGGCTTTTGAATTCTCCCGCGATCACACGAACCATGTTGAGATTCGGAATTCTCCCCTAACGAAGGGGAGCTGTGAAAAACTTGAATGGGCGTGCAAACCTGATCCGGTAGGGACGCGGTGCTCCGCGTCCGTGTTGGGTTTACCGTCGCGGACGCGCAGCAGCGCGTCCCTACCCTTGAATTTTTTCACCGCTTCAGGAGCAGGGCGGTGAAGCGGCAGGGGGTTGTCCGTTCATTCTCGCGAGTCCATCGAGACAACTCCCTGAAGGCTGCGCCTTCTTTCCCCCTTTGCTAAGGGGGATTTTCAGAGGACTCTTTCATGCCGCTCGGCGGCGCCACGTTTGATGAAAATGTTGGCCCCCTCTCCCCCCTGAACCGGGACTCAACCGGGGCGAGAGGCACCGAAGTTTTCACTTTTTTCACAGCTTCAGAGCCAGGGGTGTCCTCTGCAGTTGGCCAAACTCCGTCAAATCCCCGAACAAATACGCAACCCATCACGGAGCCAGCGAACCGCGACCCGCCTCACCCCACTGCCGCCAGCCCGTAACGGCGCTGCCAGTTCAACTTCAAGTGCTCCAGCAACTGCTGGAACTTCTCCTCAGACGGTGGATGCGCAACGTAGTTCAAAGCCTCTTCGCGAGCTGATTGCAAAAGATCCCGGTCTCGAATCAGGTTGGCGACGCGCAGAGCCGGGAGCCCAGCTTGTTTCGTTCCAAAAAACTCACCCGGGCCGCGGATCTCCAAGTCCTTTTCCGCAATCTGAAAGCCATTGGTAGTTTCCACCATGCATTGCAGCCGTGCCTCGGCTTCCTCGGTCAGCTTCTTCCCACACATCAGCAAACAGGTCGACTTGCCACTTCCCCGGCCAATCCGCCCGCGCAACTGGTGAAGCTGGGCCAGTCCAAACCGCTCGGCATGTTCCACCACCATCACACTGGCATTCGGCACATCGACGCCAACCTCGATGACTGTCGTGGCAACAAGGATCTGCGTTTCATTTGCAGCAAAGCGTGCCATCACTTCTTCTTTCTCCGCGCTCTTCAGACGGCCATGAAGCAAACCCACGCGCAAGCCAGGGAAGATCTTTTGGGACAGATGATCAAAAGTCTCTTGTGCTGCCCGCAAGTCGACCTTCTCCGACTCTTCAACCAGCGGGCAAACCACATAAACCTGTTTGCCCTGCTGAACCTGGCCTCGAATGAACTGGTAAGCCGAAGCACGCTCGGCTTCGGAAACCTTACGGGTTGCAATTGGCACGCGGTTGGGGGGCAGCTCATCGATGACCGACACATCCAGATCACCATAGATCGTCATGGCTAGAGTGCGGGGAATGGGCGTCGCAGTCATTACCAGCGTGTGCGGCCAGGCGCCCTTCTTCATCAGGTTCAACCGCTGCATGACTCCAAAGCGATGCTGCTCGTCGATGACGACCAACCCCAGCTTCTGAAACTCGACATCCGCTTCCAGCAGGGCGTGCGTTCCGATAAGCAGCTGAATGCGCCCACCGGCAAGCTGTTCGAGCAATGCCTGCCGTTCCGCCTTCTTCAGCCCGCTTTTGAGCAGGCCAACGCGATAGCTGCTTCGGGCGTAGACGCGCCGGGTGTTGAAGAAATGCTGCTCCGCCAGAATCTCCGTAGGCGCCATGAACCCGGCCTGGCATCCGTTTTCGATAGCAACGGCCGCGGCTTCCAAAGCAACGATCGTTTTGCCGCAGCCGACGTCCCCTTGCAGCAGGCGATTCATGGGCGCCGGCCGGCAGAGGTCGTCGACAATCTCTTTCAGCACCCGCTTCTGGGCGCCCGTAGGATGGAAGGGCAGAATCCTCTTCAGAGCTTCCCGAACGTTTGCGCCCGTCTGGAACGGAATGCCCGGCGCCGACCGCAGCCGGCGGCGCTTGAGCGCCATGCCCACTTCCAGAAAGAACAACTCTTCGAAAATGAGCCGCTGCAACGCTTGTGACCGGGCGCTGGTCAGCTCTTCCATCGAAACCGAGACTGGAGGGAAATGAGCCTCCTGGATGGCCGCTCGCCGATCCAGCAGATTCAGCCGAGCAACCACCTCTTCCGGCAATGCCTCGGCCATCGGCGGCAGCTCTTGCAAAACTGCATGCAGAATGCGGCGCAGCACACGCGAACTGCATCCTTTGATGGCCTCGTACACCGGAACAATCCGTCCCATCTCCAGAGAGCCACGCGAAAGGCTTTCCTCGTCGAGGATCTCAAATTCCGGATTGATCGCCTGAAGATTGCCCGTGCCATAAGGATCCACCTCAAACTTCCCGTAGAAGATAACCTTTTGGCCGGGATGGAAGATTCTCTTTTTGTCCAGGTACTCCGAATGAAACCACTTGCAGCGGACCAGGCCGCTGGCATCGCGGGCGGCCAGATCGAAAATCCGAAGGCGGGTTTTCGGCGTGATGAACAGTCCTGAAGTCAGGACTTCGACCAGGATCGACGTGCGTTCGCCAGGCTGCAGTTCTTTGACTTGCTTGAAGCGCGAGCGGTCTTCGTAGCGATAGGGCAGGTTGTAGAGTAGATCTTCAACGGTGAAAATGTTTCGCGAAGCCAGGTCTTCAGCCCGCCTGGGGCCGATACCCTTGATGTACTGGACCGGGGTTTGCAGCTCCATGGAGAATGGGAGTTGGCGATTTTCGAATGCCGATTGTCAATCAGAGAATCGACCCGGGCCCCGTCAAAGCTGTCGCTTTGAGCCAACCACCGGTGTCAACCGATGGGCAAAGCTTCCACTACGATCTTTCCCGGTGCCGCAGCAGCGCCTGTGGCGCTGGCTGCGGCACCGGGAAACGGGACCGGGCCAGCACCTCCAGACCATTGGCTTACGCCAACGGTTGGCTGAAGGCTTTGATTCTGACTTTTGACGGAACCCTCGATAATCGACTGCCTCTGATTAGTTCGATTTAAGATTGGAGTGATTCGATGCGATTCTCATTCGCTGTCGCACAAGGCCTCCAACTACAAATCGAGACAATCGCAAATCCTCACGCCGGTTTCACCGGCGCTGCCTTTCCGGCATCACGGCGGGACACAAGGTAGACTTTGATGAAGGGATCCAAATCGCCGTTCAGAACGCGATCGACGTCGCCCACTTCGACCTTGGTGCGATGGTCTTTGGCCAGCCGGTAGGGGTGCAGCACGTAAGAGCGAATCTGGCTTCCCCAAGCAATGTCCATCTTGGCATCTTCGATCGCTTTGCTCTCGGCCCGCTTTTTCTCCAACTCCATTTCGTAAAGGCGGGACCGCAACATCTTCATGGCAGTGGAGCGGTTCTTATGCTGGGAGCGCTCGTTCTGGCATTGGACGATGATGCCGGTGGGCATGTGGGTGATCCGAACGGCTGAGTCGGTGGTATTGATGTGCTGGCCTCCGGCGCCGGTTGAACGGTAAGTGTCAATACGGAGATCTTTTTCGTCGATGACGATCTCGATCTGATCGTCAATTTCCGGATAGACAAACACGGAGGCAAAAGAGGTGTGACGGCGCTTGTTGGCGTCGAACGGCGAGATCCGCACCAGCCGGTGGACGCCAATTTCCGACGTCAGGAGACCGTAGGCATTCAACCCTTTGATTCCCACTGTGACCGATTTGACGCCTGCTTCCTCGCCGGCTTGGTAGTCAATCAATTCGGATGCATAGCCATGCTGCTCCGCCCAACGCAGGTACATGCGCAGTAGCATCTCAGCCCAATCCTGCGACTCGGTGCCGCCGGCACCTGGATGAATCGTGAGAAATGCGTTGCATTGGGCGTTCTCGCCACTCAACAGGGTGGCCGTCTCGATCGTCCCGAGCTCGGCCTCGAGCCGCTTGAGTTCTTGCTGGATTTCCTTCGTAACATCCTCGCCCTCGCCGGCAAGCTCGAAAAAGGCTTCCAGATCTTCGACCGCCCGCTTCAGTTTCTGATCAAGCTCCAAGTCATTCTCAAGCTGCTTTCGGCGCTGCAGAACCGTTTGCGACTGGCTTTGGTCATTCCAGAAACTAGGGTCAACAATCTTCTCTTCGATCTGATTGTGTTCTCTGCTCTTGGTTTCCGAGTCAAAGATAGCTCCGAATGTCTTGAATTCGGGTTTTCAGCGACTGAAATTCCCGGTTCAATTCTTCAAGCATGACGCGCCTCCTGGGTCTCGCCACTGCGATGATTCAACGGGGGCATCATAGCACATCGTCAGTCCCTGGGAGCGCGGACGTCTCGTCCGCAAAGGCGCCCGCCCGGCGCCCCTGCGCTTGTACACTTTGGGTCAGAGCTGGGAAAGGGTGGGCGTCAACCCGCAGCCAAGATGCCCTCCCTTACGGTCGGGCTACTGATCTTGCAAGCCTCCGGCTTGCCTGGTCGCCCTGCGGGCGCCTTTGCGGACGAGACGTCCGCGCTCCCAGGGTTGCCGCAGCGGGTGCCATTCATGCGTTCTCTCCTCATTGCATCACGCCAGCCGCAGCCAAACTGGCAGCCTGCTCACGAATGGCCCGGAGATCCAGTTTCCCTGTGCCTAGCACGGGGATTCTTTCCACTTTGAAGAACGCGTTCGGACGAGGCACCCACAGATTGGGCAATCCGGAACCTGCCAGGCCCGTCTGCACTTCCTTCAACTTTTCTTCAGACACGGTATGCAGCACGACGAGCCGTTCGCCCTTCCTCTCGTCCGGGACGCCGGTAACGGCAAAATGGGTCTCCGGCGCGCCCAGCAAGTTCTGCAAAGCCTCTTCCACTTTCACGTGCGGCACCATCTCACCACCAATTTTGCTGAAGCGTGACAGCCGGTCCGTAATAGTGAGAAAGCCGTCACTGTCCAAGCTTGCCAGGTCACCCGTCGTGTACCAGCCGTCTCTGAGGACCTCGGCAGTTTTCTCTGGCCGGTTCAGATAGCCCTGCATGATGTTAGGACCCTTAATGAGCAACAGTCCGGACTTGCCGACCGGCGCCGGTTCCCTCGTATCAGGATCGACGATGCGCACGCTGATGCCCGGCAGCGGATGTCCAATGCGTCCCCGCTTCTGCCCCACCTGATAGAAGCCGGGCGCTCGGAAATCACGGACGTTCACGGTCACAATCGGCGAGCACTCGGTACAGCCGTAGCCCTCCATCGGACGGATGCCGAACCGTTCTTCAAAGGCCGCGCTCAATCGATCGCTGAGTTTTTCAGCACCGACCATCACGTAGCGCAAGCTGCCAAAGTCTTCAGGATTGCAGCGGCGCACATACCCCTGCAGGAAAGTCGGTGTGGCAAGCAGAATCGTGGCACGAAACCGCGCCGTCAATCCGCCAATGACGCGGGAGTCCAGCGGGTTAGGATGATAAACCGCTCCCATTCCTGTCACCAGCGGTAGCCAAAGCGTTCCCGTAAAACCAAACGAGTGGAAGAAGGGCAGGATACCGAGAATGCGATCCTGACGTGTGACGGTGAACACCTGGCTCATGCCGTCGAGGTTAGACCGCACATTGTGGTGCGACAGCATCACGCCCTTGGGATCGCCCGTACTGCCGCTGGAGAAAATGATTGTTGCGAGGTCGTCAACGCTCTGGCCGCCGTGAGAACCCAGCCTCTTCTGCAGCGAGCCTGCCGGGAGGAACAAAGCCTGCAGCAACGCACCCAGCAACCGTCCGCGGGTCTTCTGGGACGCCAGGTCTTCCAGGAACACGGAGGACTCTGGAACAATGACCTTCACCTTCTCCAGAAACTGACGCGAGCTAACGATCGTTTCGATCTGGCATTGCGCGGTGCAGGACTCCAGCACGGCCTGAGAGACCGTGTAGTTCAGGTTCACGGGAACCTTGCCAGCCAGCAGCACGGCGATGTTGGCAGCCGCTCCGGCTACCGAAGGCGGCAGCAACAGTCCCACCATCTTCTGATTCCGCCACCGCTCTCGTAACAACCGCGCCAGAAAAATGCTGCGGACGAGCAATCCGAGGTAACTGATTTTGGGATTCAGACCGTCTGCCACAGCGAAGCGGAAGGGGTGTTGCCGTGCGCGGCGAATAAAGGTCCGCTGCAGTTGCGACTGGTCTGGCTTGCGATACACGTAACCGTCTGTTGCCAGTTCCTGCACTGCCTGGCGGACGGCTTCGGACGTGGACTGGCCGTGCATTGGCTTTCCGAACGACACAGTAATGGGCTGAAAGGACAGCCGCGGCGCCTTCCAGACAATCCGGCCCTTGTGATAGCTGAACATGCTACCCCAGACCCGGTCGAGATTTACCGGGATGATGGGCGCGTCTACGTTCTTCATGATCCGCTCAAATCCCTTGCGGAACGGCAGAAGTTGACCGATGCGGGTAATCTGGCCTTCGGCAAAAATGCAGACCACGCGTCCTTCCTGAATGCTGCGGGAGGCCTCGCGCAGGGCATGGATCAGGGCCCGCGGGCTCTGCCGGGTGGAAATCGGGATGACGCGCATCATCCGGGCAAACGGCTTGATGAACGGCCGCTCATAGAGCTCCTCCTCCATCAAGAAGCGGATGCGGCGGTCGGTCGAGGCAATAAGCAACAGCGCGTCCACAAAGGACATGTGGTTCGAAACAAACAACGCCCCGCCTCGCTCGGGAATGTTCTCTCGGCCCACGACCTGGATGCGGTACACGCTGTGCGTCAGCAGCCACAATACCAGGCGCATGAGCGAATCGGGCTGCAACCAGCAGACGTACACTGTGGTAACCACCGTAAGCGCGGACGAGGCCAGAAACACCTGCAACGGCGACAAGTGCAGGAAAGACGTTAGAATCCAGTAAAACCCGGTAGCCACGAGCATGCCGACAAACGTCATCAAGTTTGCCATGGCTATGACGGAGCCTTTCACCTCGGGTGCGGGGCGATGCTGCAGGAGCGCGTTAAGCGGCACGATGAAGAACCCGGCTGAAAAACCAAGGGCGCCGAGCAGAGAAGCGGCGCTCCAAAACGTCCAGCCAGGCAGCGCCAAAGTCAGCAGGAACGTGGAAATGCCGATGGAGCCCAGCGGTATGAGTCCATACTCGATCTTCCGGCCAGAGACGTTACCGGCAACGTAGCTGCCGATTCCGATACCCACGGCCAGCGCAGCTAGCAGATAGCCGATCTTTGCTTCCGGCACACCCAAAACATTCTTGCCGAAGAACAGGATGTTGGTCTGCATCAGCAGACCCAGAAACCAGAAATAGATACTGCCAACCACTGCCAGCCAAAGCACGCGATCCTGCCTAGCGATGCCGACCGTGCGCAGAATGTCGCTGACAAAATTCAAACGGAAGCGCGCTTGTGGATTTGCTGATGATACCGGGCTGATGCGCAGGCTGGAGACGACTCCTGCCAAGCCAAGCCCAATGAGCAGAACTCCAGCCATGTAAAGCCGGCCGCGCAGTCCCTCGGCCAGGAGCCCTCCGGCCACAGTTCCAAGAATGATCGACAGAAACGTGGTCATCTCGAGAATGCCATTCCCCCAGGAAAGCCGCTTTTCAGGTAACAACTCCGGCAGTATGCCGTACTTGGCCGGCCCAAACAGAGCGGCCTGAGTGCCCAGCAGAAACAACACGCCCATCCCGAAGTTCAGACTGCCCATCCAGGCCGCCAGAGTCGCCAGCAGCATGATCGCTACTTCAAGAAACTTGGTACCCACCGTCACTAACCGCTTACTGAAGCGATCCGCTAGGAAGCCTCCGTACATCGAAAACAAGAGAAACGGAATGATAAATAGCGCATTGATGATGGAAACGCGGTTGCTGCCTTCATCCACATCTGCCGCAGTGGTCACCGCGACGAGCGTCAGCAGCGTCTTGTAAACCATGTCGCTGAATGCGCCCTGAAACTGGGTAGCAATCAACGCCCAGAAGCCTTTCAGAGAATCTGAGTGGGTCATGTGAAGTTCTCGTGAGACGTGACGCGTGAATCGTGATGCGTGCCCTGCAAGCTGCTTTCTGGAATCACGCATCACGATTCACGATTCACGTTTCACGTCTCACGTCGTCATTCAATCCCCGCGTTTTTCAGCCACAACCGCAGATCGCTTTCCCGGCTTAATCCCAGGCGGTACTGCGCAATCTTGCCCTCCCGATCGATGACCACCATCGTCGGGATGCCCCGAATCCGGTAAAGCGCCATGACGCGCTGCTCTGCATCCACAAGGGTCGGGAAACTGTATTCGCGTTCGCTGAGGTAGTCGCGAATAGTGTCAATGTCTTCATCGTTCACGCCAAAGACGCGCAAGCCTTTCTCATGGAACTGCTGGTGTAGCCGCTCGATGACCGGCATCTCCAAGCGACACGGCCCGCACCAGCTCGCCCAGAAGTTCAGCAGGACAACCTTCCCTCGCAGGCTTTTGAGCTGAACCTCGCCACCGTCCAGATCTTTCAGTTGGAAGTCTGCTGCTTCGGATCCAATCTCGATCGCGGCAGGGCGAGCCCCGCGAAACTCTGCCACTTCTTTGGCGCCAGCCGGCGGTTGAAAAACGAATGCGCTGTCGGGCAAGGCCTCGTTGACCTTGGCTTTCTTAAACGTCGTGGTGATCTCCGTCTCCAGGGCATCTGCAGCACCGTCCGGCAGCTTGTCAAACTGCACTGCCTTCAATACGAGGTTGCGCGGCGGGTCAATCCAGTAGGTTCGCATTCGCTTCTCACCCGGCTCCTGTTCTTCCAGCTCGACTTCGACCACCTGGCATTCCACCTCGTCGTCCCCAATCGGCAGGTTTTCCGTGCGCAGAATTCTGGCCACGCTGGCGTTCGATGAGATCTTTTCAAATTGCTCCAGGACCTTCGTCGCAATCGCGGCAAAGCGCGAAATCCGTTCTTCGGCAGGTTTGTTCGAGCTGTCGGCAGCCTGGCGAGTGTACTGATTGAGCAGCGGGACAAACACCCACGATTCCGAACCATTGGAGAACACTTGCAGTTCTCCCAGCCCTCCGCTAATCATCACGCGCAACTTGCCGGGCCGGCTGGCCCACAGCGCTACATTGGTCTCAATGGACTTTCTACCAGCCTTCGATCGCAACTCTGTGAGCAACGTGAACTCGAATTGGTAACTCTTTAGATCGCGGTAGGTTTCACCGACCTTCTTGAGCAACTCCTTTGCGTCTAACGTTTCCGCCACTCCCAGGGTTCTTGTAGCGGTCTGCAAGGGATTGGTGGCCATCGCGGCAAATGGATACCTGGCAGAAAGCAGAAGCAGTACAGCAACGAATGTCAGATCTGGGGTTGCTCGTTTCATGGTTTGAGGATAGAGGCCAGACGGTCAGAGCCGAGAATTCTGCTACTAAGGCTCTAACTTTACACTACCGCACTTCAAACTCCTTCACCCGGCCGTCCAGAAACCGGATGCGCGTCTTGCCAGGTTGACCGCCCGGCCCTCGAGTGAACTCGTAAAGCTGAATGCCGCCCGCTTCCATCGTCACTAGGCGGCCGTAGCCCATCGAAAACACGGCCTGAGCCAGTGTCATGCCAGGTTCCAGCGAGTGTTTCTCAATCTTGCTCCAGGCGTCCTCGTCCCAGTGAGCATAGAGCTCGCGCGGGTCCTTCAAATAGAACAACTCATCGAGTTGCATCTCATAGCGCTCTGCCTGAGCATCATAAAGTCCAGCCAGAGTCAGCCAAGACTGGCCTTCCCTCCGGAAATGCAAAAGCACTTCTCTGTTGCCGGCCTCCCCGGCAACCGGCCGTTCCACCACGTTCTCGATGGCAAAGCTCTCCAGCGGTTGGAACTGTCTCAGCTCCCGGTCTGCCGGTTTGAGGCGCGGCTTATCCAGAAAGTAGCTTGTCGAATACCCCAGTTTCACCCAAACCCTCTTTCCGGCAAGCTGCTGTGCCGAAGCAAAGTCTTCCACGTAGAACTTTGGGATCACCACAAGGCGATCCCTGTCGATTGGTCTTGCAACCGCTGGCCTTTGCGGGAAGGGCCGACTTCTTTCGTAGAGCACACAGCCCACCCGCAAGGCCAGAATCACCGCGACCACACCAGCCCATAACACCCAGCGGCGGGCAGCTTCACTGAGAGCCATAGATTCTCCAGCATCCCGGCTTCGGATTGCATAGAATTAACATAGCTGGACCGAATTTGCTATGCGCGGCTGCCGTGGGAGCGCCCTTATGAAGGGGGGACCACAGGTCTCACACATCCTCGAGACCCCCTGCCGCAAAGAACGCGGCGTCCCCTTTCCAAGTCTTGCCAAGGGGGACAAAGAGTCTATCCTGGCGCGAGAGATGTAGAAACGGCGCGGCGGAACGGCCGCACTCCCAGGGCAGCTTGGCCGCTCCGAGAAATGTCCAATCTCCAGACTCCTGCGTCAGCGGGAATGATTGAGATCCCATGAAGAGAGAAGACTAGATCCCTTTTGGTTTCGGCTGTCCGAGTTTGGAATATCTGTGACGGTTCGACGGTCGCGTTCCGCCCTTGACGGGCGGTCCTGGCTGCCTTATTAATTAGACGGTTCGCAATTTCCTTACGAGGTCCGACGCAGATTGGTCTTATGTTCAGTCGGAAGCAGCTTCAGACCACGGTCATCGGATGGTTTTTCCTGGCTGGAATCCCGAGGGATGAAGGCCATCGAGCCGAGGGCACGCTCTTTAAACTGCCAGCGAGTTCCACTGAAACTACTACCGGTCGCCAGGAACGCTCAGCAAGGCCCGCAACTGCACGCGAGACATTGTTTGGCCTGCGGGACCGTCTGCAGCGCATCGCTCAAAAGCTTCGCGCTCCGGATGCCCGGCAGATGTCGGCATCTGCGCTGGCGGATGTCAATTTCATGATTCGAGGTTGGACGCCGGGCAGCAAGGTTCCCCAAGAATACTCAACAAGCCTTGAATTGTCTCTGCGATTGCTGGACCAAGCTCTCACAACTAAGGAGGAGGGGCATGCCTTCTCGGCTCTGCGGGCTGCTGCTGACGATCTGCATATCAAAGCGGAACATTGCCGAAAAAGCGGCGCTGGCCTGGGGGGAATGGTAACGCTGCTGGTTCGGACCCGCAGCGGGGATCGCGAGCAGAGGAATCTTCAAGTGCTCTACCTGCCCAAGCTACTGGAAGCAGCG
>JAKEER010000491.1 GCA_022616615.1 Acidobacteriota bacterium
GCGAATTCACCCACTCGTTCAGCGATTGGGCCTTGGCGTCCTTGGCAGAGAGGATGGGTTCGGTCACCGGCCACTGGATGCCGATTCCCGGATCGTCCCAGCGGATGCTCGATTCGCCTTGGGGGTTATAGATGCCTGTGCATTTGTATTGCAGCTCGGCGACGGATGACAAAACGCAAAAGCCGCGGGCAAAGCCAGGGGGAGCGAAAACCTGCCGGCGATTCTGCGCTGAGACCTCAACGCCGAACCATTTTCCCAGGGTTGGGGAGCCCTTGCGGATGTCCACCGCAACCAGAAAGGCCGCACCCACTGTGACGCGCATGAGCTTGGCCATGGGCGGGTCCCATTGGAAATGCAGGCCACGCAAGACGCCTTTCGCAGAGCGGGAATGGCTGTCCTGTGGGAACTGATCCGGCAGGCCCAGCGCCGCAAACTGATCTGCTCGAAACGCCTCCATGAAAAAGCCGCGTTGGTCTTCGAAGACGCTGGGGACCAGAACAACCGCATCACCCAGAGGGCGGGATTCGATGGTGAATGGCATGGGTTGCTAATCCTCGAGGGTTCCGGTCTCAATGAGGCTGCGGTTCTCTTTCAATAGTTTCTCCCGGCGGGCCAGCTTCCAGTCGGCCTCGATCATCATTTCCACCAACTGCCGAAAGCCGACTTTAGGAGCCCAGCCCAGTACCTTCCGGGCTTTTTCGCTGTCTCCCTGCAACAGATCCACCTCGGCCGGCCGCAAATAGCGGGGATCAAGGCGAATGTGGCGCTCGCAGTCTAGTCCCAAACAGGAGAACGCCGCTTCGGCAAATTCTCTGACGGAATAAGCCTGTCCGGTGGCAACCACAAAGTCGTCTGGCTCGTCCTGCTGCAGCATTAGCCACATGGCTTCGACGTAATCGCCGGCAAAGCCCCAGTCGCGCTTGGCTTCGAGATTGCCCAGATATAACGCGTCCTGCAGGCCCTCCTTGATGCGTGTGGCGGCCCGCGTGATCTTGCGGGTCACAAAGGTCTCGCCACGGCGCGGCGACTCGTGGTTGAACAAAATGCCATTCGATGCGAACAGGCCGTAGGCTTCACGATAGTTCACAGTCTGCCAATGTGAAAAGACCTTGGCGCAGCCGTAGGGGCTCCGCGGATAGAACGGTGTGGTTTCCCTTTGGGGAGACTCGCGCACTTTGCCAAACATCTCACTGCTACCGGCCTGGTAGTAGCGGGCCTTCGGACAGGCGTCTCGCAGGGCCTCCAGCAGAACGAGCGTGCCCAAGGCGTCAGCCTCCACCGTGTAAACCGGCTGATCAAAGCTGACGCGTACGTGCGACTGCGCACCCAGGTTGTAGATCTCGTCGGGCTGTATTTGCGAGATGATCGTTCGCAGACTGGAGCCGTCGGTCAAATCGCCGTAGTGAAGGATGAGCCGGACGGTCTTTTCATGCGGGTCGTGATACAGATGATCAATCCGTTCCGTGTTGAAGCTGCTGGATCGGCGGATGATGCCGTGGACTTCGTAACCCTTAGAGATGAGAAACTCCGACAGATAGGACCCATCTTGTCCTGTGATTCCTGTGATGAGCGCGCGCTTGGCCACATCTCCTCCAATCAGAGGCCGAGAGTATCGTAAAGCAGTAGCAAGTGACAAGTGACGAGAAGCAGTGACAAGGGAAAAGCGTTCTCGTCGTCGTCCTCGTGCTCGTCCTCGACCAAAAGCCGAGGACGACGAGAGAACCGCCCTGACCCCTCGTGCTTCGACGCTCCTAACCCAACAGCCCAACAAACGTATCTTGGGTCCAATAGGCCGGAACGCCCTGCTGCCGAAGATTCTCCATGGGTCAGTGTGGCAGCCAGCTTGTCCGCGTCAGGCTCGAGCCTCCAGAGATCGCGCCTACGAGCTCTCCCAGCCCCAGGTCAATCAGTTCTCCGAACTGGCAGATTAGTTGCACATCTCCTCGAAAACCTCACGCTCACTCGAGAGGGAAATTGTGCGGCAGAAAACAAATTCTGCTATCATCGAAGTCGATCTGATCGTTCCGGCACCTGAACGGTTCAGTCTCCTTAACCCAACGGGATTTCATTCATCCAGATGGAAGTTCAGCGGCGGGAATTGCTGGGATTGACCTCTTCGGACCTGTGCCAGCTCCTCGAATCCCTCGGAGAAAAGCCCTTCCACGGAAAACAGATTTACTATTCCATTTACAAGCTCCGGCAGTTCCAGATCGGAGAGATGACAGAGTTGTCTCGCGCTCTTCGAGGGAAGCTGCAACAATGCAGCCGCCTTACTCTGCCGCAACCCTCTCTTTCACAGCTTTCCGTAGATGGAACGCGCAAATATCTTTTCGAACTGGCAGATGGCAAGAGAATCGAATCGGTCTTCATTCCGGAGGAGCAGCGCAACACGCTGTGCATTTCCACGCAGGTGGGATGCCCGATGGACTGCAAGTTCTGCCTGACCGCCTTGATCGGGTTGGCCCGAAATCTGACGGCCGGCGAGATTGCCGGTCAGGTTCTCTCTATCTTGAAAGATCAGCAAGAACCTTTGCCGGAGATTGCTGCGAAAGCAAAGCGCAGCCAGAATCGGCGCGGCAGCGCCAAGCCCGTTAACATCGTGCTGATGGGCATGGGAGAGCCGTTGCTGAATCTTGAGAACGTCAGCCGCGCCCTCGTGTTAATGGCTGACCCCGGTGGCATCGGTATCCCGCCGCACCGCATCACGCTTTCCACGGTGGGTCTGGCGCCCAAGATTTTGGACCTGGCCAAAGCTCCAGTGGTGCCCAATCTCGCCATTTCGCTGTCGGCCACGACGGACGACGTGCGCGACCAGCTGATGCCAGTGAATCGCAAATATCCCATCCACGACTTGATCCAGGCTTGCGAGCAGTTCCCTCTGCGTCCGCGCCAGCGCCTCACGTTTGAATACGTGCTCATCGACTCTATCAACGACCTCGATCAGGATGCCCGCCGGCTGGTGAGGTTACTGTCCCGCCTGCGCGCCAAGGTCAACCTGCTGCCTTTGAATCCAGGCCAGGGAAACGGAATGCGGCCGTCATCACCAGAACGCGTCCGGCGGTTCCAGGAAATCTTGGCATCGAAGGGACTTGCTGCTTATATCCGACGCCCTCGAGGAGCTGACATCTTCGCTGCTTGCGGACAGTTGCATCACGCCCAGCAGCCGCTTCAAATGGTTCACTGATGCGAAGTTTCGTTGTCACTTTCTGGCCGTTGAGAGAGCCACTCGCTTTCTAGCAGGATGCTGAAAAACTCTCCAGATGAGAGGCTGGTCGCCGCTTGCTACCGCGCGCGGTACCGTAACTGCTTTGGAGTCGGAGGCCGGTTTTTCCGTACCGCGACCGGTAGGGAGCGTCTTTCGAGTTTTTCAGCATCCTGCTAGGACATTTATTCTTCACCGGCGTTGTCTCAGAAGGTCTGGCCCGCGGAGGGGCGAGGCGCTGATGGATTTCGAAGAACTTATCCGGCAGGATTTCGAACATCTATCCAAGACCACAGAATTGGACGTATCCAGAGAATCTGAGGACGCCATTCTGATGCAGTCGGTTGAGGGCCACGCCCACAACGGCGCTGGCATGTTTAACAAGCGGCGTTTTGTCAACATTACCATCTCCGACATCGTCACAGCGCTAGAGCTCGAGCCCGACAAGGTGAAGGCGTACCGGCAGGGGTTGATCGACGAAATCTACCACTATGCCGACCTGGCGATCCACGGCAAAGCCGGTGCGCGCCTGGTGAACCAGGACGGAGAGCCCTTTTTGCGGGCGGGACGGCTCAAGGGACTCACGGTCAATCCGTCCTCGATGCTGAAGGGCCTCTATCTTGGAGGCCTTCGCGACGATACCGAAATCCGGCGCGATGTTGAGAAGGAATACAACATCAAGATTGGCGGAGGCCGCAGCCATTTTGTCGATCTCCGCATCCTTAAGCACCTGAACCTGGACGGTGAAAAGCTGGCGCACGAGCCGCACGCCGATGACATCGAGGATTATGAAAAAGCCGGGATGATCGTGGCTCCGGAGAAGTGCCAGCACCAGGAGTCGGAGTTTGTCCGCTACTTCTATATTCGTGACCGTATGGGCCCGGGGCATTCCGACGATGCGGCCATCGTCTGTGCGGGCTTGTTGTTTGACCGGGACGTGGCGCTGGGCGTATTCCTGGCCGACGCGATCGATACGCTGGAAAAGTATGTGAACAAGTATTCCGACCAGGATAACGAGCTGGCGCACTGGATAGCGGATCAATACAGAGACTTGAACATTTCAATCGAAGATGTCCACCGCCTCATCTACCTCAGCACCATTCCCGAAAAGAAGGTCGATGTTGTGCCTGACAGTTCTCTGCGCTACCTGCTTTCCATCGACAAGAAGACCAAGCAAACACTGTTGGACTGCTATCTGGCCTTTATTGAAGGCAAGCCGCTGATGCCGATGGCCATTTGGAAGTCTAAGATCACGACCACGGAATTCTTCTCCTACATCAACCACCGCTTTCTGAACTTCGAGGCTGCGGAAGCGCATGTCGCTTCTTTGCCAATCGCTGCGCGGTTGAGCCGCCGCGTTGGCGAGATCATGGAAACCGGCGTAATGACGGTGGACCAGGGGCTCTCTGTTTCGGAGGCTATCCAAAAGATGCTTGCGGGCAACCGGAACTTTCTGGTCGTGACTCAAAACGGCGGGAAAATTGTGGGAGTGGTGAAGGCCTCCGATCTGTTGCGAGTCTTCGAGGAGTGATCGTCTTGGCGACTTCTTGAAGCCTCGACTGACGCCAGCGGACTCGAGGAAACTGAGTTCTCAAGCCGGCTGAACGCCAGAAGCCTCCGAGGCTGAACCCCAGGCTGAACCAAGGTTAGGAGGACCAACGACGCAGAGTTCAGACACCTCAGGCGCGCATGCCCCGCGAAAAAATATTGCCCATTGGGCTGGAAACCTCTACTATTACCGAACCGTTGATCAATCCCTTGGCGGGTTGTCTCAGTTGCCTGAGTGTCGGGAACATTAGCGTCAAGATCGCCCAGTTCACATTTTGGACAACTCTTCGATTGGCTCTTTGAGCCTCGCAGAATCGTGTCTGAAGCCGTTCCTGTTTCCGCTGGGCGCCTGGATTTGTGGAGGAGCTGCTACTTTGAAATTTACGTTAAAGGTTGTTGGCGACGTTTGTGTCTTGAAGTTGGACGGCAAGTTCATGGCCGGGGGCGACAGTTTTTTCCTAAGAGAGAAGATCAAGAATGTGCTGAGCATGGGCATCGAAAAGCTGCTCATCGACATGGACAGCGTTCCGTACATTGACAGCACAGGAGTCGGATTTCTGGTGAGCAGCCACACGTCACTCAAATCTCAGGGCGGGCAATTGAAGTTGCTGAAGGTCAAACCAAAGATCCTGGAAGTTTTCAAGGTCATGAGCCTGCTTTCCATCTTTGAGATTTTTGAAGACGAAGAAAGGGCCATGAAGAGCTTTGAAGAAGGCGAGAAGCCCGCTGCCGCCGCTCCTGCTCCGCCCGTTCTGGCCGGCCCGGCCGCTGCCCCCGCGCCACCAAAGAGGAGGAAGTCCACTAAGGCGGCGAAGGATGCCGACTAAGGAGCCCGAGTCGTCCTGGGGCTTCTCTAGAGCTGGTGGCTCACAAGCCCGCCTTCATTCCGTGTCTACGGCTCTCAGCATGCGGTCTCTTGTCCTCGCCGTTCTCTTCTTCCCGGGGTCTCTTTCTGCGTTCCCCATAGCAAACCCTAATGAGATAGCGTTAGTGCACGGTCCGGCGGATCCTTTCGCCGAGATCGACCGGGTGGTAGAGCATCATATGGGTCTAGGCAACTTGCCTGGTGCTGTCGTGTTGGTTGGGCATCAGGACGCCATCGTTTTTGAGAGAGCTTACGGAAACCGGAGTGTCGAGCCTGAGATCGAGGCCATGACGCTCAGCACCATTTTTGATCTGGCATCGCTGACGAAAGTCGTGGCGACGGCTCCGGCCGTGATGTTGTTGGCGCAGCGGGGCCAATTGAAGCTGGAGGATCCAGTGAGCAAGCATCTTCCAGCCTTCGGCCGAGCTGGGAAGAAGAAGGTGACCGTGGGGCAGTTGTTAGTGCATTACTCGGGGTTGCCAGCCGACCTCCGGCAGTCCAGGCGGCGTCGGATCTCCTCGCAGAGCGTGGTCACCCGTATCTACCGGACGCGGCTTCTCGCGCGTCCCGGACAAAAATTCATTTACAGTGACCTTGGGTTTGTTGTGCTTGGCAAGCTAGTGGAAAAAGTCAGCCGGCAATCGCTGGCGCAATTTGTTCGGGAGAACATCTTCTCGCCGCTGGGCATGACTTCGACCTGCTTTCTTCCCCGCGCTGAAGACACTCTCAACATTGCGCCAACGGAAAGACGGAGAGAGGGCGGCCTGCTGCGCGGACAAGTGCACGACTCTCTGGCCGGCAAGCTTGGAGGCATCGCCGGAGACGCCGGACTTTTCTCGACGGCCAGCGATCTGGCCAGGTTTTGTCAGATGTTGCTTCAGCGCGGCAAACGGAACGGTGTTGAGGTTCTTCATCCAGAGACCGTTGCGCTAATGACCTCGCCGCAGTCGCCGGACGGGAAACCGAACGTGCGTGGATTTGGGTGGGACATCCAGTCCACTTACTCATCCGTCAAAGGCAGTTTCTTCTCGGCCAGATCCTACGGCCACACGGGATACACGGGCACCTCGCTCTGGATCGATCCGGAAACGGAGACTTTCCTTATCATCTTGACAAATCGTGTTCATCCTGAGGGCAAAGGAAACGTGAAAGAACTGCGGACGGAGCTGGCCAACATCGTGGGCAGGATGTTTCAGCCTGCCAGTCTGCCCGCCGTTGATGCGAACGCCACGCACCTGCCGTGAAATTCCCGCACGAACGATTTCATCAGACACTCCAACTCACGCTTCCGGCGTTGCTGCTCGCCTGTGTGCCTTCCGTGTCGCGGGCTCAGTCCAAGCCGATTCTAGTTCAGCCGGAAATTCAGTACCAGCGTCTCGACGGCTTTGGAGTCACCATTGGCAATGGGAGCGCAAAGGAAATCATGTCGCTGCCATTGCCGGAAAGAACCCGGCTCTTGGATCTGGTCTTTGGAACCGACGGGGCCCGAACCAGCATTGTGCGCAGCGAGATCAGTTGGAAAGGCCAGCGGCTACTGCTGACAAACCCGCTCTATCTGCGTGGATTCATCTATTACTTTGCCGATGAGGAAGACGAGACAGCTCAGTTCAATCTGCTCCGCGAAGCGATCAAGAGAAGCGAGGTCATCTGGAACGGTTGCGTCTGGAGTCCACCGCCTCAATGGAAAAGCAACCCCTCACCTGCAGGCGAGCTGCTGCCAAAGCATTACGAGGACTTTGCAACCTATCTGGCAGCTTACATCGAGTTTTACAAGAAGCTGCGGTTCCAGGATGTTCAGGTTGTCAGCCTGCAGAACGCACCCTTGAGCTCTCAGGCCAACACAGGGTGCCTTTGGCGAGCTGACCAGTTCAAAGAGTTTTTGAAGATCGTGGGAAAGGTGTTCAAGGAGCGCGGCCTTACCAGCAGGATCATGCTGCCGGAACTCGGCTGGGGCGAATTGAATGCTTTCCTGCAACCGATCTTGGAAGATCCGGAGGCAAAGAGTCTCGTTTCGCATCTCAGCGCCCATTCGCTTGAAGCGGAAAGCGCCGGCCGAAGTGCCGCTAGGGAGACTTACAAACGGCACAACTTCAAGCTTTGGCAAACTGAGTTTGCCCTGCCTGCCGGCGAAGAATTTGCCGGGATTGCCGGGGGACTGCGGTTGGCCACCCACATGCTGAACGACCTGACGCAAGCGGAAACTCAGGCCTGGGTTTACTGGACTCTGTTCCAGCCAGCAGGGTGGAATGGCCGGCTAGGCTTGCTGGACAAGACCGGTTCGACGTTCCAGACTTCGAAGCGTTTCTGGAGTTTTTGTCAGTTCAGCAAGTTTCTGCCGCGTAACTCAGTGCGGATCTCGGCAACCGCCGGTCCTTCTCCCCTCGCGGCCTTTCGCAATCCGCAATACAACGGAATCACCGTCATTTTCCTGAACCCATCGCACCAGCCGGCCTTGGAAACTCTCGAAATAAGAGGCTGGAATTTGGAACGTCTGACTGCCTACCGTACCTCCGAAAAGGAAGACTGCGCCACGGTTCCCCTGCCACCTGAAAGTGGTCCCAAAATCACGCTCACACTTGAACCCCAAAGTATTACCACTTTAGTCGCACAGATTCGCCGACTTAGGTGACTCCAGAATTGTGCTAAACGTAATATTTACAAGCGTTCGGTAAGATTTCCTGCGCCCTCAAGAGGCCCACTGGCAGGACAACTGTTTCCAGGCACAGGGATTAGCTTTACCTGTTTTCTTTGGAGAACCCTTTGCATCATTCCCCTCGAAAGCGGTTGTTCAAAACTGATCAGGAGGAAGCACAGATGCGAAAGAGTCACTTGATGATTTTACCCGGTCTGGCACTGCTGTTAACTGTAGGATGCAGTGGGCCTTCGGTAACCAATTCCGACACCACCGGCGCCACGGATCAGGCGCTGAATATCGTGAAAAAGGATATTGATGCTAAGAAGGACGAGACGCTGGCGGCCGGAACAGTCATTCGGGCTTCACTGCAACACTCTCTGACGACAGACAGCAACGCCCCTGGCGATCCGTTTACGGCGAAGGTTGTCGACGATGTCAAAGTGAACAGTGCAGTAGTGATTCCGCTGGGAAGCACGGTCAAAGGCGTCGTTGCCGAGTCCAGAAGATCGGGCCGGGTCAAGGGGCGTGCGTACATGTCTTTGAGGTTTACAGAAGTCACGCTGCCCAACGGGCGGTCCTATCCAATTCAAGCGTCGGGCTCTTCGCGGACGGCGCCAGGAACAAAAAAGAAGGATGCCATGATTATCGGCGGTGGGGCAGGGATCGGCACAGCCATTGGCGCCATTGCAGGGGGCGGTAAAGGAGCAGCCATTGGAGCCGCCACGGGCGGTGCAGCGGGCACCGGCGCGGTGCTGGCGACTCGCGGTAAAGAGACCGGCTTTGCGTCGGGATCGACGCTCAACGTCAAGCTGACTCAGCCCTTGAAAGTCAACCTGTCGTAGCGGTTCGGGAGACCCGCCTGCGCCGTGTAAGTCACAGCCAGCGCTTTCTGCTGGCAGTGACTTACTGGCAGTTCTTACCGGTGGGTCTGCAAATGATAAGGTATCGTGGGTATGAGGAACGCGGTTTAGGGCAGTTGCTCTGGTAGATGCAGGAGGACGCTATGAATACCAATGTGACGGTCACCGAGAGCCCACAGTATGTTGCGGCCCGGCAGCGGGAAAGAGACTCCGCCAGCACGGGTTGCAAGAAATGTGGCACAGAGCTGAAGCTGGGCGCTGAGTTTTGCCACGTCTGCGGACGCTGGGTTTTTGGATCAAACTTGTCGCGGCTGATCAAAGGCGTAAGAGAGGCAGCAGCTCAGACCGGAATCGAACTGCCAGTTCTCATTTGCATGATGACAGCCGCTGTTTTCGCGGTGATTTCGCTTTTTGTCGGAATTCGCATGAACCCCAAGACAATTGGGGAGTGGCAGGTCATTCAGTTTTGGCGCATTGAGTGGTTGCTGGGAGCCATCGTGGTGCTGCTCTTCGGGGTGCTCATGAAGAAGAACCATTAGCGAAAAGCTACCAAACTGAAGAAGTGATTTGTGGCTTTTTGGAAGCCTCAAGCTTCGGAATCGCTACTGCCTGCACCGCCCCCCGCAACAGGGACCAAGGCGGGCGAATTTGCATTTCCAGGGGACGATCTAAAACAGACGACCATCGCCTCCGACCCACGAAATTTTTTCACAACTCCAGGCTCGCCGCCTTCTCTCTATCTGACACCCTCCTCGCGACTATTCCTTCGTAATCGTTTCATCCAAATTCAACAGCACTCGAGAAACGACGGTCCACGCTGCAAGCTGCACGGGTGTTGAGCCCTTGGGGATCTGAGGCGCTCTGGCTGCGTCAAAACCCGCCAAATCCCACGAGCTGGCCCATCCGTCGGCAAGGCGCCGCTGCTGCTTTTTCAAGAGGCCAAGCAACTCGGCTGTCTCCTGCTCCGTGGGCATCCGCGCCACACAACGGCGAAACGCGTAGGCGAGGCGCTGCCCATCCGTCACACCGCCGTCGCGAAGTGTTCGCAAGGCCAGCGCTTGAGCCGACTCGAGGAACAATGGCTCGTTGAGAGTGGTCAGGGCCTGCAGCGGCGTGTTGGAACGAGTCCGACGAACACAGGAGATGTCGCCATTCGGCGCGTCAAAATTCTGCAGGACAGGATAGGGAACGGAGCGGAAACGAAAGGTGTAGAGCGCGCGGCGGTAGCGATCGTCGTCTTTTGCTTCGTGCCAGTTTTTCGGGCCGTAGCTCACGGGTGGAAGAAACAGAAACTCCGGAGCCGGCGGGTAAACACTGGGACCGCCGATCTTCGGATTCATCAAACCGCTGGCAGCTAAGGCGATGTCGCGAACGACCTCGGCTTCCACACGGAAGCGCGGCCCGCGAGCCAGCAGCCGGTTATAGGGATCTCGCGCGTAAAGCTCTGGGGAAACACGGGACGACTGGCGGTAAGTGGCAGAAGTCACGATCAGGCGGTGCATGGCCTTCAGGCTCCAGCCGCGTTCCATAAATTCAACAGCCAGCCAGTCGAGTAGTTCGGGGTGCGAAGGCGCCTCGCTTTGTTTGCCCAAATCTTCGCTCGTGCTGACGAGACCCGTGCCGAAGTACGTTTGCCAGAGGCGATTCACCTGGGAGCGGGCCGTGGTGGGTGACTCGCGATCCACCAGCCATTTGGCGAAAGTGAGGCGGGTTGGAGGCGCGTCCTTGGGCACTTGATGAAGGAAGGCGGGCACGCCCGGGGCCACGGTCTTGCCAGGTTTCAGAAAATCACCTCGGGCCAGCAAGTGGGTTTCGCGTGTTTCTTCTCGCGCCAGCAGCGCCAACTGAGAAGAACCTTGCGGGTGCTGCTGCCAGAGCTGTTCGATGCGGGCATTGGCCTCCTGCCATTCGGGAACGGTGGTGCGCCAGTAGCTGAAGATCGTTTTGAGCTGTGCGGGTGTGCGCTGCGCGAGTGGCACGGCCAGAATCTCCCGAACATTGTGGGGCAACGGATCGGCAATTGCCCCGGGAGTCCGGGTAATCGACAGGCGAAAGCGGCCCAAGTTGTGGTTCTGGTTGTCGTCGCTATTCCAACCACCGTGTTTCTGACTCAAGTAGAACGTGAGGAGACTTCCACCGGGGTGGGAGACAGGCGTTTCGGCCGTAAAGACGGCCTTTCGGAGCTGATTGCGGCGGCCGGGACCCGCGTCGATTCCCCAAGCTGTGTCTTCGTTGCCGTCGATGGCAAACTCAATGGGCCCTGTGACACGGGACTTGTTGCTCTTGTCATCAAAGATAGCGTCTAGTGGTTTCTCCGGCAGGGAAATATCGGCAGTCGCCTTGGTGATCTTGACCGCCACCGCTTTCGCGGGTGCTTCTGCAGGAGCGGCTTCTACTTCAAACTCCGTGAGCGCCCCCGTGCCCTTGAGCGAGCGGCCCGGTCCACCTAGCGGCAGGTTGGGATCGTTCAGCAGTTCCAACCGAAACGCCGTGATGTCTTGCACGTCCGTCTTGACCGCCATCTTCACACGATGCTTCGTTGGGGCGTATCCCGATGCGAGGAACGAACCGTCCTTGAGTGGCAAATACTTTTGCCCCCCAGTGGAAATGTCTTCGACTTCAGGCCTGACGACGATCCATTCCGGCAAGCCGGCCTTTACTCTCTCTTCCCATTGCGCCATGCGCTCTTGCCAATCGGGAAGCCGGTGCTGCAAATCGGCTTCAATTTCACCGATCTGGCGAAACAGCTCTGCACGCCGCATCTGTTCTTCGGGTGTGTACACCGTGATGTTGGCTTCATGGGAGTTATTCAGAAACGCGAACAGCCGGTAATACTCTTCCTGCGTCAGCGGATCGTATTTGTGATTGTGGCACTGGGCGCATTGAATGGTAACGCCGAGGATGCTCTTGCCAATCGCGTCCATGCGATCGAACATCGCTTCCATCCGAAACTGCTCCGGGTCAACACCGCCCTCCTCGTTAATCATCGAATTGCGGAGAAACCCCGTCGCCACCTTCTGGTCCTGTGTAGCGTTGGAAAGAAGGTCTCCAGCCACCTGTTCGATGATGAACTGGTCGTAAGGCAGATCGTGATTGAGAGCTTTGATCACCCAGTCGCGATAGAACCAGACCCAGCGTTGCTTGTCTTTCTCATAGCCATCAGAATCCGCATAGCGAGCGCCGTCCAGCCAGTGCCGGCCCCACCGCTCGCCATAATGAGGCGACGCCAGCAACCGCTCTACCTGCTTCGCGTAAGCGTTCTTACTTTTGTCTTTCAGGAACACATCCACCTCTTCGAGGGTCGGCGGCAAGCCGATGAGATCCAGACTCAGCCGCCGCAGCAGCGTCACGCGGCCGGCCTCGGGCGACGGTGCCAATCCTTCTTTGTCGAGGCGAGCCAGGACGAAACGGTCGATCGGATTCGCTGGCCACCGGGCCTTGCTCACCTTGGGGAGTTCGGGACGTTTCGGGGGGACGTAAGCCCAGTGCTTTTTAATCTCTGCTGCTGCTGCGCCCACGCCGTCGGGCCAGTCGGCACCCTGGTCGATCCAGGCACGGATGCGCTCAATCTGCTCGGCTCCGAGCGGATCACCACCCATTGGCATGCGGGCTTGCTCGCCAATCCCTGCCACACGCTGGTACAGAAAGCTCTCCGCGGCGCTCCCGCCCCGGATGACTCTGCCCGATTGCCCGCCATCGAAGGCCAGTTTTTTCGCGTCCAGCCGCAGTCCGCCCATTTGCATTTTCTCTCCGTGGCAGGAGTAGCAGGACTTTTCGAACAACGGCTGGATCTCCCGCGCAAAATCAACCTTCTTCGATTGTGTGGGCGGTGTCGCTTGGGCTCTCGGCTCCACCCATGGAATTACGGCAAGAAGCAAGGAAATGGCTGAGCTAATTAGGATCGTTCTCAAAGCGGTTTTCTCTGTTGTCATCCGGGTTGCCAAGGTAGTCTCCCGGGTCCACGCGTCGCCGGGTCGAAATCCAATCCGTCTGGGCCGCTCAGACCCTAAAGTCTCCTGCGTGCGGTCGCCAGACTGCGCTGAAACCCCAAATTAGCCCAGGAAGGAAGCGATATCAAGAGCAAACTCAGCCACAGTCGCGCTTGCACCGAGAAGTGAGAGACGGATGCTCGGCTTCCAACCACGCGACGCTCACCGCGACGTGCGGACTTCAGCGGCCGAAATCAGCACGGAGTCCAGCGCGGTTCGTCGGGTGCAACACGGCACTATGCCGCTATCCAAAACCCATAGGCCATGCAGCGTCGCCGTGGCGCTGAATATACCCTGCGCGAAAGAGGCACATCAGCACTTCCCCCCGAACCTGCTTCAGCGTGTAGGTCTCGCTTGTCCAGAATACACCGGCGATCCAACCGCGCTTGTAATAGGCCTTCTACCTGAAGCGGCAGTCGAACTCGCTCTCTTAGCGGTTGGTCCAACTCCCCGAGTAAGTCGTCGCTCACGGCAAGGCAAACCTTATATTCGCCAAGTTCCGCTTTGAGGGTGGCCTGGGCCTCAGCGATGGCGCGAGCCGCTTCATGATCCGCGTCCATTTCCATAACAAGGGGATGGTGTCCCCACGCGCCCGTTCCACCCATTCATTGCCACACCGAAACTTACGTGAGCGCATTTATGAACTGGTATGCTTCATCTCAACCACCGTAAACACCGTCTTGTTTTGCCAATAGTTGTCGTAGTGAAGCTCGCTAATCTTCGATTTTCGGTGGTCCAGAAAATCATAACCAAACTCCCAGACGACTGGAAACTCTCCCTCGTTGCCATGATAACTGGGAGGGAGCAAATGGACGATGCGCTCATTCTCAGTCTCTTGCATACGTTGCCGGGTCTTGCGGCTGTGGAGAAGAGGCACGGTATAGATCTGAACACCGCCCGGCTTCAGCACCCGTTCGACCTCGCTCAGGCCCTTGCCGAAGGCAAAAAGGTGCTCCAGCGTTTCTGAATGGATGGCTAAGTCGAAATGGTTGGCGGGAAGGGTCAACTGGCAGATGTCTTCGTTGATGCAATCACCGGCTTTCGCTCCGCGTTCCAGACCTGGCTGGTAGCAGGTTTCCCTGACGTCTCCCAGTGCGCGCAGCGCTGGAGTGAGATGATTAATCTGGTTCAAGTGCAGGATACGGAGACCGCTGGCGGCGGCAAAGAGTTCCCGAATGCTCCATAAGAGCATTCGAACCCTTTTCGACATCTGGCACGCTTTGCAAACATGGCCTTCGCGCTGGTTAAAGGCTGCGCGCTCCCGAGCTGACAGGCCCCAGGTGGACGCCAGCGCGTCATTAATGACCGAGCGCTGTTCGAATGCGCGTCCGCCGCAAGAGACGCATCCGTGTTTGTCAATCCGGCAAAGGCGGCGCTTTCTCATTTCCTATCCTCAGCACAGACGGCTTCGCACGGGTGGCGTCCTTCGGCATGTGCGCGGCCCAGTTCTGTTCAGCACTCTTCCTTGGCAACGCTCCTCACAACCTCAGCGGTTCTGCCGGCGCATGCTTCCCAGGAAAAGCTGCGTGCCTGAGCCGGGCCGGCATTGGAGAGAGAGTGTCTCAGCTCGGCCGATTCGGCAACACGGACAATGGCGCGGCTCCACTCTTGCGGCGGGCTGTGGGGATCCAGAAAGACTGCTGCGGAACCAGCAACCTCGCGGAGAGATGCTGCGCTCGACGCGATGACAGGACAGCCCGCTGCCAGGGCTTCGACCACCGGCAACCCAAAGCCTTCGTAAAACGACGGAAAAACAAACATCGCCGCAGCGGCGTAGAGAGAACGTAGGTCCGCTTCCGGAACGTAACCTGTCAGCCGCAAGTGAGAACGCTGCGGGTAGCGTTGCAAATACCTCTGAAGATCCGCTTTCCCCCATCCTGGCTTCCCTGCGAGAACGAGCTGAAATCGGCTTTGCCACTGGGAGGGAAGCAGGGCAAAGGCTTCGAGCAGGGTCTTCAGGTTTTTGCGAGGTTCCAGCGTGCCGACCCCCAGAATGAAGGGTGCGGTAATCTGGTGCCGCGCCAGTACCCAAGCGACCGCTGGCTGCGGTTCGAGAGAGAGATTGCCCATCCGCAGGTCGCCGTCTTCGCGAAGGCCAAAGAACTCTTTTCGCACTCCAAGCGGCGTCACTTCAATCTTCGCGGCCGGCACGCCAAAATGACGGAGGACTTCATCAGCAACGAACCGCGAAACTACCAGAATCTTAGCGGCTCTGCTAACGGCCCAGGGAAGAAGGCACCGGTGAGTCCAGTTATAAGGAAGTGAAGGCGCGTAACGCAAGCCGAGCTGGTGAATGCAGTCGTGAACCGTGACTACGACGGGAAAGGCCTTTGGCAGTTGCAGCGGCAGCAGAGCTTGCGTTGCCCAAAAAATCGAAGGATGACGGCTGGAAATCATTCGATGCGATCGAAAAAGGTACCAGGGAAGCCCCCAGCGCGAACCACTCACACAGTGCTGCATCACCACTGTCCTGGGGTGACTGATGGGCTGGTGTGAGAACAAGGTGAAAGAATCGGGCAGCAGGCCGCCGGGCCAATGGTTCAGAACCTCAGCAACGTAAGTCCCCACACCCGTCTTCAGCAGCCCCAAACAGCGGGCATCGACACCGATCTTCATTGAGCTTCACTCCCCAGAGTCTTAGCCGATGGACGCGGCCTGTAGCCTGTAGCGCAGACCTGCTTATCAAGGTCTGCGGCTTTGAAAGTTGAGGTTTGTGCCCACACCGTCTTTCAAGCCGCAGACCCAGAAAACGGGTCTGCGCTACCCAGCTTCATCTTGCCACAGTCTGATAGAGCGCATGATAGGCGCGCGCCATTTGATCCAGAGAAAACTTCCCCTCCACAAACACGCGTCCCGTCTACAGAATTTTCAGGAGCTGCGGGAGCGAATTCCTAGGGATATCGCTGAAGCCATTGCCGCAACGGTCCTCCATCGCCGCAAGAAATTCGACTCGCCGAATCCGTATATTCAAATGCTTTGATGAATCGATGTACCAGTTTTATCTTGTTGAACTCTCGCCACCGATTGTTGAGGTAGAGCATCTGGCGCCGTTCTTGGGTGCGCGC
Organism: Acidobacteriota bacterium; assembly: GCA_022616615.1. Classification (GTDB taxonomy): domain Bacteria; phylum Acidobacteriota; class Terriglobia; order Versatilivoradales; family Versatilivoraceae; genus VFZK01. The sequence goes on from JAKEER010000491.1 coordinate 16,165, forward strand.
TGCATACAAAGGAGAGCGACCGATGTTCATGAGGTTTTGTGCGTTTGATGGTGACAGACAGTGCTGAACACTACCCTTAGCCCGGCCTCAAGTAGAGTAGAATCGGCCGTTCATCTCAGACTCACCGCCTGGATGCAACTTCAAGACCTCATTTGGGGAGGTTCGATTAGAATGTTTTCGCGCAATGTCCCTCATGCGTTCTAAAGCAATCTTCTCGTCTCTCGTCGCTCGCTACCGTCTTTACATCTTCATGGCCAGCACTTTCTTCGTGCTGGCGCTTGGATTGATGCTGGGACGCGTGTTGTTTGCCGGCAAACGATTCGACTTTCTTCTCTCCGACGCTAAAGGTTACTACGCCTATCTTCCCTCGGTAGTGATTGATGGAGATCTGGACTTTTCCAACCAAATCCGAAACAACGGGGCAGAGAAGGGCGAGGCGATTCTCGAGCGTCGGACCCCAAAAGGGTACGTGAAGAACAAGTACTCCATAGGCTTGGCACTGACACTGGCGCCCGCATTTCTAACTGTGCATGCCCTTTGTTTGACGCTGCATCAGCTGATTGACGCAGCGCTAGTTACACCCAATGGATACACTCCGGCTTACCAGATCCTTGCGCTTTTTTGGATCATGACCCTCGGCCTGGTTTCAATGATTTTGCTCGACCGGGTTATAGTGGATCATTTCCGGTTGAGTCCGAGATCAGTTGCCTTGGGAATAACGATTTATTGGGCCGGATCGCATTATTCCTACTACTACTTCGTGGAACCATTCATGGTGCATGTAGTGTCCAACTTTTGGGTCGTGGTTGTGACGGTGCTTGCAAGGGCAACCTCCCAGCATGTAGATCGTGACAAGTCTTTGACCTGGCCTAGTGCGACTTTGGGATTTGCGTTCGCCATGGCGGTGCTCTGCCGGCCCACCAACCTCGTCTTCCTGGCGGTGGTCTCCTTTCCCTTCCTGACAGCGATGAGGTCGAGGAAGCTTCGGTTTTTTCTTCGCTTCACCCCCCTTGTAGTGCTCTCAGGAGCTGTTCCTATTCTCCTTCAGCTGATGGTGTGGCGTGTGATGACAGGCGAGCTGGTTCACTACAGCTATGAAGGCGAAAAGTTCCTCTGGCTCGAACCAGCATTATGGCAGACGCTCTTTTCGTCCAAGCATGGTCTCTTTTTCTGGTCCCCATTGCTTTTGTTCTCCATGGTGGGGCTGTTCCGGCATCTTGCGATCCGGGGCGACTCATCGGATCTGTTTCTGGTGTGTCAGGCCGTAAGCGCGGTTCTCTTGTGGTATGTGAACAGTTGCTGGCAGACGTGGTGGTTTGGCGATGCCTTCGGCGGAAGAGCCTTCCTGGAACTGTCCAGTCTGTTTATCATCGGCCTGAGTCTTTTTCTGGAGTACAGCAGACAAGGCGGCAAGCTCAGGGTAGTCACTCCCGCTCTGGTGTGCGCCGTGGTTTACAACTACGTTCTGCTGACTCTGTACGGTTTCGCGGCAATCCCGCGGGGCAACTACCTCTTTTGAGCCTACGACCGGCCTAAGGCTTTCTTCGTTCCACTAAAGCAAAATCGGCCATGTTCATCCAATAGTTGTCGTAATGGCTCTGTGCGATTTGCTCCTGGCGCTCTTTCAAGA
>JAKEER010000492.1 GCA_022616615.1 Acidobacteriota bacterium
CCGAAAGTGCTCTTCCGAAATTGCAATGCATCTCCTGATCTACAAGCTTCGGCCGGACGTCCATTCTGTCGTGCATGCCCATCCGCCGTGCGCTACCGGGTACGCGGCGGCGGGCATGCCGCTGAACAAGGCCCTGGTGGCTGAGGTGGTAATGACCTTTGGGTGCATTCCTTTGGCGCCTTACGGAACGACCGGGACGCCAGAGCTCACCGAGGCGATCCGTCCCTTTGTTCCCAGTTACGACGGAATTCTCTTGGCCAATCACGGCGTCGTCACCTACGGACACGACGTGTATCAAGCGCACGCCAAGATGGAAACGGTGGAACACTTCGCGCGGATCAGCCTGACGACGCGCATTCTCGGGAAGGAAGTGCTGTTGAGCTCTGATGATGTGAGCAAGCTGCTAGTGGCTAGAGAGAAGTATGGAATCAAAGCGCCGGTGAAAATCTCGGATACCTGTCCCAGGGTCCAACCCGAAGAAGCTGAAGCCACGATTACGTTGACGAAAGACCAGCTCGTCGATATCATCCAGTCTGCTCTGGAACGGCTCAAGCGCCACAACCACTAAAATTCAAATGAATTGCCGGACTAGCCAGCGTTTCGGCATCCGGTTGCGGAGAGGAAACAGCGATGGGTGAAGCCTTAGGAATGATTGAAACGCGGGGCCTGATTGCCATGATCGAAGCCTCCGACGCCATGGTCAAGGCGGCCAAGGTGACGCTCGTGGGATGGGAGAAGATCGGGTCTGGTTACGTGACCGCCATCGTGCGGGGCGACGTAGCGGCAGTGAAAGCTGCCACCGACGCGGGCGCTGCAGCGGCGCGCCGGGTGGGCGAGCTGATCAGCGTACACGTCATCCCGCGGCCGCATTCGAATCTGGAAGACGTACTGCCCATCGGCAAAGCCGCCAAGTAAAGCGGCTGGGAAGAGTTCCTCTTATGATTCTGGCACGCGTTGTGGGCACGGTGGTCGCCACCCGCAAGGATCCACGTCTCGAGGGAAAGAAGTTGCTCGTGGTAAGGCCGGTCGACCCCACGGGCAAGGATGAGGCTGGCTATCTGATTGCGGTCGATACGGTGAGCGCCGGCTTCAAGGAGAAGGTTCTCATTGTTTCCGGAAGTTCAGCCCGGATGGCTGGCGGCTGCAAAGATTGTCCGGTCGATGCGGCGATTGTTGGCATCGTTGATAGCGTGGAGATCAATTGAAGCCGGCACATCCGAATTACCCCTTGGCGCAAACTGCGCCGCCCCCTGTTGGAAAAGGGGAGCTGTGAAAAAATTGAAAGCTGGCTTCTCCCCGGAAAAAGCGTGCGCAGGGGGACAGCGGTCCCACGCGCCGCTCAACCAGGTGGAACGCGCGCTCCGCGCGCGTTTTCGGCTGTGGATTAGAAGCCGTGTAGTTCAAGGTTGCCCCGATTCAATTTTTTCACAGCTTCAGGGGTAGACTGACCATATCGGAAGATAGCGAGAATGCAACTTGGCCGCGTGATTGGCAGCGTGGTTTGTACCATGAAGAGTGATGCTCTGGAGGGCAAGAAATTGCTGCTGGTGCAGCCGCTCGATAAGCATCGCAAAGACCAGGGCAGGGTGCTGGTTGCCCTGGACAGTGTGGGAGCTGGCAGTGGCGAGGTGGTCTACTGGTGTCGGGGCAAGGAGGCGTCTTTCCCTTGGCCGGAACAGGAAGTGCCCACGGAAGCTGCCATCGTGGGGATTGTGGACGAGGTTCATCTGGGCTAGCTCATGCTCATTGGCAAAGTGATTGGAAATGTTGTTGCGACGCGCAAGCATGCGAGCCACGAAGGGCAAAAAATGCTCTACGTTCAAATCCTGAACCTGGATGGCTCCGAGCGTGGCAATCCCGTTCTGGCAGTAGATGCCGCCGATGCAGGCGTAGGGGACCAGGTGTTGGTGACTCAGGAGGGTTGGTCGGCCATGACGTCCGTTGGCAGGCCGCTTTCGCCCATCGACATGGCGGTCATTGGTGTGATTGATCAAATTGAGCTGGCGGAATGATCGTCAACGAAGCCCTAATTCAGTCTATCGTGCGCAACGTCGTCCAAAGGTTGCAGGACGAAACGTTGGAAGGTGCTCCGCGGGGAGGCTCGGTAGCCGCCACACCGGCTTCCCGAATGCACGCATCTCTGGAGAATCTCTATCAGAGTTATCGGGCCCGTTATCTGCATCCCTCACCGTCTGAAGAACGGTTCTCCGTCGAGTTTGATTCCAGCCTGCCTGTCGAGTTGGGACGCCCGCTCGTTTGCCTCTACGAAAAACACCAGCCTTGCGACAGTTGCGGCCGCTGTGAGTTTCGCGGCTTCTGATCTCCCGGCGCGATGATTGCCCACCTTTCCGGCAAACTCCTGGACAAACAGCCCAATCAGGTAACTATCGACGTCCAAGGCGTGGGTTACGAGGTCCATATACCGCTGTCCACCTTTTATGAGGTCGGAGAGATCGGCAGCTTGGTGCAACTTCGCATCTACACGCACGTCCGAGAAGACACCATTGCGCTGTTCGGCTTCAAGAGCTCAAAGGAAAAGCTCATGTTCGAACAGGTGACGTCGATTTCAGGCATCGGCCCAAAGTTGGGCATCACCATTCTTTCTGGGATGCCCGTCGATGAATTGGTGGCGGCGATCCGCCAGAGTAACCTGGCACGACTCACTTCCATTCCAGGGATTGGAAAGAAAACTGCCGAGCGCCTGGTGGTCGAACTGAGAGACAAGCTGTCGAAACTGGAGCCGATTCCGGCAGGAGAACAGGGCGCTGCCCTAACCGTTTCGCAGCAGCAGGAGGACGTCATCTCGGCTCTGGTCAATCTGGGCTATGGCAAACCGTCGGCGGAGAAGGCGGTCCAGAGAGTCGTCTCAGCTTCCGGCAGTGAGCCAGCCTTTGAAGAGCTTCTTCGAAGCGCACTCCAGCAACTTTCGAGATAGATGTGCTAGCATTTCTTTCAATCTCCAAACGAGTCCCAGCAAGTATCGTCGAGCGATACCGGCTGAATTTGTCGTCTGATTGTGCAGCGCTGTGGTAGAGGGTCATGGAAGAGCGAATCATTTCGGGCAGCCGGCTTGAGGATGACCAGACTTTTGAGTTGAATCTGCGCCCGAGGGTTCTCAAGGAATACATCGGGCAGCAGCACGTGAAGGATAACCTCGCGATTGCCATCGCCGCGACGCGCTCCCGCAGCGAGGCCATGGATCATGTGCTGCTCTTTGGGCCGCCGGGGCTGGGGAAGACGACGCTCGCCACCGTCATCGCCAACGAGCTGGGTGTTGGTCTGAAACCGACCTCCGGCCCGGTGATTCAGATCAAGGGCGACTTAACGGCCATCCTCACCAACTTGAAAGAGCACGATGTTCTGTTCATCGACGAGATACACCGTTTGCAGCCACAGATTGAGGAAATTCTGTATCCGGCAATGGAAGACTTTAAACTCGATCTCATCATTGGCCAAGGGCCGAGCGCCCGGAGCGTCACGCTTTCGCTTCCCAAATTCACCTTGATCGGGGCAACGACCCGGGCCGGGATGATCACAGCGCCGCTGCGCTCTCGCTTTGGCATTGTTCACCGGCTCGACTTTTACAGCGATCAAGAGCTGAAGATCATTCTGAAGCGGTCTGCAGCTATCTTGGAGATTCAGATTGACGACTCTGGCGCCGAAGAAATCGCGCGCCGGTCCCGAGGCACCCCGAGGGTGGCCAACCGGCTTTTGCGGCGGGTTCGCGACTACGCCCAGGTGAAGGCGGATGGCGTTATTACGCTAGCGGTCGCGAACGACTGCCTCGCGATGCTCGCCATTGATGGCCACGGCTTCGAGGAAATGGACAAGAAGCTGCTACGAACCATCATTGAGAAGTTCTCTGGCGGGCCGGTTGGCATTAATACGATCGCTGCCGCTATCAGTGAAGAGGTGGAAGCTATCGAGGATATCTACGAACCCTTCCTGATTCAGAAGGGCTTTCTCCACCGCACACCGCGCGGACGTGTCGCCACGCGCCTGGCCTACGAGCATCTGGGCTGCCCGATGGTCCCCGGACAGATGAATCTGATCTGATTCTGCGGCTGCGGGTGGAGCCTCAGAGGACCCTTGTGGTGGGCTTCTCCATGTAGGGGTGCACCTGTGTGTGCGCCCTTGTAGCAGGTGGAAAGGAATCTTGGTTCGATCGTGGATGCGACTGGGGCGGACACGCGGGTCCGCCCCTACGATCATTCCTTCTCTGATTATGGGAAGCCGAAACCATCGCCCGTGTGGCGGTCACGTCGCTTTTCTCAGCCTGGGCTCCAATCTGGGTGACACCCGGCAGCATTTGAGGAGCGCACACCGCGCACTGGCGGCGGCAGGAGTCCTCATTGAAGAGGCTTCTCCCTACTATGCTACTGAGCCTGTGGACTTCGAGGAGCAGCCCTGGTTCCTGAACCAGATCATCCGCGTGCGCACGGACCTCACTCCCATGCAACTGCTTGAGTCTTGCTTAAGAACGGAAATGGAACAAGACCGCCAGAGAGGCATCGCCAAGGGTCCCCGGACTCTGGACATTGATGTTCTGCTCTATGATGACCTCGTCCTGCAGGATCGGCGGTTGCAAATTCCCCATCCGCGGATGCATCTGCGGCGCTTTGTTCTTGAGCCACTCGCGGTTATGGCACCCGGCGTGGTTCATCCAGTCTTGCAGGAGACCATGACAAGCTTGTTAAGCAGATGCCAAGATGCTTCGCAGGTGCAGCGGCTGGAAGAAACCGGCTAGCATTTTCAGCCTTTTGCCGATAACATTATTCTCACTCCGGCTGTCGAGCAGCGAATCGCTCGGGCCAGGCATTTCGCAGGAAGGTTTACGAGGAAGACTATGTTTTTTGGAAAAAAGAGAGAAGAGCCTCTAACGATAAGCAGTGGTGAAAGCATTCACGAGATAACCCAGCCACAACCAGCTGAAGAAACACAGGCCGCGCGCAAAAGCGCTGCCCGGGAATGGTTGGAGAGCCTGGTTTTCAGCCTGATTTTTGTTTTCTTTTTCACCAACTTTATCGCTCAGGCGACGCAGGTGCCCACGGAATCGATGAAGCCAACGATTCTCGTCGGTGATCATTTCTTCCTCGACAAGTTTGCCTTTCCTGCAAACTACCCGCAGTTCGTGAGCAAAGTGCTTCCAGCCCGGGAGATCGACCGAGGGGACATCGTGGCCTTCAAATCGCCCGGTGATCCCAAGGTTCCGTTTATCAAGCGAGTAATTGGGCTGCCGGGCGAGACGTTGGAAATTCGGGACAAGACGGTGTATATCAACGGAAAGGAACTTGAGGAGTCATACAAGCATTTTATTGATCCCAATGTCTACGAACGGGGATCGGGCATTCCCAGCGACTACATAGTCCGCGACAATTTCGGTCCCAAGGTCATCCCGCCAAATTCCTACTTCATGATGGGCGACAACCGTGACAACAGCAATGACAGCCGTTATTGGGGTGTCGTCGATGGCAAGAGCGTGATCGGCAAGCCGCTTTTCATCTACTGGTCTTACGATGCGCCGCCCTACGATCCGCGCTCCAAGTCAGTCTTGGAGCACGCACAAGACTATCTCTCCGTCGCCATCAATTTCTTTTCCAAAACCCGCTGGGGAAGGACAGGAAAAGTCCTGCGCTGAGGCAGCATCTGCTGGTTCACGCTTCACGCGTCCTGACGCATCACCGTGAAACGTGATGCGTGAAACGTGATTCGTGAAAACGTGACGAGTCCTCTTCTCGACAGGATCACGAACTTGTGTACGCTGGCGATTCTTCGGCGACCTTGAGCAGGCGCCGCCTCAGAGCGGGCGCCAGCGCCTGACCCGTGTGGGATTCCGGAATCACCGAAACCTGTTCAGGCGTTCCCTGAGCAACAATTCTTCCTCCCCGTTCTCCGCCTTCCGGCCCCAGGTCGATCACCCAGTCGGCCGTCTTGATCACGTCGATGTTGTGTTCAATGATGATCACGGTATTGCCCAGGTCCGTCAGCCGCTCCAAGACTTCCAGGAGCTTCCGAACGTCGTCGAAGTGCAGGCCAGTCGTGGGTTCATCCAGAATGTAGAGGGTTTTTCCCGTCGCGCGCCGGCTCAGTTCCTTGGCCAGCTTAATCCGCTGGGCCTCTCCGCCGGAGAGCGTCGTAGCCGACTGACCCAAGTGGAGATACCCCAGGCCGACGTCGGCCAGCGTCTGCAGCTTGGTGCGAATCTGCGGGATGTTCTCCAGAATCTGCAATGCCTCGCTGACCGTGGTCTCCAGCAGCTCAGAAACGGAGTACCCCTTGTACTTGACGGCGAGCGTCTCCCGATTGTAGCGCTGGCCGCGGCAGACTTCGCACTGGACATACACATCGGGAAGAAAATTCATTCCGATGCGGCGCAACCCATCTCCCTGGCAAGCCTCGCAGCGCCCGCCTTTCACGTTGAAACTGAAGCGTCCTGCCTTGTAACCCCGTTCCTTCGACTCAGGAAGTGATGCAAACAGCTCCCTGATCGGAGTGAACAGGCCCGTGTAGGTGGCAGGGTTGGAGCGCGGCGTGCGCCCGATCGGGGATTGGTCGATTTCTATAACCTTGTCTATCAGCTCAGTGCCTTGAATCTCCTTATGCTTGCCTGGCGGGTCCAAAGACCGATAGAGCTTCCGCGCCAGAGCGCGGTATAGGATGTCATTGACCAACGAAGACTTCCCGGAGCCGGAAACTCCAGTGACGACAGTCAAGACTCCAAGCGGGAAACGGACATCGATATTGTTCAGATTGTTCTGAGAGGCGCTCTTCACGACGAGTGCGCTGCCGTTTGGCTTTCTGCGCGCTTCCGGGACCTCGATGCTTAGTTCGCCTGCCAGATAGCGCCCGGTCAAAGATCGGCGGTTTCGCGCAATGTCGCTAGCCGTACCTTGAGCGATGAGCTCGCCACCGGTTTTTCCAGCGCCTGGGCCCAAGTCCAGCACGTGGTCGGCCCGGCGGATGGTTTCCTCGTCATGCTCGACGACGAGCACCGTGTTCCCTAAGTCGCGCAACTGCTCCAGCATGCCCAGCAGGCGCTGATTATCACGGGCATGCAGTCCGATGGAAGGCTCATCCAGCACGTATAACACGCCGCGCAGTTTGGAACCAATCTGGGTCGCCAGCCTGATGCGCTGGCCTTCGCCGCCTGAAAGCGTAGCCGCGGAACGTGACAGGCTCAGGTAGTTCAGTCCGACTGCATCCAGAAACTCCAATCTTTCGATGACCTCGTGAACGATGCGACCGGCGATGATCCTTTCGCGCTCGGTCAACTGGAGGTTGCGAACCACTCGGAGCGTTTCACCGACTGAGAGCGCTGTCAGAGAGGCAATGGACAGCCCGGCAACCTGGATGGCCAAGCTCTCTGGACGCAAACGGCGGCCGTCGCAAGCCGAGCAAGGCCTGGTTACCATATAAGCTTCCAGATTTTGGTCCTCTTCAAAGCCGCTGGCAAAGCTTTCTTGCAGCTGCTGCAGAATTCCGTTTCCCAGCACTGGATGGTGGTTAACACCGTTCCAGATGGCGCTCTGCACTTTGGGGGGCAGAAACCGGAACGGTTGACCAAGATCCACGTTGAAAAATTCACGTATGCTCTCCAGGAAGTCTGTAATGGGCGAAGGAATGTCGTCATTCCACGGCGCCAGCCCGCCGTTCAGAATGGATTTTGCCGGGTCGGGCAACAGGCGTCCGGGGTCGAGCTCAAACTTGTAGCCGAGTCCGGAACACTCTGGACAGGCGCCGTAGTGGCTGTTGAACGAGAAGGTTCGCGGTTCCACCGCAGCCACTGAAATCCCACAATCCACACAGGCCAGCTTCTCTGAATAGAGCCGCTCGTCGCCGCCCACAACAGCAATCAAGACAATTCCCTTGGCCAGTTTCATCGCCACGTCGATAGAACCTTCCAGCCGCTTCTCAATGCCGGGCTTAATCAGAAGCCGGTCGACTACAATCTCGATCGTGTGATTCTTCTGCTTCTCGAGGCGAATCTTTTCGTCCAGGTTGTGCAGGCTGCCGTCAATGCGCGCCCGCAGGAAACCATCGCGGGCGAGATCCTCCAGTTGTTTTCTGAACTCGCCTTTCCGTCCACGCACAATCGGCGCCAGCACCATGACGCGCTCACCCTCCGGCAGGGCTTTGGTATGTTCCAGGATCTGCTTGGTGGACTGCTTGGCAATGAGCCGCCGACATTTATAGCAGTGCGGGATGCCAATCGAGGAATACAGCAAGCGCAGGTAGTCGTAAATCTCGGTGATCGTTCCCACCGTGGAACGCGGGCTGCGGCTCGTGGTCTTTTGCTCGATGGAAATCGCTGGACTAAGCCCTTCGATGGAATCGACGTCTGGGCGCTCCAGTTGGTCCAGAAACTGCCGGGCGTAGGCCGACAGCGATTCCACGTATCGCCGCTGGCCTTCAGCATAGATGGTGTCGAAGGCCAGACTGGACTTTCCCGAGCCGCTCAAGCCTGTGATGACAGTGAGGCGGTTGCGGGGAATCTCAACATGGATGTTTTTGAGATTGTGCTGACGGGCCCCTCGAACGACAATTTTGTCGATCCCCATGGAATGAACTCAGACAGAGAGAAATATCGGCAGACGCCCAAAAGAGCGATGATAGACTCTGCTTTGAAAGAGCGTCAAGAAGTTTGGCTGGGCGTTCTCGATTGGAGTTGTGAGCGGCGAAAACTCCGCGATGCTGCAGTGACGTCCAGCGATGGAACGAACCACGTGGAGCCAGAGGGCTTTGCTCAACTAAGGACCGAATTAAATCCAGCTCGGCTGTGCGGCGCGTGAGGGCGCAATGGCCGCCGCTCAAAGGGCCAGTAACAGCTTTTCCAGTTTGAGTTTTTCGGAGGCGGGCAGATCGACAAACTGAATGCCCATGGCCTTGTCTTTCTTGACCCAGACCACTTTGGCATTTCCCTTGAACGGAGTGTACTCGCCGGGGACATCGAATTGGATTTCCAGAGTGCTGTCCTGGAGGAAGGTTTTGGAGAGGCTCACGAAGGCTCCGCCGAAGCTGACATATTCCATGACCCCTTTGACGTGTTTGAAATCCTTCACAATCTCCACCTCAACGCGGGTGCGCTCGCGGGCAAAGTTTCGACGTTCGGCGCCTGTGTCTGTCATGACATCCTCCTCGCAATCTGCGTCAGCAGGGGAATGGAATACCAAATCAAAAACGGAGTCAAGCGGTTCGTTGACTTGTGCAGCTTGGCTTTTCCTCCCGCTGATTCTCAGTTCGAAGGCGGTCGTGGCGCTGATCTTGAGCGGAATGCCGCCGGGGCTGATGATGCTCTCGTTGGGCTTCGCCGAGGGAGGGCAGATAAACACGCCGCCGCTTCCGGTGCTTCATGCGCTGCGGGGCAAAGTCATTCCCATTGGCGACGAGCCGCTGCGCTCTGCCAAAGTGCGATTGGCTTCCAGCGAAGGAAAGGTGATCGGAGAGAGGCTTCTTGGCTACGAAGGCGGCTTCGTCTTTGCGAATTTGCGGCCAGGCAAATATCAGCTGACTCTCGAACGCGAGGAACAAGCCACCATCGCCCGCTCTGTCGAAATCAAGTCCTATTTGACTCCGAAGGTTGTCTTCCTTGAAATCACGCTGAACATCGAATCGGCATCGGTGCGCGAAATCGTCACCGACCCCTCCAGCAAGGATCTCAACGCTCCCGTGGAGGAGCCAACTCGGGTTTCGCACAAGGCCTTGCGAGCCTTTGAACAGGCCGCTGAAGAGAGTGCCCGTGGCAATCATGCGAAGGCGATTGGCCATTTAGAGGAGGCGATTCGCGAGCAGCCCGACTACTTTGAAGCGTACAACAACCTGGGAGTGCAACACCAGAAGTTGCGGCAGTGGGAGCAAGCCATTCAGGCCTTTCGGCGAGCTATCGAACTGCGAAGCCACTCGCCGAGGCCTCATGTCAATCTGGCGAACGCTTACTGGGAACTGGGACGAATCCAGGCGGCCATCGAGAGTCTCGAAGCCGCTCGCAAGGTGGATCCGAGATCAGCCCACCTTCACTCTGCTTTGGGACAACTCTACTTTCGGAAACAAGATTACGTGAAAGCGCAGGAATCTCTCGAGACGGCGACGCGCTTGAGTCCCGGAGAGTCGCGCCGGGCTTTTGTGCTGCTCGTCCAGATCGCGCTCCTTCACCAGAATTCAGACCGCGCAAGACAGTACCTCGATGTCATGAAGCAATATTTTCCTGCCGACCCGGAAGTCTTGAAACTCAACGAGACAGTCCAGCCTAGTTCAAAACCATGAACGCGCATAAGAACGGCGCCCTTGAGGATTGTCGCGTCATCTGACGCTTGTCTACCTCTTGGGGCGGGCAGATTTTCATTTGCCTCCGATGTACCGTTAGGCGGCCTTTTTTCGGAATCTGCCTCATGTTTTCGTCATCATCCGCCGAGCTTCGATCCTGCTTCGAATACCCTAACCCCCGACAAGTTTTTTTAA
>JAKEER010000493.1 GCA_022616615.1 Acidobacteriota bacterium
GGAGGGGCTGAGTTCCGACCCCAAACTCGAAACGGCGATGAGCATGTTGGTTGCGAATGCCGTCGCATCGCGGGCAGGCGGGAAGACAGGCCAACCAAGCATCACGGTTCTCGACGAGTGCTGGTTCTTGCTCGACTCGCCTACCTTGGCTCCCGAAGTTGTTCAGTTGTTTCGCACCGCGCGCAAGCGGAATTCGAGTGTTTGGGGCATCAGCCAGACTGTAGAGGATTTCGTTGGAACCGAATTCCAGCCACGCGAGCACGGTCCGGGAATCCTCAAGAACGCCAGCACGAAGATCATCGGCCAACAGCCCGGGGACGTGAGCCCGCTTCTCAATCACCTGTTCTTGAATCCCGTGGCGTTGAACGAGGTCAAGCAGTTCAGCGCGCCTTCAAAGGGGCGTAGCGCGGATGCGCTGCTGGTGCTGGGGGAGAAAGCCGAGACCACGCAGACGATTCGGATCGTGCCGACTTCGGTGGACTACTGGGTCTGTACCACCTTTCCGAGGGAGAGAAAGTACCGCGCTTGGTTCCTGACAAAGCACGCAGACCTGCCACTGCTCGACCGCTACCAGGAGCTGGCGCGGAAATTTCCGCAGGGCTTGGCTGAGGTAGCGCCACTGCCGGAAGAGCTGTCCGGCGCGGTCACAGGACAGACGTAACCATGAGATTTGGAACGTTCGAAGCATGTTCGGGAGGGAATTCGATGGACTTCACAGCAATGCTTTTGTTCTCGCTGTTCTTCTTTCTATTTTCCTACTTCATGGTCATCGCTAGAACGCGACGACAGGTGCTCTCTCTCGCGCTGGCCGGAGTCCTGGTGGCTGTGCTCGTCGCTCCGCCTCCAGCACAAGCGCAGAGCTTGTGGGGCTCCATCAACTCCGTGTTGAACGTCATCAACGGCGCTATCAAGAACGCGCTGAACACGATTCAGACCATCCAGACGTCAATCCGTGACTTCTACCAGAAATTCACGTGGCCCATCGCATTGATCAACCAGGCGAAGGCGCTGGTCACAAAAATGGTCAACCAATACCGCGCCGCCATGCAGAACATCTTTGACACCGATTTGAGGAGCGCGACCCTGCCCAATCCGATGGCACTCGAAGACATCCTGCGCAATCGCCAGACCAATGACTTTGCGAACTTGGTCACAGCTTTCAGGAACACGTACGGAAACCTCCCGGCTGCGACAGCCGCGAGCCCGCCAGATCGAATGATGATGGACATGGACGATGCCATGGTGCTGAGCACGCTGAAGATGCTCAAAGCAACCGATGCCGCTGCTGATCTGACGCTTCAAGCGGCAAACGAAATTGAGAATGAGGCCGGCCAAGCGGCACCCGGATCGGCCCCCTTCATCACTGCCAGCGCGACTGTTGCCAGTATCCAGAGTCAGGCCCTCACCCAGAAGATGCTGGCGGCGGAGCTGCGGCAGGAAGCCGCGCGCCTGGCCCACGAGAACGCCCTGCGTAAACAGGGGGCGGCCCTCACGGATGACGTGAAAACTCAAATCCAGAACTTGCTGAAGAGGAACTAAGGGAGGACACAGATGCAGAGAATCTTGACAGTTTTTCAGAGCATTTTCCGCTGGGCTTGGACCCACAAGGCTCGGGTGGCGTTACTGGTCGTGGTATTCGCTCTTGCCGCCCCGCGGCCAGCCGAAAGCCAGTTTGTCAGTCCGTGTTGCGCAATTCTCTCCGCGGGCCTGACGACCATCTCCAACACGCTCCGCAACGTCGTCGGAGGGGCGCTAAACAATATCCAAACGATCCAGCAGGACATAAAGAATTTCGAGCAGACGGTTGTTTGGCCACAGAACTTGATCAACCAAGCGCAGGCTCTGGTGGGAAAAATCCAGGGCATCTACAACCAGATTCGAGGAATTACTCAGATTCCGGTGAACAGCGCCACTTTGCCGGCAACACAGCAGCTCGAGCAAATTCTGCTGTCGCGCGACCCGAAGCAAATCGCACAGACGGCGGCGCAGTACACGGCCGTTTACGGGCCTGTGCCCAATGCCACCACGGCGCCGCCCGAGGTCCGTAACATGATTGACATGACGGATGCTGCTGCTCAAGCAGCCATGAAACGTGCAATTGAAATCGACGCTCTGGCCGACCTGCAACTCCAGGCTGCGGAACAAATCAACCAGAGCATCCAGACCGCGGCCCCGGGAAGCGCGCCGATTATCGAAGCCCAGGCGGCCGCATGGCTGGTGCGTTCCAATGCATACACCCAGGCAGCCACGGCCGATCTGATGCGTATACGCGCGATTCAATTGGCGAACGACAGCGCGAACGTGAAGACCGGGGCAACCAACGCCACCACGTTGCAGCAGCAGATCTACAACCTCCTGAAGAGGAACTAGACCGTGTTCTATTTCCAACAACTCTTTCAGACGGCGCTGAACGGAATCGACAGCACCAAAATCATGCCGACGGTGCTGGGAATTGCCGGTTCGATTCTCCTTCTCAGCTTCCTGTTTGCGGCTTACCAGGCGTTCACATCCGGCGGCGATGTCAGGCTGCTTGCCATTGCGGGAGTCAAGTACCTGATTCTCGGGCTCGTATTCGCCAGCTATGGCACGGTCTTTCGCGATGTCAATGCGATGTTCAATTCCGTCGCCGATTTCATCTACAACTTAACCGGCGGGGGTGACATCTTCTCCAGTTGGCTGAAGCAGCTGGAGCAGTACTGGCAGACGAACGGCAACGTGTCGCTGTGGAATCTCGTGACGGGCTTGGTTTCCGGTGTCATCAGTTCGGTGTTGATCTTGAGCGCCTTCGTCATCTTCCCCATTTGCTACCTCATTTTCACCGTGTTCTACGCGATGTATGGCTCTGTGCTCTACGTGACGGGGCCGTTTGTTCTGGCGCTGCTGCCAATCAGAGGCCTGGGGCAACTGGCGCGAACGTACCTCGTGAACATGATGGTCTTCCAGGCGTGGGGTCTCGTCTACGCGATCATTCAGGTACTCATGTCCGCTGTGAACCTCGGAAGCATCAACGCCGTGCTGAGCGCCAACAGTGTCCTGGACAGCTTTGTCGGGTCGAGCCAGATGATTCTCCTGGCGATGACCGCAATTCTGTTCTCCGTATCCATCGCCCTAGTCCCGTTTATTGCCAGTCGAATCGTGCGCGGTGATGTGGGGAGCACGATGATGACCCTGCTCACGGCCCTTACAACCACAGCCAGCACCGCAGCAGCCATGGCCATCGGGGTGGCACAGGGTGCTGCGGCTGCGGGGGTGGCTGGCGGCTCGGCATCAGGGGCATCGACAGCTCCAGCGGTTGCATCGTCTGGTTCGCCATCGGCGCCGTCACCTCCTCCCATGCCGGGGGCCTCTAGCACGGGTGGCGCGACGTTGGCGAGTGGGTCGGCGCCACCCCCGTCCGCTTCTGGCGCGAGTGCGCTGACACCTAGTGCTGGCAGTGTTGCCGCACCTTCCTCGGTTTCAGCGTCTTCACCTTCGCCATCGCCTTCCGTTTCGTCATCGCACTCCGGAAGCCGACCTGGCTCGTTTCGAGGATTCAACTTTGCACACGCAATGGCCTGGTACGGAGGCTACTGGGTGGGGTCCGCTTACAAAGCATTGGGTAGAAGGACGTAGAACATGGCAAGGGTGAGCAGAGGAACTGGGCTACCTGAGATGGTCCACTACACGAAGTATTACGAACACGACGGGATGCTGCGCGCCTATGCCAACCGCGCAATGGCGTTGGCGCTGGGTTTCGCGGTGCTGGCACTCGGGTCATTTGGATTTGCGATTTACGTTCGCTTGCAGCCTCCCACGGTTGTCCGCGTGGACAAAGATGGAAACGCGTCCGTGGTCGGAGCAGTTCAGACGGTACCAGTTCAAAGCCTCAGCCTGATCAATCAGCCGGACTCAGGGCCCGGGCCTACGGATCTTGAGGCCAGGGCCGTCGTGCGCCGGTTTCTTGAACGCTACCTGGGGCACACGCCGGACTCGGTGGACCGCAATCTGGCCGAGGCCCTGAACATGATGACCACCAACTTGCGGGCCTTCAGCATGAACAAGCTTCGCGACGAAGACACGGTTGGAAAAATCAGGGCCGACCATATCATTTCGGACTTCCAGATACGGTCGATTGAGCATGTCAATGGAACACCATGGACTTACGTTGTGTTCGGCGTAAAGGAAGTCCATCGCGTCAAGGACGGCAGGGAGGTAACCGACCGAATCGTCGGCCGGTACAACGTCCGCCTAGTAACGACTGCACGCTCGGAAAGCAACCCGAGCGGGCTTCTCGTTGCGGAGTACGGCGAACAGCAGATGGTTGGCGACCGAGAAGCGGGACTGCTGCAGCAGAGCGCGCTCGACAAGGAAAGGCAGTGAGTCCCATCGCTGACTCGGTGCAAGCGGTGACAAAGGAGGGTTCATCGTGGCTGGAGGCGTAGCGGAACCATTGGTCGAAGGAAAAGACTCGCAGCCGGTCCGTCCAGGTCGTGGGGGAAGGAAGCCCAGAAACGGCCAAGTCGACGGCGGAGAGGGGCTCCGTTTCTTTCTCGCAAAACATGGTGCGGTCGACGGCGTTCCGAATTTCGAGCGGGAGTTCGCCACCGAGCCGGAAGCGATGGTCGAGTCGCTCAAGACTGGTCTGAGTTACTACGCAGTTTCCGAGTGGCGGGGCATTGCGGATTTCTCGGGGAAGAAACCGCAACTGAGACGAGAGCCTGTTACCAGACCCCGAAAGGTCGTGTGACCAAGGATTTCTTCACAGGCTGAAGTTGGTCTGTGTAGAGCCGTTCCACAAGCTCTTTGATTGTGGATCAGTGCTGGGCCTGCCCGCGTTCCTTTATTCGGAACACGAAAGTTTTCGGATAAGGCCACATAGGTGGAACCAGCAGACTCCTGGCTCGTTGATTCTGGACAAGCACAGGAGAGGAAAGTGCGGCAGCGTCCGATGTCGGGACGTTGAACGCACTTAGACAACTGAAGACTGGTCCGGTTCTTCGCGAACCTGACCGGAAACCGTACCTCGTTTTCGGCCCAGGACAGCGAAGAGACCGGTGGCACCGGCCTCCTTGTCTGTCCTTTGCCGGGATAGAAAAGGAGGAGGAGATGCCAAGCGAAGTGACCAACGGAATGACGGTGATCACGCTCGACATCAAGGAGACAGGCCA
>JAKEER010000494.1 GCA_022616615.1 Acidobacteriota bacterium
CGCGCGCCAAGAGTACTTTGCGTCGTCGCTTCGCGGCGTCGGAGCGGACGAGACGTCCGCGCTCCCCCAGGAAATTTCAACTCCGGAGGTTGCATGAAGCCTGTTTACGTCCTGCTCGTGTCGTTTGGGTTGTT
This sequence comes from Acidobacteriota bacterium, assembly GCA_022616615.1. Lineage (GTDB taxonomy): Bacteria > Acidobacteriota > Terriglobia > Versatilivoradales > Versatilivoraceae > VFZK01. The sequence continues at coordinate 135 of JAKEER010000494.1, forward strand.
CTTTTCCAGCGGCTTGCTGGCTCAGCACGCTCCAATCGCCGAGAAGAATCCGTTGTCAGGCAATGCCTCGGCGGCTGAGGCTGGGAGGAAGACCTATGTCAATTCCTGCCAGGTCTGCCATGGCGGCGACGGCGCCGGTGGCAGAGGGCCAGCCCTGGCGACACGCGAGTTCCGCCACGGCGGCGAAGATTGGCAGTTGTTCCAAACCATTCGCGACGGTTTACCCGGAACCCAGATGCCTGGGTTCGGGATGAGTCCCGAAGAACTCTGGCAGGTAGTCACCTACTTGAGAACCCTGACTCCGGCAGGAAAGGAGGAAGCGATTCAGGGAGACGCCATGGCTGGAGAGAAGGTGTTCTTTGGCAAGGGGGCTTGCCAGCTTTGCCACCAGGTGAATGGGCGCGGCGGACGGGTCGGACCGGATCTTTCCACCGCGGGCCAGTGGACCGTTCAGGCTCTGCGCGAGGTGATTGTGAATCCCAACGAACAGGAAGGCCGCCGCCCCAACGCTGTGTATGCAAAGACCTATCGGGGAGAGGAGATCCGCGGGATTCAAAAGAATGAGGACACCTTTTCCATCCAGTTGATGGACATGGCGGACCAGTTTCATCTCTTGCTGAAAAAAGACCTGGCGGAGTTCCGCTATGAAGACAAATCGCTCATGCCAGACAATTACGCAAAACAGCTCTCGCCAGAGGAACTGCGCGACCTTCTGGTCTTTTTGAAAACCCTCAAAGTTCGCGACCTGGCTAAGGTGGCGGCGGCGCCTTCTTCGGGTGAAGGATTGCTCTACAACCGAATCCGCAACTCGCAAAAGGAGCCGCAGAACTGGCTAACCTACTGGGGCGACTACCAGGGCCGTCATTTCTCCTCCTTGAAGCATATCCATACCGCCAATGTGAAAGGTCTGCAGTCCCGCTGGGCATGGCAATTCTCCGGCGCCGGCGTGCTGCAGGCCACACCGCTGGTTGAAGACGGAGTGATGTACACTACCGGCGCTTCGGGGTATGTCTACGCGCTGGATGCGCGAACAGGCAAACTGCTTTGGCAGTATCAGCATCGGCTCAAGAGCGCCCATATCAATACGAACGCCACTTCCAATCGTGGTGTGGCCAAGCTGGGCGAGCGATTGTTCTTTGTGACGGCGGATGCGGGCCTGTCGGCCCTGGACGCCAAGACCGGCCGCGTGTTGTGGCACACGGTGATGGCCGATGTCGAGCAGGGATACTTCGGCACCATGGCCCCTCTGGCCCTGAAGGACAAGATCATCGTGGGAATTTCCGGCGGCGAGTTTGGTGTTCGCGGGTTCATTGATGCTTACGATCCAATGACCGGACAACGCCTGTGGCGTTTCCACACGGTGCCGGGCCCGGGAGAGTTTGGTAACGACACCTGGTCAGGCGACAGTTGGAAGCGTGGCGGTGGCGCGACCTGGATGACTGGAACTTACGACCCGGAACTCGACCTGATCTACTGGGGCGTAGGAAATCCAGCGCCTGATATGAACGGCGATGTCCGCTTGGGCGACAACCTGTTCACGTGCGCCATTGTGGCGCTGGAAGCGGCCACGGGCAAGCGGCGCTGGCACTTCCAGTTCACGCCACACGACACCCACGACTGGGATTCGAACGAAGTTCCGGTGCTTGTTGACCGCATGTTTCAAGGCAAAATGCGCAAGCTCTTGTTGCACGCAGACCGGAATGCTTTCTTCTATGTTCTGGACCGGATCACGGGCGAGTTTCTCCTGGGCAAGCCTTTCGCGCGCCAAACCTGGGCCAAAAGCCTGGACACGAACGGACGTCCTCTCCTCGTGCCCAACTCTGAAGCCAGCGTCGAGGGCCAACTTCACTATCCGGGCCTGGCCGGCGCGACTAACTGGCAGGCGCCTTCCTATGATCCCGCAACCGGCTGGCTGTACGTTGCCTTCCGGGAGTCGGGTGATGTCTATTACAAGGAAGATCAAGAATACGAGCCCGGAAAGCCATATTGGGGAGGGAAAGTTGTCAGTGCCAAAGAACGTGAATGGGGCGGCGTCAAGGCTATCAATCCGGAAACCGGCAAGATTGAGTGGGAATACAAACTCATCGCCGGAAACCTCTCAGCCGGTGTCCTGGCTACGGGCGGAGGTGTGCTCTTTGTGGGTAGCCGCGAAGGCAACCTTCTGGCACTCGAATCCCGCAGCGGGAAGCTTCTTTGGAGATTTCAGGTCGGGTCCGACATCAACTCGTCGCCCATGAGCTATGCGATTGACGGACAACAATACATTGGCATCTCGGCTGGGAAGGTGCTGTACAGTTTTGCCTTGCCGGAAGACAGCGCTGAGGCGAAACCAACGATCAGCAAGCGGGCTCCAAAGACGCAGCGAGCCGAGCCTGCTTCAAAGCCAAAACTGTTGGGAGTTGAGGTCGGCGCGCAGGGCCGCTGAGGAGGTTCTCTGCCGCAGCAGCCGTGCTACAACCGATGAGAATCATGTCGCGCAGACCGCGCTTCCTGCGGTCTGCGGTTTTTCGTCTCCGCATTAGCCCAAAGCTGCAGACTTCCCTGAGAGGCAGAAGGCCGGCGCTCCGCGGTCCTATTTTTATCGGAAGCGAGTCTACGTCGCTTCGCCTCCTCACGTCACGTCGGCGGCTACCTTTCGGGTTTGGCCACGTCCACCTACACACGACCGGCGACCCGGTCGCCGGATTCAAAACGGAAGGCTTCCTTCAGGCCTTCCAATTCAGCTTGCAGCGCGGCACAGGCTTCCTGAGCGGCCATCAGGTCTCCGCTTTTCGCAACGTCTTCCAGATGCCCGGCTGCTTCGAAGGTTAGCGCAGCCGAGAAATTGCCGATGGTTCCCTTCAAAGTGTGAGCGCAACGCTGCAACCCAGGGTGATCGCCGCGCGCAATAGCTTCTTCGATTCTGCGGAGTTGCCGGGGATAATCTTCAAGAAACAGATCGATGAGGTCGTCCAGCAGCGTTTCGTCACCGCCGGTGCGCCGCAAAGCGGAGGCGCGGTCAAAAACGCGCGTGGCAGGCCTGCCCATCCGCTTAAGGCCCGAGTTTCGAGCGTCCCGTTCTGGGAGGATCGCTGTCTTTGCAGCGCTGTCGGTGGATGGCGTCGCAACCAGTGCTTCTAGTGTCTTCAGGAGCAATTCCGGTTGGATGGGTTTTGAAACATAGCCGTCCATGCCGGCTTCCAGACATCGTTCCCGGTCTCCGATCATCGCATGGGCCGTCATGGCAATGATGGGAAGGCGGTGGCTTCCCGTGGTCCGGTTACCGGCAGCCAGCAGGCCGCCCGATTCGAGCTGGCGAATTTCCTGTGCCGCTTCAAGTCCACCCATCTCCGGCATCTGGAGATCCATCAGTACGGCATCAAATTCTTCCCGTGCGGCAGCCTTTACGGCTTCGCGGCCAGTGCTGGCTACTGTCACCGTGTGGCCCTGTTTTCGCAAGAGAACGGTCGCCACTCTCTGGTTCACTTCATTGTCTTCCGCCAGCAGGATTTGCAGGCGCCGCTGCGCCCGGGCTGGGAGCGGGGCGGGCGCCGTCTTGTCCTGCCGTGGCAGCTCCCTGCCAAGCAATAAGAGGATAGCGCTCAGGAGATCGGACTCCCGCACCGGTTTGGACAGTGAAGCCAAGGCTCTCAAGAAGCAGCTATGAGTGTCTTCGCCGGGCCAGCCCGCCTGCCTCAGCAGCAGAATGCGGGTTTCTGCCTGGAACGCCGCAGGCTCTGCCAGCGCGAGGGTGTCTATGCCCGCGAGGTGCTCGTCCAGCAGCACCAAGGGAAAGGGCTGGCCCTTTTTGCAAGCCTGCTTCATGCAGGTCATCGCCGCCGCCCCGCTGTGAACCAGCGTGGGCTTGAGGTTCCAATGAAGCAGAATCTTTTCCATTGCCCGGCAGGCTTCAGCGTTGTCGTCGGCGATGAGCACCGGCATCCCTTCGAGTTCGGGGGGCAGCTTCTGGGTCTCGACCGGCCCAAAGCGAGGGTTCAAGCCCAGCCGCGCCGTGAAGTGGAAGCAACTACCTCGACCCGGCTCGCTCTCTACCCAGACTCGCCCTCCCATCATCGCCACGAGCTGGGCGGAGATGGTCAACAGCCCGGTACCTCCGAACTTGCGCGTCGTAGAGCCGTCCGCTTGCGTGAAGGGATCGAAGATCGAGCGTTGCTTGGCCATCGGGATCCCGATGCCCGTGTCGCGAACGGAGAAATGCAACATGGCAGAGGGCAATGGCGTGTCAAGAAAACTCTCAGAGTCGTTCGGGCCAGCAGGTGAATCGCCCCAGGCACTGCTCGCCAGATTCACTTCCACGGTGATCTGGCCTTGCACCGTAAACTTGATGGCGTTTCCGATCAGGTTGACTAACACCTGGCGCAGCCGGCCCGAATCGCCAACCAGGATTTCCGGCGCTTCAGGCGCCGCGCAGCAGATCAATTCCACCTGTTTCTCGTGAGCACGCACCGCAAGAGCCTTTACCGTCTCATCCAGGCAGCCACGCAGGCTGAACGCGGCGGAAGTCAACTCCAGCTTGCGCGCTTCGATCTTGGAGAAGTCGAGAACGTCGTTGATGACGGTTAGCAAAGAATCAGCAGATCCTCTCACCATCTCGATGTACTCTCGCTGCTCCAAGCTCAACGGCGTCTGCAGTGCCAGGTGGGTCATGCCCATGATGCCGTTGATCGGAGTCCGTATCTCATGGCTCATCGTCGCGAGGAATTCGCTCTTGGACTGGTTGGCCACCTGGGCCGCTGTAGCCATGTCATTTGCATTGTCGATCGCTCGCTGCAGCTCCTGGTTGGTTCTTTCCAGGCGGGTTACCTGTTGCTGGATGACGCCTGTCTGGTGGTTTACTCGGCGCTTGAGCACAACCACCCAGACTAGCGCAGAAAACATCAGGCCAGCCATGATTCCAGCCGCCGTGAGCAGGCGTGAAAGCGTCCACCCGGAGGGGCTCTGCAAGATCGAAATATCTGCGGCGGAGCGCAGCAGAACGCGGAAGGAGAGAGGGCGGCCGCTTGGGGAGTTTTGGACCGCGCAGACTCCAATGAGCCGGAGGCGGCTTCCAACCGGAAGTTCGGTCGGAGCGCCTTGGCTGCTGCTGGCCTCCAATTGAGCGCTGAAGCTGAGTTTGCCGTCTTGCAGGAGAAGAATCTCTTCACTCTGGGTCAAGCTGCGGTCCCGCAGCCGCCCTTCGATCTGCACGAGTTCGGCATCGTGCCGACCCTCTAATCCCTGCTCCGCCGTGATAGCGACTGGCACTGGGGCCGGCCCATCCCCTTCCACCGCCCGGAAGTTGGCGTCCTGCAAAACCGGGCTGTATTCGATCACACCCGGGAACCCAATCACGTCAATGCGCTGACCAGGCTGAACCGCCGTCCTCTGCCAGGTGTCAATGTGAAGCCCGCCGGTGCCGTCTCGAATATACAGAGTCTTGCCCGGGCGCTGGAGGGTGACGACCCCCTGGACTCGAACCCGGTGATTGGACTTCTCGTCTGAGGAGTAGCGGAAAAGGCTTTCAATGGACTGCACAGGGAGGTCAAACGGGTCTGCCGGAGGCTCCTTGAGGACCTGGAGATCTCGCATGCCAGGCACAAACAGCTGGACTCCAATCAATTGATCTCTTCGATTGAACTTGCCCGCCGCTACTCCCCAGACGCGGACAGTGGCATCGACCCAGCGGTCGGGGTTTTCCTCGTCAAACTCCAGAATCATCGTTTTCAAGCGACCTCCGCCCGCTGCCAGGTCGAGAACGAGGTAGCCTGACGATTCGGTGGCGAAGCGCACCACGCCTTCGGTCTCCACCCATTGGCTGTCGTGCCGGCCACTGGCCAGTTGATCTACCGACACCTTTCGACCCGCAGGCATTGGCGCCCGACCGACCACCCGCAAATGTGATGTCTCGATCATGGGAGCAAATTCGCCCGGAGCGCTGACGCCCTCCACTCCAACCCACTGGCCTCGTTCTAAAGAGATGGTCTTTTTCCCAAGGTCGACGTAAATTCCGGCAGTCGCATCCTGTACAAATAATGACGCCCAGGCGGGATCATGGTACGTCACCACCCCTTTGACGCGAACCGGATAGCCTTGTCTGGCCTGGTGCCTTGGGAGATTCAAGACCTGCCGCGCTTCCGTCAGTAAAGGAAGATTCAGCTTCTGTGTTGAGCTGGTTGAATCCAGGCGGTCTCCAATGGAGTTGTTGAGGGATGGAGCCGATGCGACACCGGTCAATGGGGCCTTCGAAACCTGGATCACTTCGAGGTCATGCGGTCTGGTGACATACATCCACAAGCTGACTGTTCTCCCGTGTTCATCCCCTTTCGTCGCGCAGACGCCGCGCACCCGCACTCGGGCACCGGTCAGCGTGGTTGGATCGGGACCACCCGACACCAGAGACAGAACTCTCAGGGAGAGGCTTCCCGCAGGCAAGTCCAGCGAAAGCTTGTCGTCATGCCGAGTGGCCGAGGTCACCTCCCCTTCTACTTGCACGAACCGCCCCTCGTGCCTGCCGGAGCCCAGCTCGGCCACCGACAAGCGCGGCGCTTCCGGCAAAGAGGCCTTACCCAAAGGCTGAATGCGATCCTTGAGAATAAACGGGGCAGATCCCATATGGCTTGTGCTGCCGTAAATCTCTACCCTATCTGCGGGCTGCAACTCAAGCCGCCTGCCATGCGGATCGATATAAATTCCTCCGGTGTCGTCTTGAACGTAGAGGAGGCGGGCATTCAGATCGTAGACGGTCACGATGCCTTGCAAATGAACTGGGTAACCCCGCCTCGCCTGTTGGGGCGTGAGCTCTGTGATCTGTTCAACACGGGTTAGAACGGGAAGATCCAGAGCCTGTGCCAGGCACGGGGGAAAATTGATGGTGGCGCCGAGCAGCATGAAAAGCGAGGTGTCGCGGAAAGAAAGCCAGGAAAGCTTTGCCGTGCCTGTCTTCAAGACTTCTCTCCTCGAAAGCTGGAGCGGTCCCTTCAGTTGACTTGGGAACATGTTGCAAGCGGTCCCAGTTTTGATAGCCATGCAATGACCGCTTTTGACATTTTTTCGTCTAAATTTCCAGATGTCGTTAGAAGTAATTATTTCGATCTAACAGAGAGATAGGATTTTGGTTTAGCGTTTCCATCCACCTCCAAACCAAGATACAATGGCTGCTTTGCTCTTAGGCTGGGAGCCGTTCTGTGATCCGCATTAAAGACCTTATCGTTGACCCTCCGACCTTCCTATCTCCTATGGCTGGTCTTACCGACAGCGTTTTTCGGCGGCTCATTAAGCGCTTGGGCGGCTGCGGCCTGGTAATGACGGAGTTCACCAGCGCGGAAGGATTGACGCGGAATTCGTTGAAGAGCAAGCGGATGCTGTTCTACCACGACGAGGAGCGTCCGGTTACGGCCCAGCTTTTCGGTGCTGATCCGTCACGGCTGGCAGAAGCGACCCGCATGGTTGAAGACTTGGGCTTTGACGCGATCGATCTGAATCTGGGCTGTCCGGCAAAGAAAGTTGTCAAGGCGTGCGGAGGATCAGCGCTGCTGCGCGAAACGAAACTTTTGGAACAGATTCTGAAGACCATTCGTGCCACGACGGACATGCCCTTTACGATCAAGATCCGGGCGGGATGGAGCGAGAGCGAGATTGTCTCAGTGCAGGTTGGAAAAATGGCCGAGGACATTGGCATTAATGCCATCGCGTTCCATCCCCGAACGCGTGTGCAGGGGTTTGCGGGGCATTCCGATTGGAGCCTGATTGGCGAGCTGAAGGCCAGCCTGAAGATTCCGGTAGTAGGCAATGGAGATATCGTCACACCGGAAGACGCCTCCCGCATGAAGCGTGAGACCGGCTGCGACGGGGTCATGATTGGCCGCGGTGCGCTGAGCAATCCCTGGATGTTCCGCCAAATCCACGAACTGGAAAATAGGCTGCCACTCACGCAGCCGGACGTGACCGCCAAGTATCACCTCATCAAGAGCTACTTCCAGTTGTTGTTCGAAGAGGAAACTCCGGGCGCCATCGGCAAGATGAAGCAGTTTGCCTCGTGGTTCACTCACGCCATTCCCTACGGCGCCGCGCTGCGCAAGTCGATCTACGAATCCCAGAGTGAGAGCGAAGTTATGGAGCGGATTGAAGAGTTTTTCCGGACAGCGCTGGCCGCACCGGTTGAGGCGCCGGAATTGAATGTGGCGTGAGATTGGGCAACGCGGCAGTCTAGAAGAAACAAAGCGTAACGGCGTGCCGGAGAACCGGAGAAACGGCGATGGGAATGGTGTCCTCACCGGTTCTCCGTTTCGCCGACACTCCGGTTCTGTCGAATAGCAGTCCAATCTGAGAGAATGTGACGAAATGGCTCAACAAATCCAATCTTCCATCCAGGAGCTGGAAGACCAGCACGGGGCAGGGACTTATCACAAACGCAAGCTTGTGATTGTTCGCGGCCAGGGTGCCCGGCTGTGGAGTGAAGACGACCGGGAATACATTGACTGTGTTGGCGGCCAGGGCGCTGCCAATGTTGGTCACCAGAATCCTTACGTCAACCGCGCCATCCAGGAACAGTCGCAGAAGCTCGTAAACTGCACTGAGCTGTTTTACAACGATCAGCGCGCGCTGCTGCTGGAGAGGCTGGCGCGCCTGACGCCGCCACGCATTTCCCGGTTTTTCTTCTGCAACTCCGGAGCCGAAGCCATCGAAGGCGCCTTTAAGTTCGCCCGGCTGGCAACGGGCCGTACAGACATCGTAGCCACGATGCGCGGCTATCACGGCAAGTCCATGGGCGCCTTGAGCGCCACCTGGAACAAAGAATACCGCGAGCCCTTCGAGCCGCTGGTGCCTGGCTTTTCTCACGTTCCGTTCGACAACCTGGAGAAGACTTGCCAAGCCATCACTGAGAAAACAGCGGCGTTTATCGTGGAATTGGTGCAGGGAGAAAGTGGCGTGAGGCCTGGATCGCGCGACTATTTCCTGGAAGTTGAGGCGCAGTGCCGGAAAACAGGCACACTGCTAATTCTCGACGAAGTACAGACCGGATTCTGCCGCACCGGAAAGATGTTTGCTCTGGAACATTTTGGTATCGAGCCCGACATCCTCTGCCTGGCGAAATCCCTGGGCGGAGGCATTCCCATGGGTGCCATCGGAATCAGCGAAGCGATTTCAACCAAGCTCTTCAAGCTGGCGCATACTTCCACTTTCGGAGGGAATCCTCTGGCTTGTGCTGCCGCCAATGCTGCTATCCAATATATGGAAGATCTCCAATTAGCGAGGCGTGCGGAGGAGCTGGGGCAAGAGTTCATGGCGGAGTTGCGCAAGGTTAAGTCGCCCAAAATTCGCGAGGTTCGCGGCATGGGCTTGATCGTGGGCATTGAGTTGAAAGAAAAAGCGGGTCCTTATATTCAGCAGCTCATGGAGCAAGGTATTCTAGCGCTGGGCGCGGGACCGACCGTGATCCGTTACCTGCCTCCACTCGTGATTGAGCGCGATGACCTGAGACGCGTCGCGGCTGCAACGGCCGAAGTTTTGCGATAGGGCCATCTCCCGCCGAGTTCAGAGATCCTAGGCACCTTCACATGCTGTGCATTTGTCGATTGTTGGTTTTGTTGGCCGTGTTTTCCCTGTTGCCGGGTGTGTTTGTGGTTAATGTCCAGGCTCGCGACGAGACGCCAGCCGCAGCCTCGCAAGCAGAAAAGTCGCCAAAGCAGAGATCAAAGAAGGTTTACACGAACGAAGACCTCAGCGACCTAAAGAACAAGACACGCATCAATCAGTCTCCGCCTGGCAACCCTTCTTCGTCCAGGCCGCCGGGCAAGGCGTCCGGAATCGACGGCTATCGCGACAAGCAGGGCCATGACCGTGAATACTGGCAGCAGAAAATGCGGCCGCTGCGCAAGCGTCTGGAAGCGCTAGATTCACAGATTGCGGCTCAGCAGACGAGATACAATCAACTGAATGCCACCAGCGGCGTCAAGGTTACCCGGAGCGGCAAGATGCGGGCCAGTTCGTCTGATACACGAGTTCAAGTGGCCAAGCGCATCGAGGACCTCAACCAGAAAAGGGCTGAAGTAAGGAAGTCCATCGACGAGCTGGAAGAAGAAGCGCGAAAATCGCAGGCGTTGCCGGAATGGCTGCGATGAAGGGCTAATTGCGCCAAACCGAGTAGCTAGTCTAGTTTCGGTCGCGAAACTCGCGCGAGGCCGTGCCTGCGCTATTCTTGCGCGCTCTTCAACGGTTCGGCTCCCCTCGCCCCAGCGGGGGCCAGCGGGGAGAGGGGTTGGGGGTGAGGGGGCAGGCACGCCGCATCGATTCCCGAACCGAGCCCAAAGAACCCCGCCAGATGGGGGAAAGACAGGCGCATGCTGTCACAGCGTGGTAAGCCCCCTCACCCCCTGGCCGCTCTCCCTCGTTGGGGCGAGGGGCGCCGAAATTTTTTAGAGAGTTCGGCTCAAAGCCACACACTGCAAGACTTTCCGACTTTCGCGACAGAAACTAGCTAAGAACTCAACCGCCGTTCCCTTGACCAATTTCCGCACATCAGAACTTTTACTGCTGCAGCGTATGGTGGAGATCTACAGCCCCTCACACGAGGAAACAGAAGTCTCAGGTTTCCTCGTGGCGGCTATGCGGGAGCTTGGTTTTCAAGCCCACCAGGATGCCGTGAACAACGCCATCGGCACTTTGGGCGCTGGCCACAACACGGTAATCTTGCTGGGGCACATCGACACGGTTCCCGGGCGACTTCCCGTGGAGATTCGGGACGGAAAGCTGTACGGTCGCGGTTCGGTTGATGCCAAGGGCCCTATGGCTTGTTTCATTGCTGCCGCGGCGCGTTTGAAAGACGACATCAGGCATTCGGGCAAGAAGATCGTCGTCATCGGCGCCGTGGAAGAGGAAGCCACAACCTCGCTCGGCGCGCGGCAGGCGGTCAAGGATTTCGCGCCACCCGACTATTGCATCATCGGGGAGCCCAGCCGCTGGAACGCGATCACGATGGGCTACAAAGGCCGCTTGCTGCTGGACTATGAGCTGCAGATTTCGCTGAAGCACACTGCGGCGCAAGGCAAACTGGTCTGCGAACAGGCGGTGGACTATTGGAATGCGGTCCAGGCCTGGTGCCGTCCTTTTAACCAAGACAAAAGCGCTTTCGACACTCTGGATCCTTCGATTCGCTCTTTCAATTCGGAGAACGATGGTATTACCGAGACTGCTCGTCTGAAAATGGGCTTTCGTCTGCCGGTCGGCTTTCCTTTGGAAGACTTCAAGCAGTTTCTTCAGGAGACGACGAATGGCGCCCGGATGTCCTTCTCCGGCGGCGAGCTGGCCGTACGCACCGGAAAGTCGAATGCCCTGGTGAAATGTTTTTTGCAGTCGATTCGCCGACAGGGCGGCGACCCCAAGTTCAAAGTCAAGACTGGAACCGCCGACATGAACGTGGTGGCGCCCCACTGGCCCTGTCCCATGCTGGCTTACGGCCCCGGTGATTCTTCCCTCGACCACACGCCGGAAGAACACATCGAAATTGACGAGTACGCACGGGCGATCGACGTGCTAGAATCGGTGCTCCGGCAGCTGTAAGATACGCCCGCAAGAATTGCTTATGACGACACAAACAGCAGGCTTGGAACCATTGACAGCGCAGCAGAAAGAGGAGCGTCTCGCCCAGATCCTTGTCGAGATGCAAAGCGTTGTCGTGGGCTTCAGCGGCGGCGTTGACAGCGCCTACCTGGCCTACATGGCTCATCGCACCCTGGGGAAGAACGCGCTTTGTGTCACGGCCATAAGCCCGTCTTATCCGGAGTTCCAAAAGAAGGAAACTGCCAGTTTCGTCGACCGGTTTGGCCTCAACCATCTGGAGATTGAGTCGGAAGAATTGGACAATCCCGCCTATCGAGAGAATGCTCCGAATCGTTGTTACTTTTGCAAGAGTGAGCTGTTTACCAAGCTTGAAGCACTGGCCACAGCGAAGGGCTATCAAACGGTGATCGACGGCACGAATCATGATGATCTTGGTGATTACCGCCCTGGACGGCGCGCTGCCAAGGAGCATTCGGTGCGCAGCCCTTTGTTGGAAGCTCAGATGACCAAACTGGACATTCGCGAGCTTTCGCGCAAGGCCGGTTTGCCCACCTGGGACAAGCCGGCGTTGCCTTGCTTGTCATCCCGCTTCCCTTACGGAACGGCCATTTCGGCAGAAAAGCTCTCGATTGTGGACAAGGGAGAAACCGTTCTGCGCGATTTTGGTTTCCGCATTTTTCGAGTGCGCTACCACGAAGAACTGGTCCGCCTGGAGTTCTCTCCCGAAGAGCTGCCCAAGGCGCTCAACGTGACCATGGCGGCCATTTTGGTCACTCAGTTCAAGGCCCTCGGGTTCAAGTACGTAACTATTGACCTTGAGGGCTATCGTTCCGGTTCGCTTAACGAAGTACTTCCCATTCATCAGTAGCACCCTTCGAAACATCCTGGGCAACGGGCCAATCGCATGGGGCACGACGATTGCCCCGTCTTCACAAGAGTTTTCCGGGCCGCTGCGGCAGCGCCAACCAGGATGAGAATGTCGTCGTCGTTCTTGTCCTCGTCGTACTCGGCTTTTCATCGAGGACGAGGAAGATTTTCAGAAGAGTTTTTCATGCCGAGTTGCCGCGCCACGTTCGATGAAAAGTGTAGATTTGTCCCCTTGATAAGGGGGACGCCGCGTCTTTTGCGGCAGGGGGTGGACCCAGGGTGGACCCAGGGTGGACCCCGGGTGGACCCCCAGGGTGGACCCACCCCGGCGCTACGCGACCGCTGTCGCTACGCGCCACCCCTCGCAAGAGGGGATTTTCAGAGGCGGCTCTCACGCCGC